>CAZDIA010000031.1:0-36776 GCA_964505385.1 uncultured Chitinophagales bacterium
ACTACATAGTTTCCGTCACCCAGTTCTTCACCGGCACCGAATGTTGCCATTCCGGAATTTTTGTTGTCTTCATAAGCAGTATCATCTTCCGGTTGGCTATCTATTTCAGTTTCTTCCCGCATGATCACAATTCGCGAAGAACCATCTCCATCATCCCATGAGAGGGTCCCACGTTGTCCATAAATATCATCGGCAGACAAGTTTGAAGCATGGGTTTGAGGTGGAATATTCACCGGATCACTGTAATCCACATTATCTACAGCAACCTGACCACCACCGGAAGTATTTTGAAAGCGTAGTACAAAATCACCTTCCACATCTTCGATAGTAATATCTCCGGAGTTTTTAACCTCATTTTGTTCATCATCCGAAGTAACCGTGGCAACTAAGACATCATTGACATATACTTCAAGTTCAACATCGGTACCAAACATTTGTTTGTAGTCAAAATTCAGCCGCTCAATACCCCCGGATATCGTACCTGATTCTACTTTGGCATCAGCATTATTTTGCAACCCCGGGGTGGGTGCATCTATATGGGCTGAAGCATCCCCACGAGCATTAACATATTCCCAGGTTGAACCATCCTGGCCTGTAAATGTACCTGATTCATAACTTGTCCCTGTCTCCGGAAAGTTAGCAAAATCTTCAAACCGACCTTCTGTTGGTTCACCCTCAATTTTCATATTGTCGTAACGGTTATTACCACTACCACTGGCCTCATCTACATCCAACGTAACCCTAACAACTACTTCAGAGTTATCATCAACAGCGCCTAAAATATCAGTCAGGTTGTAGACAATAGGGTTATCCTCATCATCTAAATCAACATTTTCGGCTACAAGACTGAAAGAATCACCACCGTCTGAGCTTACCTCTATGGTATTGTTATCATACCCCTCATCAGTACGGGTGGCTGCTGAAGAGAAAATAATATTCTCATATCCTTCAGTGTTTACCGCGACCTCAAAGGCTTCCCCAATGTTTCCTGTTCCTGTAATTGCCCAGTCTTGACCCGAGTCAAACCCATCCTCTAAGTTTACATCTGAACCGCCAAAGGAACTAAAATTTAACTCATGTTCTATTGTTCCGTCTCCGATATCGGCTGGTATCGAAGTAGGTTCATTAGCACCCGCGTCTAATTCACTATCCTCACCATCATTAAAGCTCCAATAATGTATGGTCTCCTGTGCATTGGCCGTCCCGGCCAGCAAAAGTCCCATTCCCAAACAAAAAATTACCAACCCCGTGATTTTTGTAACATAATTCATCATATCAATCCTTTAATTTAATTTCAGTGTTACATATAAGCTAATACATCTACCAGGATCACTTAAGTTGGAGTCAGATACCACTAAGTGACTTTAAGCCTTAATCTTTCAACATCAACAATTCTATGGTTTCACGGAAGTGTTTGAAATGTTAAGGTTAAAAGATTAACAAAATCCAAACTTCATGTCTTTACATGCCCTGCTTCCATTTTAAAATTTTTTTGCAAACAAACAAACGGTTAAAAAATAATTAATCCGGCTACAATCAGACGTGTATAACTCTCCCGTTTACCGGTATCCAAAAAGCATAATCCAGACTGCAATCTATTTAAGTAAACCTCTCTCTACCCCTTGCTGCTCAGCCACTGAACGGCGCGCTGAACCATCTGCCCGGAGTGTTCGATATCCAGCTTTTCCTTGATACGCGAGCGGTAAGTTTCCACCGTCTTTACCGAAACATGAAGCTGTTCGGCAATCTCTTTGCTGTTGTGCCCTCTTCCGATGAGCTCAAACACCTCAAGCTCCCGGTCGCTCAATTGATGAATCGGGTCCTGATCCATATCGGCTCCCCCGGTCATCTGCATCAGTATGCGCTGGCTCACTTTCTCGCTAACGTACAGCCCGCCCCGGCTGATCGTGCGGACCGCCTGCACGACTTTTTCTCCCGCATCCACTTTCATAATGTAGCCCCGCGCGCCCGCTTTGATCGCCCGCTCCGCATATAAATCCTCTTCATGCCGCGAGATAACCAGCATTTTCACTTCCGGATACATCTGGCGGATGTGTTTCACCAACTCAATCCCGTTCATCCCCGGCAGGGAAATATCGATCACGGCAAAATCCACCTCATTATTCTGCATCCAGCTCAGGGCTTCCTCTGCCGAATTTGCCTGACCTGCCACCTCGAAATCCATCTCCTCATCAAGAGTCATAGCCATCCCTTTTCGCATCATCGGGTGGTCATCGACGATTAAAATTTTATACTGTACACTCATTTTATTTATTATCACATAATTTGCAGGTGAAAAAGCCAGACTTTTCACATAAATAATTTGCTACATCCAGGTCTGAATTTAAAAAATTATTTCATCCTGATTGCAAATTTATCGGGGGTATGATTTTTCGGGTGTTGAATTTTCAGTTTGGCTTTTTAAAACGCTAAGTTCACGGAGAAGGCGCAGAGGGGAGGGGAGGGCAGTGTGTCAGTGTGACAGTGTGGCAGTTTGTCAGTTGAGGTGCCGACTTCTGATAATACTAATCGTTGCTAAAATAGTATCTGGAGGCTCTTCTGGGGATGGTGCATCTCAAAATGGAGCCGCCGTTTTTGCCGTCAAAAACCTCAAGCGATCCGCCTACCAGTCTGGCGCGAAACTGCATAATTTTCATGCCCATGCCCGCGTGCTCCCGCCATGATTTTGGAAAACCAATGCCGTTGTCCCGCACTTCGAGAGTTACATATTCCTCATTGGCATCGAGGATCAAATCAACCCGGGTTGCCTGACCGTGTTTGACCGCATTGCTGACCCCTTCCTGGCCAATTCGATAAACTTGCTCCACCGTGTTGCTGTCTTCAAATACCGGAGTATTTTTTTCTTGGAATACACACTCTACCTGAAACATCTTGCCAGCATTTTCCACAAGCCTGTTGAAGGCGGTAGCCAATCCGCGTGAATCAATATCCACCGGCATCAGTCCGCGCGAAAGCTGTCGGGCGTACTCATCAGATTCTTTGACAAACTTTGAGATTTCCCGGGCTTTTTCCGCCTGTTGGTGATCTTCTTTTTCAAGTGATTTGGCCAGCTGCCGCGTCATCATTCCGATGCCCGTAAGCATTTGCCCGAGCCCATCATGGAGATCCTGTCCGATACGGCGCCTTTCGTGTTCACTACTTTGCAGCAGCTCCTGCTCAAGCTCCTGCTGTTGGGATATATCACTTACAATTCCGGTGAACATGCGCCTGCCGTTAAAATACATTTCACTCACGGCCAGGTACATTGGAAAGGAGTTGCCGTCACTTCGTAATCCGGTTACCTCACGACCGATACCGATAATTTTACCTTCACCGGTACGCTTGTAATTATCTAAATACGTGTCGTGCTCCGAACGATACGGCTCGGGCATAAGGATATTAACTTTTTCACCGATCACTTCATCGGCACCATACCCGAATAGCTGCTCTGCTGCACGATTCAACGATTCAATGTATCCATCTTCGTCTATAGTTATGATCCCGTCGATTGTTGTGTCGAGGATAGCTTTGGATTTGGCTTCACTTTCGATCCGGTGAATAACCCCGGATAAAATAGATGAAGCCGTTTCCAGGAACCGGATTTCATTTTTCGTAAACTTCCGGGGTTCCGTTCCAAACAAAGCAAGGATACCTTGCGGTTTATCACGGGCCGGCAATGGCAGAAGAATGGCAGATTTAACCGCCTTATTATCGGTAAACTCCGGCGGATTCCAGGTGCTGTTTTCATAGTTGTCAATAACCAGCGGATCAAATGATTGCAATACGGCTGCGCACTCCCTGCTTTGCGCTAACTTATGATTCAGCTCCTCTTCATGCTCACCATTCAGCCCGCTGGTTGCCAGCACGTTTATTTTGTCGTGATGCTTTCTTGCGAGAAGCGCGTATGAGCGTGATGTTGCAATCAGCAGTGACTTCAGCATTTCCTCGTAATTTGCTGACTTTCCAGTATGAGCAAGGGCCTGTTGGGACAGACGATTCAGCACCATTTCCTGCTCAATCCTGTTTTCAAGCTCGGCTTCGCTGAGCGTTCGTCTCACTTTTTCCTCAGCCATACGTTTTGCGAAAGCCAGCCTGATGCGAAGCCTTTCCTCACTTTGCAACGACTCCAGGATGCACTCATCCACCCCCGCATCTCTTAATACTGTCAGCCGGCTCGCCACTTCCGGCCTGGAAAAAAGGATGATGGTGATACTGTCGCCGTTACTTTGCCTGCGAACATATTCAGTTAATTGCCTGGATTCTTCAGATACATCAGCCAGTAAAATAATGTGTGGAAGAAAGGAGCCGACCAATTCACGGGCATTTTCCAGATCGTGGCATTGGCAAAGTTTGTTTTCTTCACGGATGATTTGTTTAAGGCGCTCACTATTTTCACGAAGTTCGCCGAATAATAATACATTCATGTGCTGATATTTGTCGCAATTGCAAAAAGCCCTCCGAACCCGTCCTTTAATCCGGACTCAGTTTACTCAGACCTGTTTGATATTGTCTCGAACAAAAAATATAACGTTCTTTTTATTTTGATGACGTGGGTTTTATGATGTTCAGGTATAGTATACTACCTTTTTCATGGTGTCCACATAGTAATTTATTGAATCATTCAGGAAACTATCATGCTGAAAACCGGAATACTAACATTATCTGACCGCGCCAGCAAAGGTATTTATGAAGATCGCTCCGGCCCGGCTATCAAAGAAGTGCTGAGCGAATGGGTCACCACTGCTTTGGAGTGGGAGGAGGCTGTAATCCCTGATGAGCAGGATAAAATAGCGTATCACCTAAAAATGATGGCTGATGAAACAAATTGCGGGCTGATCTGCACTACCGGCGGCACCGGCCCCGCCGCAAAAGACGTGACCCCGGAAGCCACCGAAGCCGTTTGCGAAAAAATGTTGCCGGGCTTTGGCGAGCTTATGAGGCAGGTTTCTCTCAAGGTGGTACCTACCGCAATTCTTTCCCGGCAGACCGCCGGAATACGCGGCAGCTCGCTGATCATCAATCTTCCTGGGAATCCCAAAGCGATACGCGAATGCCTGGAGCCGGTACTCCCTGCAATACCCGACTGTCTTGACTTAATTGGCGGACCAGGGATCGAGTTGAATTCTGAAAAAGGGCAAGCCTACCGTCCGCATTGAATAAACGTTTCTAACTTAACTTCCTTTAAAAGCCATTGTAGTTGCTATATGTGTTAGGAATTGCCGGTAAAGTTCGTTTGATGTTTGACGTTTGATGTTTTTCAACATCAAACATCAAACGTCAAACACGGTTTCAAGTCATAACCCATGTTGCAACTGAATCTGAACCATATAAAATGGTGAAAGGAACTTGAGTTAAATGCTAAACCGGATTTGATCCCCCTTACGGATTATCCCTTCGGTTATAATCCGGCAGCGCAGCCCGCCCCGGTTGATGAGCGGTCGCATCACTTTTTTGCCGGTTAATCTTTCCAGCAGTTTACACGGTTCGCATAACTCAAGGCCTTCGACTTCTGCGTCACCCACCTCAAAACGCTTGCCGACAAGGTCATTAAGCGGTACATCCTTTGTGATGATATTCCTGCGCAGTTCTCCGGGGTTCAGTGAGCTGAATTCAGGATGATTTATCAGCCTTTCAATATTCTCTGATTCAATAAGGGTGAGTTCTTTATCCGGTTTTCTTTTTTCAGGCGGTAAACTTTGGAGTTTATAGAAATATCGATCCCCCTCAAGACCAAACCCCGGAACCGCCCGGACCTGCTCACGCGGTTCTACCGGGTTCTGTTCTTCGGGAGTGATGTAAATGCCTTCAACCGAGCCGGATCGTGTTACCTGCATGGTGTGTATGTTAACTAAATTGCGCTAATTTGTAGAGATGTATCTTATGAAATCCATTCAACTTTAATATAAATCTGAGTTCAATTGTTTTTTAAATTATTCTGGAATTTACTAAGCATATTGCACTTGTCCCCTTCCGCAGGGCGGGAAATTTACGCACCTGCAGGAAGTTTCACCACCACGTGCACGACGGATACACCACGGACACAACGAATGAATCATTTTTAATAAAACGTAGTGCCTGTTGTGCCTTCTTTGTGCCCTTTGTGGTTAGACAAATAGAAAGTTTCACCAAACGATAACAACGAAGAAAGCTTATCAGTAATACGAAATCTCATCGCCGCTTTTCATCCAGAATTTGTCGGAAGCCCACTCTACTATACTTCCGTTGCGTTTTTTGAGCCATTGAAACTCGAAAAACGTGTTGGCCGGCAGATCAAGTTCTATCTCCCACTTGGGATATTCAACCGGAGTGAGCGGACCTACTGCTTTGTTCGGATCCCATTCACCCAACTGCGGCAGGTTGCCTACAATATAAACCTGCTCACCCAACTCAGTATGAACAAATACATCAATTATGGTATGATCAGTAACAGGAGCTTTTTCCGGTTTTTGTGATGGTTCAAGCCAGAAAAAACCGTAGGGTTCGAGGACAATCTCGCCAAAACTGAAATCAAGAATGCGGTTGTCGTAAAAATTTCTGTAATAGCGATGGCGCCAGTCAAGCGGAAGCTCATCTATTTTAATATGTACCGCATGCTCCCCGGAAAAATTGCTTAACAGCAGCAACTTGTGATCATCCATTCTACGCTCGAAAGCAAACAGTGAGTCATGATCCAACATCAGGATCCGCTCGACCGAATCACCGTGCAGCGCCGGGGAATTCTGCCTTGCCTTTACCAGCTTCTGTACCCCCTTGAACAATCTGTTCTCCACCGTCTCCGGCAGATGGCGCATCTCAGCTTTACCCCAGTTCATGGCAGGGCGATGCACCCACCGGTTATCACCTTTTTTGTACGGATCACCCAGATAGGTAAAATCATTTAACTGCCCGATTTCATCGCCGATATAGAGCAGCGGGATGCCTTTCCAGGTAAAAATCACATTTTTCAGCAGCAATATTCGGCTTAAAGCATCATCAACATCAAGATCTTCGCCTTCAACCATAGATTTCTGCAGACCCGAAAGCGCTGCCGCCGTACCGGATACGCGCGCCTCGCCCGACCAGTAATCCCGTTGAAACGGATATCCTTCCGCATAACTCCCCGGAATTTTACCGGTATAGAAGTTGGTGCAGAACATGCGGGTATCGTGCCCGTTTTGATTTACCGCCGCCGCGTTTTCCTCTGAAATCCCCCATCCGATATCGTCGTGGCAGCGGATGTAATTAATCCACACGGCAGTTTGCGGAGCACGCGGCAGATGAAAAAGTGTAGTGCGAAGCAGATGCGTATTTTCACTGGCTAATGCATGCCAAAGGTGATTCATCAGCGTGGCATTGTAAGCGGCATCACACTCTTTGCCTTCGTAGCCTCCCACTCCGAGGTATTTTACGATTTCCTCGGGACCAACTATCGCCTCGGCTTTGAATATCAGGGCAGGCGCGCCGATACGCATTAGAGCGCGATATGCCTGTACAAGCATGTGGGCTTCCGGCAGATTCTGGCAATTTGTACCCAGTTTCTTCCACACATAAGGCACGGCATCCAGCCGGAAAATATCAACGCCGAGATTCGCCAGAAACATCATCTCGCCGAGCATGGCATAGAAAACCTCAGGGTTGGCGTAGTTCAGATCCCACTGAAACTCATAAAATGTAGTCCAAACCCATTTATCCATCTGCGGGTAATAACTGAAGTTGCCGGCTGCAAAGTCAGGGAAAACCTCCACCAGATTTTCTTCATACTGATCAGGAAGTGTCCGGTCGTCAAAGACGTGGTAGTATTGCTGAAAGCGTTCATCACCGCGCATAGCCCGCTGCGCCCATTCATGTTCCCGGGCGGTGTGATTCATTACCAGATCCATCACCAGATTTATCCCATGGTCATACAGCAGATCGGCAAATTCGCGCAGATCTTCAATATTTCCCACTTTCGGATCAACCTCACGGTAACTTTGCACAGCGTAGCCACCGTCATTAAGCCCTTCACGCGGACGGGATATGGGCATCAGATGCAGATAATTAACCCCGAGTTCATTCAGGTAGGGGATCTTCTCCTTGAGTCCTTTTAGATCCCCGGAAAATAAATCCACATAAAGCATCGCTCCGATGAGCTTATTGCTTTTAAACCAGCTGTGATGCTCATCCCTGACATCATCAAGCTTCCTCAGATGTTCCGGTCGATCTTTGACATATTCAATCAGGTGATCAAAAATCCGGATCACCCACCCTGCGATGTGCAAGCTGTCGCCGTAGAGATTCCGGAATGGCACCCAAAAGTCATCAAAGTATTGATCGATACGGCTTTTAAGTTCAGGATGATCCTTATATAAAGGCTCGTATCTTTTTATAAGAAACCTTTTGAGATACCAGTCCTGATCGGTATTCTCCCATTCTTCTTCAGTCAGGCGCAGATCATCCTGCGAAATCGTATATACGGATTCCGTTTTATTCAATTGAGTCTGAGAGTTACTGATTTCGGATTTTTGGTTCCATCATGCGGAATGTTATAAACCTGAGTTCGATTATTAATTGAGTAGAGCCTCTGCGTACATCTGCGAATTAGTCCCCCGACCTGCGGTACAGGGCAGGAGCGAAAATCTCCCGACCTCATGTACGGGACAAGTGCGAGAATCCTATTTTTCCTATCTCTCGCTGATTACCGCAGAGGATTTCGCTGAGTTACGCAGATTCATGTATTCAAATTTAGAGCATGAAAAAATCGGAATCACATTAAATGGTACAAAATTAATTTCATACATAAATTGCGGATAATAAAAAAACAATCGAACCCAAGTTTATACGAATTTAGCGTTGACTTCTTATTACAGGTTTACCTATACCGGAACTGAGGAAAACGGAGCAAATAAACGGCTCACCAAATGTTCCGGACTTATTGTACCGACTCGGTGACGACAAGCGGCACTTCAGGCATCCCGCCTTTTTGGGAGGCGATATGCGCGGCATAGCGATTTGCAAGAGAAAGGGTCTGATCCAGGTCGGTGCCTTTCATAATATGATGCGTAAGGGCGGCAGTGAACGCATCCCCGACTCCGACGGAGTCGCCTCCGCTGGTATCAATCTGGTGACGCGGTTCCACAAAGTGGGCATCTTTGGTGATCAACTCGCTGCCGTCCACACCTTTTGTTAAGCATATCATTTCGATGTCGAATTTATCAAACAACCACTTCTGCAGATTGTTCTTATCTGCCAGCATCTCCTCCAAAAGGGAATACTCCTTTTCGTTCAGTTTGATCACATCGGCCGCCTTAATTGAATACTCCAGGATTTCTTTGGTATAAAACGGCTCGCGCAAATTGATATCGAGGATCTTCATACACTTATCGCCGGTATGCTCAAGGAAACTGCGTATAGTTTTCCTGCTGATCTCCGACCTCTGGCACAACGTACCGAAACAGACCCCGTCAGCTGATGCCGCCAGCTCTTTCAATTCGTCGGTAAACGCTATATGATCCCAGGCCACATCTTCAACAATGGTATATCTGGCCTCGTCCCTGCTTGGAAATTCAACTTTAACGATACCGGTTTCGTGGTCGGGATCATGCTGGATATAATCAACATTCATATCCTTGCCCTGCAAGAAACGGATGAGCGCATCACCCCGCTCATCGTTTCCAACCCGGCTTGCGATATAGCCGTTATTTCCAAGAACTGTTGCGTGATAGGTTACATTGGCAGGGGCACCTCCCGGACGTTTATAGTCCGGGAAGATGTCCCATAATACTTCACCGAGTCCGACTACGGTTTTTTTCATATCCGATTAAATTGGAGGTTCAATATCATTACAGATCAAAGATCGCATTTGCGATGCCCTGGTTTCTTTAATGCCACGAACAACTTTTTGATATATTCTGATACATTCAAACCCCGGCGGCTCCTATAAATCCTCTTCCGGCTCGTCGATGTCATCCACAAAGAACGTCACTATAGCGGCGACAATCCAGACAAAACCACCGAGAATAAGTGCATAGATTGCCTGGCCGGCAAACAATTGCGCTACTACAAATCCGAGAATCGCAGCAGCCAGCATTTGGGGCAGTACGATAAAGAAGTTGAAGATACCCATGTAAATACCCATTTTCTTTGCCGGCAGCGACCCGGCAAGAATGGCATAAGGCATCGCCAATATACTCGCCCACGCGAGTCCAACCCCCAGCATCGAGACCAGAATCCAGTTGGGGTTCGGAACGAAATAGACGGAAATCAAACCGATTGCTCCGGCCGTAAGTGCAATAGCGTGGGTAGCCCGCCGGTTACTGTAGCGCGCAATTACCGGCAGCCCGAAAGCAACAAGTGCAGCAAAGCCGTTATATACGGCAAACGAAATACCCACCCAGTCTGCACCTTCATTGTATTCTTCAAAGATATGGTCCATCCGGTTCAATAGTTCATCGGACATGCCCACGTCTTCACCCTCGCTACGGAAGAAATTTACCACCCGCATTGTGGCTACCGCCTCATCATCTTCTTCAAGCTGGGCCTCAAAATTTTCAATATCGCGGTTGAGGCGCGGCAGGTCATCATACCATTCTGCATCTTCCATTTCTTCCATCTCATCCGCAAGAGCTACAATAGAGGAAACTTCACCCTCATCAAGCTTCATGTCGTAGTGATGGCTGGTAACCCCGGCGGTAGTGTAGATCCAAATTGAAAACAGAGTAAACCATGAGAAAAACTGAACAACGGCCAGTTGTTTCATGGTTTTGGGCATGGTATACAAATCGGTGAGAATAGTAACCAAGCCATTGTCGGTTTTACCTTTACTGCTCAAAAAAGCTGATATTATCTGTAAAATCCCTAAGAACAAAAAGCCGCCACTTACAATATAAAGCTCCTGGGTAAGTGAGTAGTAGTAGATTAAAAAGGTAAATACTAACCCTACAGCCGTAAAACCGGGTCCGTGTTTTAAAAACGTAGATGCCACTTTAGAGGCGCTTAATCTTTCCCTTTCTTTTTGAGCTTCATATGCCTCGCTGCCTTCAGGAGGCTCGGCGTCATCAAATTGCTGCAGCTCTTCCGGGCTGTACTCCCGGGTTCTGATTACCGTCCATAACACCGCAAGAAAGAATACTGCGCCACCTATATAAAATGACCATTTTACATATTCAGGAATAGCCCCTTCTTCGCCTGAAGCAAGGCCGATAACATTATTTAAAAACCACGGCAAACCGGAAGCCACTACCGCGCCGACTCCGATAAAGAAACTCTGCATGGCAAACCCCCTGGTTCGCTGCTCGGATGGAAGCATATCCCCCACAAAAGCCCGGAAGGGCTCCATGGAGATATTAATGGATGCATCCAAAATCCAGAGCATGCCTGCTGCAACCCACAAATAGGGCGAGTTCGGCATGATTAACAGCGCAAGCGAGGCCAGTACCGCACCAATTAGAAAATACGGGCGCCGGCGTCCAAACCTGTTCCAGGTATTATCGCTAAGATACCCGACTATCGGCTGGACGATAAGGCCGGTTACCGGCGCTGCAATCCAGAGAATAGGGATTGTTTCAACATCGGCACCAAGCGTTTCAAAAATTCGTGACACGTTGGCATTCTGGAGAGCGAACCCGAATTGAATCCCCAGAAAACCAAAACTCATGTTCCAGATTTGCCAAAAGGATAATTGTGGTTTTTTCATAATCTCAAATTACACATTAAGACCGGTTTGTGGTCCCGGCTACTTTGATGGATAACAGATAAATAATCTCAAGCAATTTTTGCCTAACCGACCGCTTAAAGTAACAGAATTCTTTAATTTTTTAAATGACAAACATCATATCCCGAGTGCTGAATTTCCGGAATCTGAATTAGTTGTTGTGAGTTGTAAATATGCCTTTTCAGCATATATTACTTAAAATTATACAAGAATTAATAAACAACATTTAAAAACGAATAAAACAGGCCGATTCCGAACTTGAAATAACAACATCAACTTTCGGTCAACTTTGAAATCCTTAATATAATATGGTTACAGTTATCACTCACCTACTGAAGAACAATTTGAAACTGAGGAACAGTTAGGATTTACAGGAAATTGAACATTATCAAAACCCCTTTTTACCGGCGGGCAAAACCATACAGAAACCGAAATACAGCCAAAAGTTCCCGAAACCATTTTTTTGTATCTTAGCGGGCGGCTGATTGACATCCGATAATTTAAGATGAAGAAGTTATTTTGTGACAAGGTTATTTAACCAAGAATCAAAACAAGTAAGACTATGAATATGAAAAGTGACATTCAAAAAATCGTTAATGATCAAATAAATGCCGAATTGGAGTCGGCTTATGCTTACCTCGGCATGAAAGCTTATTTCGATGAACAAAGCCTTGAGGGGTTAGCTCACTGGGCTAAAAAGCAATCAGAAGAGGAACTGGAACACGCCATGAAGTTCTATAATCACCTGCTTGAACGAGGCGGCAGCATAGAATTGAAAGCCATTGAAGCGGTAGGCACGTCCTTTAATTCCCCTTTAGATGCGTTTAAAAAAGCTCTCGAGCAGGAGCAATATATCACAAAGCGAATTTATGACATGTACGAAAAAGCTGTTTCAGAAAAGGATTATCCTCTTCAGCAGCTCTTGAACTGGTTCATTGAAGAACAGGTCGAAGAAGAAGACATGGTGCAAACTATTATCGATAAACTCGAACTTGCCGGTGATTCCGGAGCAAGCATTTTGATGCTTGACCGCGAATTGGGTAACCGCTAAACCTAAATGATCAGCCCCCTTTAAGTTACTGGGTTCCTGGCAATTGAATCACTTGTTGTGCTCTCTCGATCTGCACCCGACCGGTAATAACGATAACGTTCGGAACAACTCTCGGGGACCCTTTAACTTTTCCTGGCTCATCATTTAAGTTTTCATAATACATTAGCTCGTTTCCCTGCAAATGTGATCTTGAGAATTCAGGCTATGATTATTTATTCCAACTATACATATTATTCTATGATCACAATTCAAGACTAATGCAGCTGCCGTGTATACTGTGGATATTTCCGTAACGGCATGATTAAATCGGGATACAGGACACGATGATGCAGGGGCTCAACCTGCTTTTGCGATGGTTTCACATTGTCTTAGGTATCATCTGGATCGCCGCCCCGGCAACGTCAATTTGGATACGCCCTAACAAATACAGGCCAATGCGAATGAAATCATGCGCAAGACTGTTCTATCCAACTTTATGCCGCTCGCCAACCAAGCCAAGATAAATGGTGCAAAACGCGAAAAACTGCACAGGTGGATCGCGCAGGGTGCGGAGATTGGAAAGTAGACGCCTGAAACGTGGTCTGGAATGATCACGTGATAATTTAATCGGATTTTTCCGATTTTATTAAGCAACTCACAGCGGTCTCCTTCGTAAATACATTAAAACTATATCCTGTTTTACACTTAAACTTTATATCATATGCCACAGTCAACCGGACGTAAACATATTGTAATCGTCGGCGGTGGTTTCGGGGGAATCAATGCCGCTAAAGAGTTGAAAAAAGCCGATCTGGATATTACCATTATTGATCAAACCAACCATCATCTGTTTCAGCCGCTCTTATATCAGGTTGCTACGGCTGCGCTTTCACCCGGGGATATTGCCGTTCCAATCAGGAGTATTATCCGAAAAAAACCGGGCGTTAAAGTCATTCAAGGCACGGTAGTGGACATCAACGAAGATGAAAATTATCTGTATCTAAAGGACGGTGACCGGATCAATTTTGATTACCTGATTCTTGCACCCGGCGCCCGTTACAATTATTTCGGCAACGATGAGTGGGAAGAAAATGCCCCCGGATTAAAATCCATTCGCAACGCTTTGGATATTCGTGAGACAATCCTGCTCTCATTGGAACGTGCCGACCGCATCGAGGACCCTAAATTACGCGAACCCTACCTCACTTACGTCGTAATCGGCGGTGGACCGACCGGCGTAGAAATGGCCGGTGCCATAGCTGAGATTGCCAAGCACAGCATGATGGCCGACTACGACAATTTCAGTCCGAACGAAACCCGCATTTTTCTGGTAGAAGCCGGTCCCAAAATTCTCAACGGCTATCCTGATTCCCTTTCGGAACGAGCCCGTAAAAAGCTTGAGGATATGGGAGTTAGCGTCTTGCTAAACACCCCCGTTACCGATATCAGCCGTCATCAGGTAACCTTTAAGGAAGGCACCATTGAAACGCCTAACATAATCTGGGCGGCAGGTGTAGCAGCTTCTCCGCTGCTGGAACGACTTGATGTCAAAAGGGATAAAAGCGGCCGGGTATTCGTAAATCAGGATCTTTCGCTTCCAAAACAACCCAATATATTTGTAATCGGGGACGCGGCTCATCTGGAAGATGAAAACGGTACTCCACTGCCTGCAGTTGCACCGGTAGCCATCCAACAAGGTCGATTCTTAGGCAAGCAATTAAAAGGTGAAATTTTCAAAGGAGCTAATCGCCGGGCCTTTAATTATGTTGATAAGGGTAACATGGCTACTATTGGTCGGGCCAAAGCTATCGCCGATATTCGCGGATTCAAGTTTACTGGTTTTTTTGCATGGGTCTTATGGTCTGTTGTACATATTTTCTTCCTGATCGGTTTCCGAAACCGTTTCCGCGTCTTTGTGGAGTGGATGTGGCACTATATAACTTTCAATCGAGGAGTGCGGTTGATTACCGACCGGGCTGAGCAGCAGACAGAGCTTCATCCGAAAAAAGAAGATGTCGATCAAATGTCACTACAAGATCAATAATGCTTTTTTTAAAACAACTAACCACTTAAAAAAATGAGAGGTTGTTTCAGGATTGAAGCTATAAAGCCCAAATTAAAAATTCTCTTTCAGCCCAACATTAATAAATTTACAAATAATATCATTATGATGAGTTTTGATAATTTATCACCGGTTGAAAGCTATGGTTTTACTTTAATCCGATAGCAAATGCTTTATCTTGCCTGCTCACTTTTCGAACCGTATTTAATTATCTTGATTTGATGGCAAAACACATTGTAGTTCTCGGAGCCGGGCGGGTAGGCCGTGCTATGGCGGAAGAAATGGCTGAGAGACATCACGTCACTTTAACCGACATCCACCAGAATGCGCTGGATAGAGCTGTTCAGCGAAATCCATACCTTTCAACACAAATAGCAGATGTAACGGACAGGTCTGCTTTGCAACAAGCCGTCTCTGATGCTGATTTGGTCATAAGCGCCGTCCCCGGAGAACTGGGGTTTAAGACAGCCGCCGCAGTGGTCGATGCCGGTAAACCTCTCGTAGATATTTCTTTCTTTGCCGAAAATGCTTTTGAGCTTGATCAGCAGGCAAAAGCCGCAAATATTCCCGCAGTGGTTGATTGCGGGGTGGCTCCGGGGTTCAGCAACCTCCTGCTGGGTTATTACGATGAGCGTATGACTGTAAACCGGTTCACATGTCTGGTTGGAGGTCTTCCAAAATCAGCGAAACCGCCGTTTTACTACAAAGCCCCGTTTTCTCCCTCGGATGTGATCGAAGAATATATCCGCCCCGTCCGCTGCAGAGAAAATGGTAGCGACGTCACCCTTGAAGCGCTATCAGGTTATGAGCACGTCTATTTTGATAAAGTCGGAACAGTGGAAGCCTTTAACACCGACGGACTGCGCACACTGATGCACACCATGCCGCATATCCCGGAGATGAAAGAGAAAACCCTGCGCTATCCGGGTCACGCTGAGGCTATCCGTACGCTAAAAAGTGGCGGTTTTTTGGGCGAACAGCCTCTGCCGGTAAAACCGGATATACATATCTCCCCGCTTGAGATGACCACACAACTGCTGACCCGCGCCTGGCAAATGGAGGAGGATGAGGAGGAATTTACCGTCCTGCGCGCAATTATTCACGGCCGGGATAATGACGGCAATGAGCGATCAATAACATACGATCTGTATGATGAATACAACCCGGCAACAGCTACCTCATCCATGGCCCGGACAACCGGCTACACCGCCACAGCAGTAGCTGATTTGATTTTGGATGGGCAATTAACTTCAACCGGTATAATCCCGCCGGAATACATCGGTAGGGATGAAACGTGTTTTGACTATATCACCGGGCAATTGAAAAAGCATGGGATCGAAATAAAAGTGAGTAGCACGTAGAAGCTTGCTACATATCAGAAAGATATTTCTGCTTGAGTTTTTTTGATGCCTTCATCGTTGCGAATATCGGTCATGTTGAGCCTTGAATCTTATTGCGGATTAACTGAACCATAATGCCGCCCAAAAAAAGTAGAATCGCTGCTACATTTACGTAACTGCCAATAGATTGCAACTTGGATATCCAGGCAATATCACCCGTAACCCGTAGAAGTAAGCTGATATGCAGTATCACAAAAGGCAGATAAAAGTAGGGATGATACGGCACCAGCAAGCCGGTGAGTGCAGGTATGATAACCGCGGCATGGGCGAAGATCATACTGAAGACAAAACCCACGAAGATCATGTGCAGCAGGGAATCATAGACGGGCCCGGCGTATGGAAACCCCGCAATTATCCCATAGATGCCGGCCAGAATCAGCCAGCCGTAGCCGGAAAGCAGGCACAGGGCACTGTATCGTGTCCACTCGGTTGATTTAATGGTACGTCGGGCAACATCATAGCGAATTAACCACAATGCCAGAATAATTAAAATTATTGATACGGCGTACCAAAACACTTCTCTGTCAATGTGAAGCAAAGCTGCTGAAAACAGCCACAAAAAGATTACAGCGGTAAAAACCTGAACAGCTCTGGCATGCGGACGCATCAGCCGGTTAAGTTCCAGCCTTTCGCCGAAAATGGTTAATACCGGAAAACCGAGCCACCATATTACCAGCTCATAAATGGGTTGGTTTAAAATAAATAACACATTGCCGGTCAGTAGCGAAAGCCCGGCCAGCAGCATTATGATATGGTGGCTTACGGTCTGCAAATAAACCAGGTACCCGAGGATAATCACCATAAATACTGATCCGGCAATCAAAAAGAAACCGCCTGTAACCGGTGCGCCTGCAAGGAGCAGAATAGTAGATAAGGCAAAACTAAGAGGTGCGACATAGGTCCACAGCTGCTGCAGCGCCGCGGAACGCTCAAGCGAGATGAGGGTTCCGAGAAAACCGTTGATCTTCAGCGGGCCGTGCAGCATACCGTCAAGGCGCAACCCGGCTGGTGTTACCATTCCCATTCTGATCAAACCGGCGTACAGGCCAATAAGCAAGCTAATTCCTGCACCCACCAATAAAAGAGTAAACAGAATAGCAGAGAATCTTGACTGAACCAGTTGCATGCTGCTACAATTTAGTCAAATAATTTCACATGATCCGCGATCATCTCCACCGACCACACAGGATCCATTACTACGGAAAGTTTCACTTCTCCTAAATCAGAAAGAGCGGATATAGCCTGTTGCTCAATGAAGCGCCGCATCGGGCAGGCCGGGGTGGTCATGGTTATTTGAACAAAAAGTTTGTCATCTTCTGCATAAATCTGATATACCAATCCAAGATCTACAATATTGATACCCACCTCAGGATCAATCACTTCCCGCAATCGACTGACCACCTCCTTGCGCAAAGCCACTTCTTCTTTAGTATTCATTATTAATTGTTATGCTCCTCCCGGAACCATCCAACCAATTATTCAATCCGTCAAAACTTTATTAAATCCAAAGCCTTGCGGGGGCTAATTGGCTTTTCAGTAATACTTTTTGATTATGCCGGATTGTAGCAAGAAACCGGCATAATTACAATATTAAAACTGTTATTACCTTTTTTATTGTTACACGGCCCCCCTGTAGTGTTTCATGCCGACGAAATTCTGAAAAATATTTACCGTTTTTTTAAACCTGAGCGTTTTTTGCATCAATTGTGAGTGCCCGAATATTTAAAAAAAGCGCTTTTTTAAACTATATAAGTCATTCTTTTTCTTTTGCAATCGGCTATAATACGTGTTTATTAGATTTGTTATACAATAGCTATATTAAAAGCTCACTACAGGTGGATCTGGTGAGTTAAGTGTCAGGCGTAGTTAAGGTGGATTAAGCCCCGTAGCTATCCAATGCAAAGTATAGAAGTATTTTGGTTTTAATAATCAAAGCCAACCCTTTTTTGCATACGGGTGATCAGTATATGATTCGGGGATGCCTTTTAATATGAGTAGGGCAAATGTTATCCGCCTTACTGGTTTCGCTTACATAGTGCCTCAAACAGCCACTATGTAATGAATATTCTATAGATCAAAAATATTATGGACAAAAAATATCGTTCTCATTTTAATTCCTTTGTGGAGGAAGTTGAAAGAAAAAACCCACATGAGCCGGAATTTCTTCAGGCAGTTAGAGAAGTTGCCGAAGCAGTTATCCCCTTTATGACGGATCACCCAAAGTACCTGAATAGCAATATATTGCAACGTATGGTCGAACCTGAAAGAGTTATCATGTTTCGGGTGCCCTGGGTTGATGATAACAAAAATGTACAGGTGAACCGCGGTATCCGGGTGCAGTTCAATTCGGCGATAGGTCCATATAAAGGCGGACTGCGATTTCAACCCTCCGTTAATCTAAGTGTTCTGAAATTCCTTGGCTTTGAACAAGTATTGAAAAATGCCCTAACTACACTTCCACTTGGTGGGGCAAAAGGAGGAGCAGACTTTGATCCCAAAGGAAAATCAGACAATGAAGTAATGAATTTCTGCCAAAGCTACATGTCGGAATTGCACCGCCATATCAATAAATCTACCGATATCCCTGCAGGCGATATCGGTGTAGGTACCAGAGAAATCGGCTACCTGTTCGGGCAGTACAAGCGACTAGAAAATGAGTTTGCCGGAGTGATGACAGGTAAGGATATTAACTGGGGCGGCTCCCTGATCCGGCCGGAATCAACCGGTTACGGCACCGTATATTTTATTGAAGAAATGCTCAAAATGATTGACGACGATTTGAAAGACAAAAAAGTCGTCGTCTCAGGTTCTGGCAATGTAGCGCAATATGTTATAGAAAAAGTATCAGAACTGGGCGGCCTGGCACTCACGGCTTCAGACTCCAATGGGTTCATTTTGGCACGGGACGGTCTTACGCAGCAGCATCTTGATTTCATGAAAGAGCTGAAAAACCAGGAGCGTGGAAGAATCAGTCAATTTGCTGAAGAGTTTTCCGACGTCAAATATTTTGATAATCAGGAGGTTTGGAACGCTGGTGATCACCTTGATCAAATTGATGTTGCCATTCCCTGCGCCACCGAAAATGAACTTGATGGAAACCATGCCCGTAAATTGATGGAAAAAGGAGTTAAAGTACTTGGTGAAGGCGCTAATATGCCATGTACTGAAGATGCCGTGCATTTATTCCAGGAAAGCGAAGTATTATTCGCACCGGGTAAGGCAGCCAATGCGGGCGGTGTCGCGACATCAGGGTTGGAAATGTCACAGAATGCCTTAAGACTCAGTTGGGACCGTGAAAAAGTTGATGACAAACTTCGCACCATCATGTATAATGTGCATCAGCAGTGTTTGGAATACGGTAAAAAAGAGAACGGCGGTATCGATTACATTAAAGGTGCAAGTGTTGCCGGCTTTGTCAAGGTGGCTGATGCCATGATAGATCAAGGTGTGGTGTAGTTTATCATTAAACATATGCCGGGTGTTTATGCCAAAACGGCGGCTTCTCTCGCGTAGAAAATCCCACTTGGATGGGCAATTTCTGTTTACCCGTTCTCCTTCAATACGTTAACTTTACACTCATTCGGCATCGCTTCCAGATATTCCCGGCGGAACGGCTCACTGCTTTCAGCTTTCAGCTTGCATCTGGTAGTAGAGCGGTTTGGGATCGTAGTCATTAATATAAGTAAAACAATCGCCGGCTATAAGTTCCTTAAATAAATTCAGCAGCTTTTCGTGCCGCTTAATCGGAACGAGCGTACGTATATCAAGTCCTTTATCGGACATGTTTGGTCAGGTATTTGGTCAGATAAAATGAGAAATCGCACCAAAAATAGAACAACCTATAACAATTAAAATCTGTTATAACCTATTTTATAGATTAAATATCTTTTGAATATCATTCTCCGTTGATTATTCAAAATGCAAATACCGGCCAATTACTTGCAGTTTAAACATTGGTAAATCCGGTCAAATAAGCTAATAATTCAAGATCCAAGTAGTTATTAACATCACTACACCGGGCAGTCAATATTGTATGTTTAGCTAAAGTTGGAACAAATAAAAGGCTCGGGTTGGTTTGTTTTCACAAAAAATCAAATGATATACTATGCCAAATTTTTGGGGAATGACTAGAAGAGATTATCGGTTGAGATGGCTTCCTGACTTTAAAACCTGCGAGATCAGCAAATGCGAAGTGAAATAAAGCATAGAATCAGCCGCATTTTTGATCAACTTGATATTATTTAATACACCAAATTGAATCCTTAAACTTTTTCTTACTTATAATCTAATTCCTATTTCTTTCTATGATTTACGTTGACAACGAGGGTATTACAGATCCCCGGGTTAATCTCGCCCTTGAAGAGTATATCCTTCGCAATTTCCAAAAATCTGATGACTACCTGCTATTTTACATAAATGAACCATCCATCATCATAGGTCGTAATCAAAACACGCTTGAAGAAATTAACGACGAATACATCAGAAAACACGGCATACATGTCGTTCGGCGCATGTCTGGTGGTGGGGCTGTATACCACGACCTGGGGAATTTAAACTTCAGTTTCAACACAACTTATAAACAGGAAAACCTGAACAACTTTAAGAAATTCAATGAACCGGTGGTTCGGATTCTAAACGATATGGGAGTACCGGCTGAGATGAGTGGACGCAATGATATCCTTGCCGAGGGCCGTAAAATTTCAGGAAACGCCCAGCACGCCACAAAATGGCGGATGTTCAGCCATGGTACTTTGCTGTTCAACAGCGATCTTGGTGAAGTGGTCAATGCCCTTAATGTAAAGATGAACAAAATTCAGTCGAAAGGGCATAAGTCTGTGCGTAGTCGTGTAGCCAATATTACTGAGTTTCTTGAAGATCAGGATATGACGATAACTGAATTCAAACAGCGAATTCTGGAGGGGCTCTATCATGATAAAAGCTCATTCACAACTTATAAACTTACGAATGAAGAATGGGCTGCGGTGCACAAACTTAAAGAAGAAAAATACGGCAACTGGCACTGGAACTACGGAAGGTCACCAAAATTCAATATCCAGCGCAGCAAAAGATTTCCAATCGGTGAAATAGATTTACGAATTGACGTGCACGAGGGTTATATCAACAATATGAAGGTTTATGGTGATTTCCTTGGATCAGGACCAGTTGAAGATGTAGAAGAATTGCTTAAGGGCATTCGCTATAATCCTGAAGAAATTGCCGAAACTCTGATGGATTTCGACCTAAAGCAATATTTTGGTGATATTGATAAGGATGAGTTTCTAAATCTTGTTTATGGTGAAGATGACGATGTGGTTAAGTAATATGATCACAACCGGTTACTATCTCAGCGATTAAAACACCTATCCCTGACAAGCCGGCACAAAAAAGGTTTTTAAAATTACTGGGTGCTGGGTTCAGCCGAAATCAGTCAAAAAAACTGAAACGGTTTAACATCCCACATAACCGGCTCCACAATTAACACAGAGTTGCGGAAAAGTAGTACTGAGTGAGGATATTAACAAATTAAATAGGATAAAACCTTTTTTATTACCCAGAAGAAGTGTTAACTTCCCGTTAATCAATTAACCTGGATTAATCAAATCGGGAATATGGTCTCCGGCCCCAAAAAACAATTATTAAATCTTATCAAGAAAAACGGTGAAATTTCTCTTGATGAAGCCATTACCGAAACCGGTGTTACCAAAACCACCCTCCGGGAGCATTTAAGCCAGCTTGAACGCGATGGTTATCTTACTCACCACTTTGTACGCTACGGCCCCGGACGTCCAAGTCTTAGATACCGGTTGACGTCGAAAGGTCATAGCTTCTACCCTACCCGCGAGCCTGAATTGATGCGGCAATTTTTGGTTTACCTGAAAGAGAACGGACAAACCGGTGTTATCGAAAATTTCTTTCGGGAGTTTTGGCAAAAACGGCTCGAGCGTGTCCGGAGAAAGCTTAAAGATCTTCCTGATGATCGACCTGAAGCCCGGTTTAATATTCTGCTTTCGGTGCTTGAAGAAGAAGGTTTTATGCCGGACTTGATCGAACTGGAAGACGGAAGCGTCGCAATACGGGAATGTAATTGCCCCTTTCGTGAAGTTGTCAAAGAAACCGACCTGCCCTGCCGGCTGGAAGCTGATTTTTTCAAGCAGGTTTTTGATGAAAATACCGAACGCTCTGAATATATCCCGAATGGCGATTACTCTTGCAGCTATAAAGTGAATATGGATTAATAAGTAAACCGGGCTACTACGTACAGGTAATGTGATCATGTGCCAAATTTCGGTCTTTCTCCACATCCTCATCGCCATGTTCTGGATCGGCGGGATGCTTTTTACCGCAGCCATTCTGGTGCCGGCTACCCGCAAAAAACTTGCGAACCGCCGTGGCGAACTGTTTACAGAGTTGGACACCCGCTTCAGCCGGCTTACCTGGATTTTGTTTCCCTTTTTGATTTTAATCGAAATCCTTTCCCTTCCCGGGCAGGGTTATCAGTTAAGGCACCTGATCACATCCGATTTATGGGTCGCACCAAAAGCTTCACGGCTGATGCATTCGCAACCCAAAACTGATTACACCCAAAAAATCAGATTGATTTCTTCCTGGACCGGGCGGGTTAATTTATTGCTGGGATTGATCATCGTATATTTTGCTGTTTCATTGGTACGATAATCACATTTTTTAAGTTGTGTACTTGAATATAAAACTCAACATTTACAGTCGAATAAACTCAATCAGCTGAACTTTTTTAAACTCCAAAAAAAATTATTATGGCTACTGCAGAAGACATACAAGATGCACTGAAACTGGTAATGCATCCCCAACACGGCAAAGATGTGGTTTCTCTTGGTATGATTGAAAACCTGAATATCAGTGATGAAACTATTTCTTTTACCCTTAAACCTACCTCACCCGACGACAGTGCAGTCGAAAAACTGAAAGAGGATTGCATTGAAAATGTAAAAGGACTGGTAGATTCGCATGTAAATGTGGAAGTGGAGATAGCTTCTGTGGAATCCGACAATCCTTTGGATAAAATCAATAATATTATTGCAGTCGCTTCCGGAAAAGGTGGAGTTGGCAAATCTATGGTAGCAGCTAACCTGGCTTGCGCCCTGGCCAATACGGGTGCCAAAGTAGGCCTGGTTGATACCGATATTTACGGACCAAGTGTACCTACGATGTTCGGAATTAATGAACGGCCGAATATTAATACCAAACGCAAATTGATCCCGCTGGAAAAATTCGGAGTAAAACTGGTTTCTATGGGATTTCTTGTGGACACCGATCAATCGGTAATCTGGCGCGGACCGATGGTCTCCAGTGCAGTAAAACAATTCATTAATGATGTGGAATGGGGCGAGCTTGATTATCTTGTTATGGACCTCCCCCCCGGCACGGGCGATATTCAGCTGACCATTGTTCAGACGATTCCCATTACCGGATCCATCATCGTTTCCACACCTCAGGATGTTGCGTTGAGTGATGCACAGAAGGGTGTAGCCATGTTCAACAAGGTTAATGTACCGGTACTCGGCATCGTTGAAAATATGGCCTACTTTACCCCGCCCGAACTTCCGGAAAACAAATATTACATCTTTGGAAAGGGAGGAGCGCGAAAACTCGCCGAAAAGCTGGAAGTTCCGTTCCTTGGTGAAGTCCCCATAGAAGAAAAAACACGGGAAGCTGGTGATATCGGTAAACCTATTGTAGTAGAAGATCCCACCGCTTCCTCTTCCGTCGCTCTGAACGAACTTGCTACACAGACGATTCAAAAAATCGAAGAGCGTAATCAAAGTCAGCCGCCTACAGAAAAGGTGGATATTAAGATTAAGTAGTGCCTCTAAGAATTTTCTTACACACACTAAATAGCGTTGTAGTATAAATAAAGTAATTACATGCAGATTTAAACTACTTTTAGATCTGCATGTAATTGAAGTAATTCGATAAACAAACTATATTTCAGATATACAACTCTTTAATAAGCCGTCACTTATATGATCGCCGACACCATCATCCAAAAATATAACATTCAGGTGCCACGCTACACATCATACCCTACTGCTCTGAAGTTTCAGGAGATGGATGATTATACCCATCAGGTGAATGAGCTGATGGAGCACAATCGGCAGCCCCGGGATATCTCTCTGTATCTTCACCTACCGTTTTGTGAATCACTTTGCTGGTATTGCGGATGTACCCGGATCATCTCCCGCAAGCAGGAAAGCAGCGCTCAATATCTGAGATATCTGGATACAGAGCTGGATCTGTTGCTGCCTCACCTTCACCCGGAAAACCGGGTAATCCAGGTGCATCTGGGCGGCGGCACTCCCACTTTTCTCACGCCGGACGAACTCCGATGGCTCGGCAACCGGCTTCATCAACGTTTCAATATTGCTGATGATGCCGAAATGAGCGTCGAAATTGATCCGCGGGCCGCGACAGAAGTTCATATAAAAGCACTTGCTGAAACAGGTTTTAACCGTGGTTCATTGGGTGTTCAAGATGTAAATGAGAAAGTTCAACACGCAATCAACCGTGTTCAGCCGGTAGAAATGGTGGAAGAAGTCATGAGCTGGCTCAGGCAGGAAAATTTCTATTCCATCAACTTTGATTTGGTTTACGGGCTGCCGCACCAAACGCGGGATAGCATTCGCGAGAGTATGGCGGAAATCACCCGGATGGAGCCCGACCGACTGGCGGTATATAGTTACGCTCATGTTCCGTGGATGAAGCCGAACCAGAAACTAATCGATAGCGAAACACTACCTGAAGCAACAGAAAAATTCCGGCTGATGGAAACCGTAACTCAAGAGCTAACCGGGAACGGGTACTATGCTATAGGCATGGATCATTTTGCCAAACCGGATGATGAACTCTCCATTGCCAAAAAGCAAAATGAACTGCACCGCAATTTTCAGGGATATTCCACCCGGCCTAATGTGGATTTGTATGCGCTGGGAATGTCCGGTATTTCTCAGGTTGGTGATCAGTATCTGCAAAATCGAAAAGAGTTGCCGGATTATTACAATACTCTTGATACCAACCGGTTACCCTACTTTAAAAGCTATTCTCTTACCGGTGAAGACCGCCTCCGCAGAAGCGTAATCATGTCGCTGATGTGCGATATGCAGCTCGATTTTGATCAGCAGTCTGAAAAACTTGGTATTGTTTTCAGGGATCATTTTTATGAAGAGATCGAACAGTTGCATCCTTTTGTTGAAGACGGGCTGATTGAATGGACGGATAACGGATTTAAACTAACGCCAACCGGTCGCTTCTTTGTCCGCAATGTCGCTATGACCTTCGATGCATACATCGACACGGGTGCAGACCAGAAACGATATTCGAAGTCAGTGTAGTTGTGGACTTTAGATTCATTTTATATATATTGTTTCTATGGTTTAATTTAAAGCCATAAAAAAGTAACAATTTAAGTATACTTAACAGGGATTTTATGGATGATGATTTGTTGTCTATCGCATGACACTGTATATCTGTTGTTCTTGCATTGACAAAATTTAATTCCTTTAATGTTAAAGTATAACTACTACTCATAATTGGAACATAAACAAAAAGGAATAAATTATGGATACCTTAACAAACCTTGTTGCCCGAATTCTCTATGCTGTACCGATGGGGCTTTTCGGTATATTTCACTTTTTGGATGTGCAAGGCATGTCTGGAATGGTTCCGGATTTTCTTCCATTTGCCGGATTCTGGGTTGTTATAACCGGAATTGCACTTTTACTCGCAGCCGTCAGTATTTTGATCGAAAAACAAACTCGATTGGCTTGCATCCTGCTTGGAATTATGCTGTTGATATTTGCAATAACAATTCACCTGCCCACTGTTATTGCCGGTGAAGCAGAACCGGTAAACCTACTGAAGGATGTTGCACTCGCAGGGGCTGCCTGGTTTATTGCAGGTAGATATAGTGATAATGAAGGTGGTGAAAGCTAATTAGTGTCTGTAAAAAAACTCTAAGTGCCCTAAGAAATCGCCAAGATCAAGGCGCGCGAAGTCCCAAATAGCGCAGTGTACATGGCGTACACGAGCATTTTTGGGACGAGCGGAACGAAGATATTGGCGTTTTCTTAGAGGCACTAATTAACTCATTTTACCATTTCTGCCAGAGTTGCGTCTTAATAGACTCGCAGCTTTGGCAGACTAAATTTATCTTCTGATAAAAAATCTTTTTAAATCTATTCATCGGTCTATAGTGGTTTAGTTGCGATACTGTATAACAGCAAACCCACACTGCCTGATAAAGCCACTAAGCCTGCTATCAATAGCATGTGTTGCATAGAAAACATTGGTATCCACCCGAATAACTGGCACGCTCCATAATAAAGCAGCAACCCGAGTGTAGCTCCGACACCAACCATATAGGCAACCGTACTGCCACTGTGTAGCCAACCCATCCGTCCCGGAATATTTCGAAACCATCCGGTCAGCAAAGCTGTACTGATAAAACCAAGCAGCAGCTCCATTTGTTCACCGGAAATATCATAGAGCTGTGCCGGATGGTTCTGCTTCGGACCGGTAGGCAGATAACGATCTCTGGATGTTTTGGTCATACCAAGCAGATAGTCCCCGTGTGGATCCGGAGTGTCACCGCCGGTAATCATCAGGTGACCGATAGAGTAGTAGGAGTCGATCCGATCGGTTACGGTGAAGTCATCCAGTGATCACTTTACGAACTCTGAAGAGATGTAAACGGGAGTATAGGCGTTTCCTCTGCCGTCAAATTCGGTGTGGAGCGGCCCGAGACCGGGATCTTCCACTTCACCTGCAATAGTTGCTTCATACTCAAGCACCGGAACTCCATTAGTACGCTCTTCAAATCGCTCATTTTCGATCGCGTCGATCATCTGAGAGAAAGAGTGTACCGGAATTACGGTAGTAAGCTTACCACCGGCTACGATATATTCTCCATTCGGGGAGATATCCACACCGTGAGGTGATTTCGGAGTTGGCAGATAAAACACAACATCTTCGGGCACTTCTTCAGGTTGAATTACACGAACCTGATCCTTGTGCTCGGAAACGGCAAGTTTATCATCACCCACATAGTTGTGATAATAGTCGGCATCCACCATCTCACCAAGACCGTTCTCGTGAACGTACTCGGAAAGCTCGCGCCAGTTGACAGCTACGACGTAGTCTTTGTCAAACTCGGAAGCTGGATTTCGAGCAGAGTGTTAGCTTCCTCAGAGTTGTAACTGATGAAGAATACCCAATCGCTGGATACACCTTTACCGGCGCGGCCGAGATCGTAGTGATACGGCGGCATTTAAATCTGGAAATCCATTTCCATCCGTCCGGTTTCTTCATCAACCGCGATGAAAGAAAGCAAGCCATTGAAATTATCTGAGTAGGTGTGAATAGGTACATCCAGATCCAGCTCAGTCGGGATACTGAATCGGGTACCACCGATCAGATACTCGTTATTTTCGGTAGCAAAAGTGGATGCGTGATTTCCGCCGGTGTTGGGCAACTCCAGGATTTCACGAGTGGTGAAAGATTGCAGATCAATGCGTACAACACGTGGCGTATTGTTGGCATTGATGAACATCCAGCGGCCATCCGGCTGCGCATCGGTAAGACTCATTTCAGGTTGATGTGAGTCATCCCAGGGCATAAAACCGTAGCTGGTACTCAGCAAAGGCTTGGTTTCCTCGGAATATCCGTATCCTCGCTGCGGGTCCTGAGCCGGAGTAATTTCGGAATTCTGATCGGCAACCCACTGAATCGATGTCGTGGATAACAAATCATTAATTTTTGTTTGTACTTCATGCCAATAGATGCCGAATTCGCAACAATGATTATCCGAATTCTGCCCATCATGCAGCAAACATTTTTTGCCAATTATGTCAGGCTCCAACACCGCAAGCACATCCATTAATGTGATTTTATTGGATGACCGCGCCAGTGAAACACCACCTGTATTACCCCGCCGCGAATCAATCAACCCCCCTGTTTGCAACCGTTGTAGTAATTTTGTCAGGTATTGAAATGGAATCTTCATTTCATCACTGATCTCACGTATCGGCACAAACCTTTCCTCAGGCTGACCCGCAAGGTAACATACTGCACGTATTCCGTATATGCTGGTAGTGTTTATCATTATAACATATTTAAGAGTATTTTATCTTAAATATAAAAGGCAAATAAACACGTGTCAAGAAAAAAAGACAAATAAATCTTATTTAGTTTTGGTTGGAGGCTTTAACAGATTGGGAGTGCATAAATTATGCTACAAAAATCCCTGTTCAGAGGCATCTTTGATATTCAATAGATAACTACAAAACATAACACAATTATAAGCCGGCTATAATTGCCTGGAGCAAGCCCGCGGGGATCAAAGCCTAACCTTTGACGAAACTGGAAAGCCTCAGCTTCATTTCTTCAATCTCCCCTGCCGTATCGTCAAGGGTTTTACTGCCGAACATCTGCCTCAAGTTTTCCCGCACCAACTCCCACTGATTATGCAAGGGGCATGGACGCTCATTGCCACATCCCGGCAGACCAAGCACACATTCCGTAAAAATATCCGGCCCGTCGATGGCATAGATTAAGTCTAATATTGTGACATCGTTTGGTTTTCTGGCCAGCATTACTCCGCCTTTTGGGCCTTTATGCGAATTAAGTATGCCTTCTGAAGTGAGGGTCTGGAGTATTTTCGTAAGAAAATGAAACGAAATGTTTAGCTCTTCACTAAGTCTCTTGATAGACATATAATGATTACCGGAGTTTTTCTGCTCCTTTGCGATATACAGTGTCGCCAATATTCCATAGTTGCATGCGCGGGATAGAATCATAGATGGTTCTTTAGTTCGGGATAATTATAACAAAGATGTATCATTATAAAGAGTATTATATCCTTATTCAATAACTAAAACTGTCATATTTTCTTTCCCTCCGAGATCTAACGCCCTGAAATCATTCATCAGGACACATAGTTTTAGACCTTCATATCATTAACCATGTGTGCTGATTACTTTATTTATTTGTCTTACCGCCTGCCGGATCCATTCCTCCTTTTCTGCCTGGCTCATCCTGACCTACTTGTTGCCGTCATTTCCAGAGACACATTGCTCATTTATATAATAATTTATAATTGCGAGCCAGAGAATTCACTTCAACCCTGATACTCATAGGTACATTCCTCATCACAGGGGTATAGAACAAAACAGGTTGTTTAGTCCTTAAGGTTTTAGTGAATTTTTATGATGCGTACTCTGCTACTTTCGTTTTTTTGTTTCATTTTTTCGATCCCGGTTTCAGCACAATTTTGGATGCCTTATCCTGAGATCAGGCAAAGCACGTATGCTTTCCAGGATGCGCACGGTTTTTTCTATAGTCCCTCGGCTCCTGCTCCGGGTGAACTTCAGGCGCTTGGTTCCGGCTCCTCAAACATGTTCGGTGATCCCTTTTCCAGGCTGCAGATTCAGCCTGCCAATATGGAAGCCCACTCTGATGACATACAATTTTTTGCCGAAGGCGGATCACTGCAATCCATGCCGGCAACAATTTATACCGAACACCTCCCTGTTTACACACCTGACCCCAGGGCGATAACCATTCGACCGCCGGAACAGTCGCCATTTTCGGGATCAGATGAGCGACGCATTATACAGCCAGCGCTCAACCTCGGAATCGTCTCATCAGAAGATGCATTCGGTATCGAAGGGATTTCCGTTGGTGGGGCTTACCGGCTCACTTATCATGATGAATCCTTTTATGATGAAACCAACCCTTATCTTTTTACACATTCTTACTCCAATCTGAGGTTTGGATTTGATAGTGCGAGTGCCGCAGATATGAGCACCGGGGATTTGAACTCTTTTACAGCGGGTGATTACGTCGAACACCGGGGGCATGAAGTTCAATTATTCGGAACATGGCAACCTAATCCGGCACGCCGCTACGGTCTGCGGGTTGCCGGCAAGACATACAAGAACGACGGCCATCTCGGCAAAGGGGATGAAGATGAGAATCTCTGGGGATTTAACAATATCCGTTCACAGGATTACAACCATATTGATATAAACCTCGGCATACAGCAACGCCTTACCGAATACCGGAAGCTGGGTGTTCAATTCGGCTGGCTTTATGGTTTGATGCAGCAGAATATCGAAAGCAACCATTTTGATCATACGGTGTCACCTGAGGAGCATGTGCTAATCAATCGCCGGGAACATCATATTGATGAAAGTGGGCATACATGGTACACCGGAGTCGATTTTCATCAACAGTTAGGTGAAAACCGCGATTTTATCATGAGCTACACCTTCAGCTGGCTGAATCGCGACGGCACACTTGAAACCGATCGAATCTTCCACCACGACCACCCTCCTGCTATTCTGCTCACTGATGAGACCCAAACAGCTTCTCAACTTGGTATGCCCAGCGGTCAAAGCATCAACCAGAATGGAGAGATATCCGGAAACCGGTATCTACACAAATTTAATACCACTCTGCGCCGCGTCCGTGACGGACGAACCGAGGCAGCGTATGGCCTGCGCCTTACCTGGCTTCGGGATCTGTTTTTGAGTGAAGAGCCTTATCAGCTTACTACAACATCATCTTCAAATGAGCAATTAACGGTACAAGAAGAGGGTATGTTCTCTTGGGATCATCAAATCAATCATTTCCGATTGGAACTGCCTGCCCTCTTTTCCACCGGTATATATCGTTCCCTCAACATGTTATGGGGAGGTAACATAACTTTAGAAACCATTGATCGTGAGGAACATCGGTGGGCTGAAGCTGAAGAAGTTTCCATCAATCAGGAAGTATCAAATAATCAGGCTGACCGCCCAATTGATACCAGCACCGACCGAAGCTTAAGCGACTCTCAAATTGATATTTTCGGCGGATTGTCCCTTCAGCCACTTGACGATCTTCATCTGCGAGTATTGAGCACCCCGCTTCGCCTGCAATCGGAACTGGATATCATAGCGTTGCATCAGGTGCGATTCAGTATGCTGTTCAGGATATAAGAGCTGCCCTGTTCATCAACCACGCGGTGCCGCCTTAAGTCTCTGATCACTGAGATTATATAGATCATTATCGGGCCTCCAAACACACCAAGCCCTACACTCCATGCCTGAGCTATAATTTTCATTGCTGCACGTGGATTGACCACTTTTTGTTTATTTTACCGTCAACCGGTCATGTAACAAACAGGAGCTCGAAAATGACTCACACCAGTTACCCCCTCCGGATGTGTTCACCGGATGAAGCGTTTAATCTAATCGACGAATATTTCACCCCGGCTGATACCACACAGGAAGACCGGGTCCGGCAAAGTTTTGGACAAATACTTGCCCGACCGGTTACTGCTGAAAGAGATGTTCCGGGCTTCGACAATTCGGCAATGGACGGGGTGGTAATTCGAAAATCTGATTGGGATGCAGGGCAAAAAACTTTTGAATTAAGCGGAGAGATCCCGCCTGAACTCAACGAACCACCTGCATTGAAAGCCGGAACAGCAATGCGAATCATGACCGGCGCTGCCGTCCCGGAAGGCGGGGATTTTATCATACCTGTAGAAATGATTGAGGAATCCGACGGACAGGTGACCATACGTGATATCCCCGGAAAGAACCCTATTCGCAAAAGAGGTGAAGGCTACAGAAAAGGGACAACCGTCCTTGAAGCGGGTACGCTTATCCGCCCTTATGAATTGGGACTAATGATTGAGGCAGGAGTTTCAAAATGCGAAACCCGGAAAACATTAGTAATAGGCGTATTGGTAACCGGTTCTGAAATTGACGAATCCCGAAACACCAACGGACCGGAATTATCCGAGCTGATCAACCAGTGGCCGGGAGTTATGGTACGAGAATATCCGGCAGTGCGGGATGATCCCACAGAATTAAATCAACATCTGCTGCAACTTCGTGATGAGTGTGACATTATAGTAACTACCGGTGGTATTTCTGCCGGTAAGTCTGATTATCTGCCCGGAATTCTCGAAGAGGAAAATGCGCGTCTTTTAATTCGAAAAATCAATCAAAAACCTGGTAAACCTTTTACGCTGTACGATTGGGAAGGCACCACGGTTTGCTGTCTGCCGGGCAATCCGGTTTCAGCGGTATTCACAGCTGAAATCTACCTGCGCAGGATTCACGCCCGGTTGACGAATTATCCGGTGCATACTCATCAGACATTTTTGGATGAGGACACCTCTTTGCAAAATGCGGGTGAGAAAACCTTGTTCGTCCCCGGCAAGTATTATTTTAATAACGGCAGGATAATGGTTAAGGGGCAGGCATCGATGAAATCTCATCTTCTGCAACTCTACCGGGATACCAACTGCTACCTGCAGATCCCGCCTGAATCGGAAACAAACCCGGATGATTTTATCACCATATTTCCGTTTACTTAATTGAATACAAAGTAAATGGCAATCTACATCCCCAACAACACCGACAATGCCCCGGAACATCTACATCTTGTGCGGCGGAGCCTCTACGCGGATGGGTACTGACAAGGCTTTGCTGGAATTAGATAATCAGACTTTGCTTAACCGGATGTGGAACCGGTGCTTTGACGCAGGTTTCGCCTCTTGCTACCTTTTAAGCGGCACCCTTGAACACGGAAATCCGGAAGACCACATCCCCGATTACCTGCCGGATGCCGGGCCGCTTGGTGGCGTAGCCGGAGCATTAGATCATACTGCTGATTCCGATATTGCCCTTATTCCGGTGGATATGCCTATGGTAAAACACACAACGCTATCCTTTCTTGCCCAAAACCCCCTCCCCAAAAATATTGACGCTCTTGTTGGCGCAGATGAGCATCGGCTTCATCCTTTAATCGGCATATACGCCAGTAGTTTATTGCCTTCCCTGCAAAATTTCCTGAACAGGGGAGAGCGTTCGGTGCGGGGTTTTCTAAAAAATACCCGTTTAAAGACATTTAACCTTAGCCTGGATGAGACGCTGAACGTGAACCGCCCCGAAGATTTTGAACATGCGATCAATCAGTCGGACAAATATAAATAACCATACCCATCACGATTTTTAATAATCCCCATCTCCCATAAACAACAAAGCCCGGCAGAACCGGGCTTTATTGTTTATCAGAATATGTGCGCCGGCATTATTTAACCAGCATCATTTTGCTTGTCTGCGAGAAGTCGCCGGCTTCGATGCGGTAGATATAAGTACCGCTGGAAAGATCAGAGGCGTCGAAACTTACCTCGTAGGTGCCGGATGACTGCTGCTCGTTAACAAGCACTTCGACTTCGCGGCCGAGGATATCATAGACGGCCAGTCGTACATTTTCGGTTTCCGGAAGCTCATAGCTGATAGTGGTTACCGGGTTGAACGGGTTCGGATAGTTATCACCGAGGTTGAATTCCTGTGGTGTATCCGAAGCGAGTTCATCCTCTGCTGAAGTAACCTGATCCGCTACCAGCTGACCGCTCAGTTCACCTTCGGGATTTGCATCGGTATGCACCCTGATGGAGAAATCAACCGGATCACCGGGTTGTACATTTGCAACAGCTTGCGCAAATTGTGCCGGAGAAGTTACAGTTGAGCCGTCACGGGCAATCGAGAATCCTTCGGCGGTACCTTTTTCGCGTGTCCATGTACCTTCAATGACTACCCGGGTATCATCATTTTCCGGAGCAATTATGCGATCCGGATCATCCGTATCTCCCGCTTCAGAAATACCCGGATTATCTTCATTGTCGGTTGCAATCAGCTGGGCCTCATTTGGATCGGATATGCCGACTACGGAAAAGGCCACCGGGTCATGATCACCGGGATCATCTTCTCTCAGGTTAAGCCCGATTACTTCAGTGAAATCATTACCGGCAATACCTGCCGTAGCAATCAAACTGAAATCGAGATCTTCCAGAGTAATCACATAATCCATCTCCATGTAGCCGTCTTCGTCTTCACGAAGCTCAAATTCTGCTGATCCGCCTCCGGTCGATTCTTCAAGCTCTTCGAGTTCAACCGACAGATGCGATGCATAATCTTCCGGAGCTTCCGGATCTTCAATCGCAACCTCTGCCACTCTGCTGATGGTACCGATTTCGCCATCAACTTGTACCGGCAACTCCGGCTGCTGTGCCGGGATGAGGCCTTCATTTTCATCTGTAGCAGCGGCGCCAAGGTATGGCTTCACCGCAAACTCACCGGTTTCGGTGATGATATCCAATTCGCGGGCTGCGTCCTCATCATCAGGCTCAACCGCAACAAGCACATCAATCGCTACTTCTTCATGCTCTTCGTTAACGGCAAGGTCCACTTCGGAAACGCCAATATAGTCGCCCGGCTCACCTTCGTCGTCAACCGCATGGAGATTTAGCGATATTTCATCTTCTCCGAGGTCGCCGAAGTAGGAGATCTCGACGGCCTCTACGGTGATAGCTCCGGCAGGCGCCCCGAACATTTCATCATCCCAGGCAAATTCCTGAATGCCATATACGGGTGCCGCTTCACTGCTTGCTTCAACGAGTTCAAGAGTTTCTTCAGAAATTTCACCTTCATCCAGGGTCTCTTCTGAAACGCCTCCCACTATGTGAGCGACAAAATCTGCGGGTGGTGTATCGTTGATATCGACCAGTACCGGTTCATTTTCTATAGCATCAACCTCTGTGAATCCGGCTATAGTGGCACCTTCGAAATCACCTTCTTCATCGCCCGGTGTAGTGAGCACTACAAATTCACCGTCAATGGCAGATACATCCTCTACCAGAACCTCCGTATTGTCTTCGGTCATATCAAGCGCCTGAAGCGAAAGTTCTACGGTTCGTTCTATAAGATCGATCTCTACATTTGCAAAATCACCAACCGGTACCAGCTGACCATCATCCGCGATGGAAAGTGCCGGCTGCTGAGCGGGGATGCGATTACCATCCTGATCTTCACCGGCTTCACCGAGATGAGCCATGGCGAAGAAATCGCCTGTTTCAAGCAATCTGTCATCTGTTCGAGTCGGCTCTTCATCTTCCGGATCAACGGCTTCTACGATATCGATCAATACATCTTCGTGTTCTTCATTAATGCTCAGATCTTCCTGAGAGATTCCGACAAATGCACCGATCTCATCGCCATCAGCTTCATGCAGATCAATAGAGAGTATTTCTTCACCTATTTCACCTTCGTAGAGAATTTCGATTACATCAACCGATACAACTTCTACAGGCTCTTCATAGGATTCATCTTCCCAGACGAACTGCTCCAGACCGTAAACGGCGCCGGGCTCGCTGGTTACAACTACACTTTCAAGACTTTCCTCAGAAACTTCATCTTCCTCTAATGATTCTTCGGATGCATTTCTGAGAATGTGCGCCACATAGTCCACCGGATCAGCTTCACCGATTTCTACGGCAACGGATACGCTATCCAGTTCTTCGGTAGTGGCCGAGCCAAGTATGGAGGCTCCTTCGTATCCTTCCTCATTATACTCGGTTATCACGATGATATCGTCTTCAGCGGTAGTTACGCCTTCAAGTACGAGTTCATTTTCTTCCTCATTGAGGTCGATCGTCTGGGTACCGAGTGTTACGGTTCGCTCGATGTTTTCAATTACAACTTCGGCGTCGTCGCCGGCAAACTGATCCATCTGCCCGTCTTCGGTGAGCATCAGGGCCGGACGCTGACCGGGCACCCGCTGGTCATCTTCATTTCGACCGGCACTGCCTATCCTCGCTGATGCGAGGAAATCCCCGGTTTCATCAATGGTAGATTCTTCGCGGGTAGGATCCGGATCCTCTTGAATGACCGACTCAAGAATCTCGATCTCAACGTCTGTATGAAGCTCATTGAGCGGGAGGTTTTCGGCTGAAAGGCCTACATAATCGCCGGTTTCTCCGTCTTCGAACTCAAGCAGATCAACCGAAATATTGTTTGAGCCGAGTTCGCCTTCGTAGCTGACCATGATACTGTCAACAGATACCGATTCGGTCGGCAGCTGATAGATTTCATCATTCCAGGTGAATTCCTCCACGGCGTAGATCGCAACGGGATCGGTTGTTGCCTGAACACGCCCGAGTGTGGTTTCCGAAATTTCGGAGTCAATCAGCGACTGCTGAGACGGCTGGGCAACAACGTGAGCTACATAATCATCACCGGTAGCGCCATCGATATCAACGGCTACAGAACCTCCCTGTATGGTACCATCAACAATGCTGACGCCGACAATTTCTTCGCCGAGAAAATCGCCATCATCAGGAGTGGTGGTAATCACGATGGCGTCATCTTCAACAGCGGTGATATCTTCAACCAGCACTTCGGTGTTGCCGGTTGCGAGGTCAATACCCTGAGCCTGAAATGCGAGTTCTCGGGCAACACCGGTAATATCAACTTCCGCAAAGTCGCCGGACCCTGCGATCAAATTCGTGTTGTCGGATGTGAGCAGAGCCGGATTTTGAGCGGGGATACGATTATTGTCGTCATCGGTGCCGGCACCACCAAGGTGAGCCATAGCAAAGAAATCGCCGGTCTCGTCGATCGTATCATCTACGCGTTGCGGGCTGATCAGCTCCGGGAAGATCTCTTCAACTACATCTATATTCACGTTTTCGTGAGATTCATTGACTCCCAGATCCTCCTGGGATATTCCGATGAAACCACCGATTTC
>CAZDIA010000032.1:0-36751 GCA_964505385.1 uncultured Chitinophagales bacterium
TGATGTGGCCGGGAACAGGTTTACCCTTTATCCCCACGTCACCGTCAATGCCCGATTTTGACTCGGTACTTTGTTATCCCGGAACCTGCTTTTTTGAAGCAACCAATCTGAGCGTTGGCCGAGGCACAGATAAACCGTTTCGGCAGGTGGGTGCTCCCTGGCTTGACCCGGTTCCGATTTTATCACTTTTAAATTCTTTCGAACTGCCCGGGGTTATCTGGGAGTCATCCATGTTTACACCGGAGATGTCGCTTTACCAGGATGAAAGCTGTAAAGGGGTTTTGCTTAAGGTTACCGATTCCCAATCATTTCGCCCGGTTTTGAGCGGATTGACGCTGCTTGCGGTTATCCGGAAAATGTTTACATCCAAATTCAGATGGGCAAAGTATCCCTCAGTGGCAAACCCAACGGGCAAAAACCATTTTGAATTACTTATTGGCCAGTACAACTGGCGCAAAAACCTGGAAGAGGACCCGGAAAAGTTTATTGATGAGCTGCCTCAACAACTATCTATTGATAGTTGGAAAGATGAAACGGGTGAGTATTTGATTTATGAATAAATAGGCTAGTTTGGGTCTTTAAGAAAACTCTTAGAGGTACTAATTCATCTTATCGCATACCGGGGATAGGTATTTCTCGCTTTTCCGGCAAGGTCAAGATCAACATCCAGAGTTATGAATGGGTATTCGGAGTTAGTAGTGGCCAGAACTTCTCCGTCCGGATTTGTAATCCAGCCGAGTCCGCCAAATTCAAGGCCATTTTCGGCTGGTCCCGTCCGGTTCGATGAAACGCAGAAGCTGCCGGATACAATGGAGGCTGCCCTTCCCCCAACCAGCCACTTTTCATTTGTGGCGACTTCGGTAGCTCTTGGATTGAGAATCAGATCGGCTTGCTGTTCGCCATATTTTCTTGCGTGCTCCATCGACCATAACTCTGTGCAGATTTGAAATCCGGCTTGCGCAGAACCGCAGGATTGAACAGTAAAATCAGGATTACCGCGTCCATACCACTTTGCCTCATAAAAACCGGTTTCATCAGGAAGAAAATATTTGTGATGAGCAGGCCGGTAGCCATCATCAGCGCTCCAGAGGAATCCCTCGTTTACCCTTTTATCTACCCGGTTAACAGGCCTTGAAGCGGCCACGGTTGCAGGAGCCAATTTATACAGATATTCCATCCGGATTTCGTGGTGCTCCACAGCTTTTTCCCAGTGGCCGGGATCAAACTCAGGTGAGGTCGCAAACCATCGGCTAAACGGCATTTCCGGCAACAGAACAAGGTCGCTTTTGTTGGATTCAACGTGCCGGATTAAACTTTCCCAATCTGCTTTTAATCGGTTCGGCTCATCATGTAACTGACAGATTGTGATCTTCATGGCAGTTTCCCGACCTGACTAAAATTTGATCAAATAATTACCTGGATGCGAAATGACGAGTTAGCGTCGGTTTCATATTGAACATAGATTTTGCGTTCCGTGCTATCATAAAAAACACCTTCTTCAGCTGCACGAAGATCTTCAAGAGTGTCATACATTTCTACCGGCATTCCTTCCAGATAAACCTGATCGGGCTCATTCCGCTGATTTAAAAATTTTGCCAAATAGATTCTCTCATCGGGTTTGTTTTCAAAGTCACCGTCCATGCCTTCTACTTCCAGTTCAAGGATCATTTGGTTTTCGTGATAAAACTTACGTTGCTTGAAGCCGGTCGTGGCATAGGCTCCGTCTTTATAGGCGAGTGAACTTCCGTCATCTTCATAGAGCTCAAAGCTTCCATCTTGATGGGTATCAGGATACAAAGTTAGTTGCAAGGTGTCCGGGGGTTCGGTTCTGACATGATCCCGGGGTTCGACCGTAGGTATAATGGCACCGGCACGGACAAACATCGGTATGCGGTCAAGCGGAGCATAAATGTCGTAGCTGCTACCTCCATTGTAGATTCGGCCTGTCCAATAATCAATCCATCTTCCTTCGGGCAGATATACGTCTTTTCGGCGCTGCCCTTCTTCCAGAACCGGAGAGACGATGATATCATCCCCCCAGAAATAGGTGTCACTCTCATCCTGTAAGGTTTCATCGCCCGCATCTTCAAAAAACAATGGGCGTGTTACCGGCAGACCTTCATCCCAGGTTTTGTAAGCCATGGAATAAAGGTATGGCATAAACTCATATCGCATATTTAGAAAATCACGGTTGATTTGTTCGGTCGTCGAACCGTAACCCCACGGTTCGGTGGGGCATTGATCATTGCCATGAGCGCGCGCAAGTGGTGAAAACATACCGTGTTGGATCCATCTGGTGTATAGTTCCGGAATGCATTCCTCCCCGGTAAATCCTCCGAGATCAGAATGATGCCACGCCATACCGGCCATAGCCTGATTAAGCATCATTCGCGGCTGAACAGACAGCGCAGAAAAAGTGCGGGATACATCCCCCGACCAGGGGAATGTGCCGTATCTCTGAATCCCGGAAAATCCTGAGCGGCTCAGGTTGAAAATCCGTTCATCCGGTCGCATCTCTCGGTGACCTTCAAACAGCAACTGCGCCCATTTAAGGTTATAGGTGTTATGAACTTCCTCAACTTCCCCTTCATAGTGGACCATATCTTCGTGGTGTCGTTCCGGCTCACCGAGATCGGTCCAGTAGCCGGCAACGTTGGCGGTATCATTTTGCATAAAATCAGGGTGCAGACTCCACCACCAGTCACGGGTATCCGGGTTGGTGAAGTCGAGCAGGACCCCGTCACATTCGCCATCGCAGGACCACCACTCTTCCATGCGATATGTTTCTCCTTCTTCATTCATAACCAGATATCCCAGGCTGTCGGCCTCCGGGAAATTCCGGGAAAATTCTTCCATGTAGGGCTGGCTGATCAGAACCGTATGAATACCCTGATCTTTAAAATCCCGGATCATACCGTAGGGGTCGGGAAAAGCTTCACGATCCCAGCTCAGATCACCCATGTGTTCGTTCCATTGCAAATCCAGAACCAGTACATCAGCCGGAAAATCTTTAGCACGGAGCGAGTCCACTACACCACGAGCTTGCTCCTCGGTTTCATAACCAAATTTGGATTGGATAAACCCAAGCGACCACTTCGGAGGGATTGGCTGCCGACCGGTGAGCCAGGTATATCGGCGCAGTTGTTCGGGAACTTCCTCACCTTTGATGAAATAATATGTTTTTTCACCTCCGATTGATCGGAATGAAAACTCATCATCACGCTCATAACCAAAATCAAAAAAACTGCGCCACCGATTGTCGAAAAATAATGCGTAACCGGCATTGGTGGTCGTCATTGGTATGGTTACATTCATGGTCTCAACCGCATCCTGATAGCCGTAAACCTGCTGGTTGTAAACTTCAAGTTCTTTTCCTCTCAGGTCAAGCCCCAGACCTCTCATGCCGGTGCCGTAAAAGGCAGTCTCATCATCAAGACTGAACCGTGATACTCTTTCACCATCTTCGTGTGCGGCAAATCCATCTTGCGCAGTTTCATTCAACAATGGTTCTCCATTATGATCTGAAAAAGTTACTGAAACAGGAGACTTGGTGATGTTAACCGCCACTTCATCGCCGGATAAAATCAGATTTTCAGTGGTTTCATCCACCGAAACGGTTAAATCAAAGTCGTGCTCACGGATTACAGAATACGAACTGTCGGGTTGGTTTTCCTGACCGGGTAAGTGGTCTACGCGAATAACTCCCGGTTTGTACCAACTGATGCGAACTAAACCGTGATCGGTGATAATTTCATAACCATACTCAGTTTCACGATAATCCTGAAAGTCGCCGTGATGAGTTTGCGAATAGCCCGGAAGGGTGAAAAAGCTAAAGAGGCAGAAAAGTAAAAGAGGTGTTAGAAGCAGTTTCATATGGGATTACTACAGACTTAAAGATATAAATTGAAGATGCTAATATACAAAATAGCAGAATGGATTGAATGGATTTTGATTAAATCGATCCACAGTATTGTACATGAAATACCCGGCCGTCTATTGCGAAAGCAAGTGATTAGGATTCAAAACCTGCAAATCATCAGGCACAAACTCTCGTCCCCGGCGGATGAGTTCACCGTCGAGATAAACATCAGCGCCAATACAGACAAGGTCCCAGTGGATAGAACTTTTGTTGCCATTAGGGGCTATATCATAATCCTGACCCAAAGTGAGATGATTTGATCCGTAAATTTTTTCATCAAATAGTATATCGTACATGGGCTCTTTGATAACAGGGTTGGTTCCGAAACTGAACTCCCCGAATCGCCGCGCGCCTTCATCCGTATTCAGAATGATTTCCAGGGCTTCCGGGTTGGATGATTCAAAATCAGTAACGACGCCATCTTTGGCGTATAGCTTTACCCGTTCGAAAGGTCTTCCCTGATAAACGCTTGGTGCGTAAGTAATGTGGCCATTAACGGAGTCGATCAAAGGTGAGGAAAACAGCTCTCCGTCGGGAATATTTCGTTCCCCGAAACAGCTAACCCATTCCTGTCCTTCAATTGAAAAACTGATATCGGTGCCATCGCCTTTGAGCCTGATTTCTTTCCCCTTGCGAAGTCGCTCTTCAAGAGGAATCATGGCTTTTCGCAATTTATCGTAATCCAGCAGGCAGGCGTTGTAATAAAATTCGGTAAAGCGGTTGGTAGGCATGCGCGCATTCATAGCAAATGCAGCAGATGGGTAGCGCAGAACGCACCACCGCGTATTTTTGACCCGTTCATTAAAATGGACCGGTTTTAAGAACTCATCGGAATAAGCTTTGAACGCGGGGCCGGAAACATCGGAAGACTCATATACATTTTCAGAAGCCCGAATCCCGATGTATGCATCCATTTGTTTCATCAGGGGAAGCTTGTCTGTTGCAGCCTGATCTTTCCAGTAATCTTCATCTCCCTGCTCCAGGAGCGTACGCTGGATTTCGGTATCCTGAAGCTCCAAAAACGGACGAGCATTACGCTTACGGATTTCATCTGTAAGCGCCCTTGCCAGCGAAATCCCGCCCATGCCGATGAGCTGGATCATGATTCGTTCATTTTCCTTTAAATCTAAACTGTGGGAAAGAAGTTTTTGAGCAAGTTTTTGATCATTGATGGTGTACATAAAAAATCAGCAGGAGAATTTGGTAAAGGTTTAAAATTATTTGTGTGATCATGTTTTTGCCGAAAGTGTGATCGTAGAATCGCAATATTCCAGCTCGGCCGGCTGATTGGATGCAAGCAATACCAGCGTTTCCCGGCTGCGTGCCTTTTCGAGAATGTGATCGATTAACTCCCGGCCGGCATCATCAAGATTTGTGCCGGGTTCATCCAGAAATAATGCTCCGGGATGATGTAGCATAGCAGAAGCAAGTCGGACGCGCTGCTGTTGGCCGGAAGATAAAGAACCGAAGCGGATATCGGCGCGGTGTTCAATATTTACCTCATGCATAATCTGATTTACCCGTGCTTCGGGATTATCCAGATTTCGCAGGCGGGAGACGAAAAGCAGGTTTTCTCTTGTGGTAAGTTCTGAGTAATGCGTAATGTAAGGCGCAGCATACCCGAGTTGATGCTTAAGTTCCCCCGGTGCTTTTTCCTCGCCGTTTATGCTCCAGGAAACAGAGCCGGAAGATGGTTTCATAAGCCCGGATAAGCACTTGAGCAAAGTGGACTTGCCACTACCGTTGGGGCCGGCAATACCCAGCACTCCGCGGTGATGGCGAAATGAAATATCGCTCAGAATGAGTTTGTTTCCGATTTTTTTTGAGAGTGAAGAAACGTTGATTTGCATCGGGAAAAAGTAGTATTACCGTAAACCATGATCAAACTTCGAACGTCTTAATGAGGTAAAGGTTGTAAACCCTTTTCACCTGTTATATATTCAGCAAAAACGCAAGCCATGGATCAACTTATAGATCAAATATCCGAACGATTAATCAAGCAACTCCCTGAAGACAATTCCTATTATTACCCACAGGACTTTCTGAACAGCCACTTCCCGCCATTCTTAGTTGATCGAATTATTCTGGAACTTAAAAGAAATCTTGAAGAGACCATCGACCCTCCGGAAACCGACTGGGCTGATATGAGTTCGGAGTCCGTGCAGAAAGCTTGGTCATCATTTATTGAAGCAGTCCGGGCTGATGTGAGAATGCCTTCCGGTTATGGAACGACTGTTGTGAACAATGCCGTAAGTGATGTGGTTGAGTTGTTGCTGGAACCCCGCAAATTTATACCCGAATACCTGTTTGGTGACAAAGAGTATCTTTCTTATGAGGAGGTTGCCGAAAGAACGCAATGGCTGGTAGTTTACCCCTATTTTCAGCGTGCTCTTCTCCGGTATATGGAAAAAAAGGAAATAGATGAACTATCAAAGAGCCGCGGCGAACAGATAACAGAACGTATCGATGAAAAGCTGACTCAGAATTTTGATGAGAACCAGTGGGGTGAATTGCTGGAACCCTGGTTTGAGCTAATCGGACGGGAAATTGACAGCGACCTGTTCCGCAGGTTTTTTGAGGATAAAAGTATGCCGGAATTAGCTGAGCGATTTGATCAAGCTGATGAAAGCCTAAGCCGGAAAAAGCTGATTGCAACGATTTCCGGTCAGGAAGTGGAAGATACTGCCGATGACGGGCAGGGTGAAACGCTAACAGGTGCACAGGAAGAGCAATCAGAGCCGGAATCAGCGCCTTTACAGGATGAGGCTGATGATGAGGCGCAATCGATTATTGACCAATTTGAATCCGTAAAGCCGGAGGATGAATCAGCGGAGGCCATTGAGGCGGAGGAGGATAATGAAACTGATATATCCCGTGAAAACGAATACTTCAGTGAAGAACCGGAAGAAGAGCAGGAAAAGGAGAGCGAAGATACTTTATTAAACCAAAGTTACAGAGATGAAGACGAATCTGATGAAGAGTCGCCACTCTATCAGCAAACAATGGATGAAGAAGAAGAGGAAGTGGAAGATAGTGACGTAGATTCAGAAGAAGTAACTGACCGAAATGAAGAGCAAACATCGTGGCGGGAGGATTACGATACTGAGGAAGAAGCGGAGCAGGATTCAGAGGTAGAAACCGATGCGGAAGAAGATGGTAGCTCTGAGGAGATTCCTATGTGGCAAAGGTTCGCAGGAGGAAATGAGGAAGATGAGGAGGAATTGCCGTTTTTTACCAGTGATGACGAAGAAGAGGAAGAAAGTCCGATCATCGACTTCAGCGCTGAAGAACCTTCGGAGACGGAAGAATACCGCAGGTTGATGCGGGAGATTTCTGATGTCCGTGATTATTTTGTTGATGAACTATTTAGCGGGGATGAGTCTGCATTTGAGCGGGCTATGGAGCATCTTGTAACATTCAACACCTGGAGTGAAGCAGTAAAATTTATATCACAGGAAATATTCAGACGCAACATGATAGATATGTACTCGGATGTGGCCGTTGAGTTTACCGATCGTATGCAAACTTTTTTTCTGCAAAAACCGAATAAGGAGGATTAATTTTGCCAAAATCACGTGAGGAGAAACACCAGGATCTGGAAAAGATCAGAAATGAAGCTTTAAAAGGCGGTGGGGAAAAACGGATCGCTAAGCAGCATGAAGCGGGGAAATTGACCGCCCGTGAACGTATTGATCTTTTGGTTGATAAAGGAAGTTTTCAGGAAATTGATGCATTCGTACGCCATCGCTGCCGTGATTTTGGACTTGAAAAAGAGAGCTATGCCGGAGATGGCGTAGTAACAGGTTTTGGAAAAATTTTTGATCGCCCGGTATATGTATACAGCCAGGATTTTACGGTTTTTGGCGGATCACTATCCGAAGCGCACGCTGAAAAGATTTGCAAGATTTTAGACCTGGCAATGAAAGACGGAGTTCCGGTTATCGGTTTGAATGACTCGGGCGGAGCGCGCATTCAGGAAGGCGTGGCTTCACTTGGGGGATATGCCGAAGTTTTTTGGCGTAATAGCATGGCATCAGGTGTGGTGCCTCAAATTTCAGCAATTATGGGGCCGTGTGCAGGCGGTGCTGTATATAGTCCGGCGATAACAGATTTTACCTTCATGGTTAAAAATACCAGTTTTATGTTTGTGACCGGCCCGAATGTCGTTAAGACGGTAACTCATGAGGATGTAACCTCCGAAGATCTTGGTGGAGCGGAGGCGCACAGTGCCAAATCCGGTGTAGCTCACTTTGCAAGTGAACATGACGCACATTGCCTCCATAGTATTCGACAACTGATGACCTATCTGCCTCAAAATTGTGAGGAGCGCGCCCCGAGGCAGGATTTCAGGGAGCCCGACCAAAAGGCAACCGAAGAGCTGGATACCCTGGTGCCTGATAATCCCAATAAACCTTACGATATTAAAAGTGCCATTGCCGGTGTGGTGGATAACGACTCATTCATGGAAGTTCATGAGCACTATGCGGATAATATCGTTGTTGGCTTTGCCCGACTGGAAGGGAGAAGCATCGGTATCGTAGCCAATCAACCCTTGTCGCTCGCCGGCGTTTTGGATATTGACGCTTCAATAAAAGGAGCACGGTTTGTGCGGTTCTGTGATGCTTTTAACATCCCGCTGGTGGTTTTTGAGGATGTTCCGGGGTTTTTGCCGGGTACTGACCAGGAGTGGGGTGGAATTATCAAACACGGAGCCAAATTACTGTACGCCTTTTGCGAAGCAACTGTTCCCAAAATGACGGTAATTACCCGAAAAGCGTATGGAGGTGCCTACGATGTAATGAACTCAAAACACATAAGGGCGGATTATAATATAGCCTGGCCTACCGCTGAAATTGCTGTAATGGGAGTTAAAGGGGCTGTTGAGATTATATTCAAAAGAGAAATAGCAAAAGCAGACGACAAAGCGAAAAAAATGAAAGAGCTGGAAGAGGAATACGAAGAAGTGTTCGCCAACCCGTACCGTGCTGCCGAGAGGGGATATATTGATGATGTGATTTATCCGCATGAAACAAGAAGCAAGCTTATAAAAGCGCTCGAAGTAATCGAAAACAAAGTGGATTCTGTCCCGAAGAAAAAGCACGATAATCTGCCTATATAGCGCCTCTAAGAAAAATCTAAGTGCTCAAAGTTAAACATAGCAAAAGTGAGGGTATAGCATGATCAACTTGTACAGTTGATCATACAGATAGACGTTATTTATGCAACATGTTGTTAAGAAATTGTTATTTATTAGTTAAACAGTAGGTCATTTGAATTACTATATGTAAACTAATAATAATTGTTGAAAAGTTGGAATTATTGATTGACATTTTGTGTATTAATTTAAAGTTTGCATTCGCTGTTTCTTAATTTTGAGTTTGCAGATTGAAGATGTAGACAAATCTGCTGAAAGTAGTTTTGAAGGTTAAAATCTTATTGCTATTATAACTAGCGTATGAAGACGAATGAGTCCTAATAATGACAGCTGGTAATTGAAAATTGTCAGCGCCAAAATTTTAACAGGAGGTTCATAATGAGTAAAGAGGACAAAACATTACCAATGCTTATGAGTAAAAACAATTGGTTGAAACCAACCACATTTGTATTAGCCGTAGGTTTGATAGTATCAGCCTGCGCTCCCGAAACAGAAGAGATCGAATTGGGATATGTGGAGTGGGAATCTGAAATTGCTTCCACCCATGTAGTATCGGCCGTAATTCAGGATGAATTAGGTCATGATGTAAACATGACTTCCGTAGATGCCGGACCAATGTGGACCGGAATCGGCACAGGCGATTTTGACGCTATTGTGGCGGCATGGCTGCCCGGAACCCACGAGGCTTACTGGGAAGAGTATGGCGATCAGGTAGTTGACCTGGGACCGAATCTTGAGAATGCAAGAATCGGCTGGGTGGTGCCTGAGTATACTCCGATTGAATCTATGGAAGATGTCAACGACTATTATGATGAGCTGGACGGCCAGGTTGTCGGCATTGATCCCGGTGCAGGCCTGATGGCGGCCAGTGAAGAAGCGCTCGAAGTTTACGATATACAACTTGAACTGGTTGAAGGATCCGATGCTGCAATGACAGCAGCGCTTGAATCCGCCTACAGTGACGAAGAGCACATTGCAGTAACCGGATGGACGCCACACTGGAAGTTTGCTTCCTATGACCTTAAATATCTGGATGATCCCGAAAATGTGTTTGGTGACGCTGAAGGTATTCACACCATTGTGACTCCGGAGCTTGAGGGAAATGCACCGGATGTATATGCATTCCTCGATAACTTTTACTGGACTAATGATGAAATAGGTGAAGTTATGGTATTGATTGAGGAAGGAATGAGTCCGATGGAAGCAGCCAGAGCATGGTTAGCAGAAAATGAGGACATGGTTCAGGAATGGCTGGGTGAAGAGCCAGTTGCTGAATACTGATTCTGATAAAAAAAAGGTGAACCAAAAAGGTTCACCTTTTTTATTAATTTATTGTTCTTAATATTATTTGAATGGATAAAATAGTTGTCAAAGACCTCTATAAGATATTCGGCAACCGCCCGGACAGAGCATACGAGCTACTTGAACAGGGATTAACTAAAGAAGAAGTACAGAAGAAAACAGGACTGGTCGTAGGGGTACAAAAAGCTGAATTCACTGTACAGGAAGGTGAGATATTTGTGTTGATGGGGCTATCCGGGAGCGGAAAATCAACACTTCAAAGATTATTAAACAGGCTGATAGATCCGACGCGCGGTAAAATAATCATTGATGATGTAGATATCTCAAAGCTAAACGCAAAAGAGCTTGTGGATTTTCGCAGGAACAAGTTCAGTGGGATGGTGTTTCAAAACTTTGCTATTCTTCCCCACCGTACCGTAATGGGTAATGTAGAGTTCGGCCTGGAAATCCAGGGTGTGGAAAAAGAAGAAAGAAGGAAAAAAGCTCAGGAAGTTATTAATCAGGTTGGCCTTTCCGGATTTGAAGATCATTATTCTTCCCAATTATCCGGAGGGATGCAGCAAAGGGTAGGGCTTGCGCGCGCATTAACAGTTGACGCTGAAGTAATACTGATGGACGAGGCTTTCAGTGCGCTTGACCCGCTCATTCGCCGTGATATGCAGGATGAGTTGCTTGAATTGCAGAGCAAACTTCAAAAAACCATTGTATTTGTAACTCACGATCTTGATGAGGCATTTAAACTGGGCGATCGTATCGCCATCATGAAGGATGGGAAAATTATACAGATAGGGGAAGCGGAAGAAATTATTGATAAACCTGCTGATGATTACGTCGGGGAATTCGTGCAGGGAATCAACCGGGCTGAGGTGCTTACCGCAGAGACAATCATGCAAAAGCCGAAAGAAACGGCAAAATACAGCGACGGCCCCAAGACCATCCTGCGCAAGATGAAGAATAGTGGTATTACTACTATGTTTGTGTTGGGTAAAAATCGGGAATTGCTCGGTTATATAGAGGCTGAAGAAATTTCGGAAGGCACTAAGGGGTTGAAATCTGAAGATCAACCGGTTCCCCAAAAGTTTATTCATGATGCCACCTCTGTGACTAAAGACACCCATTTAAACGATATAATCAATATTGCAAATGGGCTTAAGGTACCTGTCGCAGTAGTAGACGAAGAAAATAAGTTGAGAGGTGTGATTGTAAAAGGTGCGATTATAGCTGCACTCTCGGAGCAAGGTGATCGTGAAAAACCTGAGGAGCAAGCAGGTTAAACTATATAAAAAAACATTATTTATAAGAATATGCTACCATTCAGAATCCCTTTAAGAGATTGGATTTCAAGCGGAGTTGATTATTTAATTGAAAACTTCAGCGCTGTTTTTGATGGTATAACCACATTTGTTCGATTTCTAGTCGAGACGTTTAAAGACGGCATGGAGATGCTTCATCCCGCGGCATTAATGGTGATTATTGCCGCCATCACCTGGAAAATGGCGGGATGGAAAACAGCTATAGGTGCCTTTTTGAGTTTGTTGCTCGTTGAAAATATAGATTTATGGGAACCATTTGTTGCAACCCTGGCACTTGTTCTTACTGCAGAAGCTTTGATAGTCGTGGTAGGTTTACCAATAGGTATCTGGGCGGCAAAGAGTGATCGTGTGCATACTGTTGTTCGTCCCATACTTGATTTTATGCAGACGATGCCGGCGTTTGTGTATTTAATACCTGCCGTAATGTTCTTTGGTTTAGGGTTGGTTCCCGGTGTAATTGCCACCTTTATTTTTGCAATTCCGCCACTCATTCGACTTACCAATCTGGGAATCAGGCAGGTTCCCAATGAACTTATTGAAGCATCAGATGCTTTTGGGGCTACCGGCTACCAAAAATTATTTAAAGTACAGCTGCCGGTTGCAATGCCAACCGTGATGGCCGGCGTTAACCAGTCGATAATGTTGGGACTTTCAATGGTAGTGATCGCCGCCATGATCGGCGCCGGAGGCCTCGGTTCCGATGTATTGCGTGGAATTCAAAGACTTCAAATCGGAAGCGGATTTGAAGCAGGACTCGCAGTAGTTGTCATGGCTATAATTTTGGATCGAATTACAGCTGGTTTTGGAAAAATGAAAAACTAATCTAAACAATTCATGTAATCTGCAATCTTTCAAATTGGATGTATAAAATGATATGGCAAAATCTGTCGTAATGGAGAAAACCCGCATAATCTTGAACGATAATAATTTTAGTACTACAACTAACTGCGGGTTTCAGATGGTAAATTTGAAAAGGTATTGTAATAACATTTAAAACTTGTATTTTTGGAGGTTCTGAGCAGAGTAATGGCGTAAGTCTGCTTTTGTACTGTTCTTTAATTTTAATATTTGAGTTGAAACAGATGATGTAATGGTTTTGTTTAGGACGCTGAGTTTTATAATCAAGATAACACCGTTAACTAAAACAATCACAAACAGGAGAATTCATGGTTAAAATTGACAAACTACTTCCTATGGCATTATTAATGGTTATGTTTTTAGGATTGTTGTTTATTTCCGTTGACCGGGCACATGCTGAGTCAGAAAATATTCCCGGAGTAACCACGGAAATGGTAGATATTAATACTGATAAGCACATTTCAAGTTCTGCTTTATCAGCAAGTAATGAAGCCGCTGCTGCCGCGGATGCTCATGAGGATGAGCCATCCTTGCATGTAGGCGGAGCGGTGCGCTATAATCTGCTTTTGGAATCTTATGAATCTGATATTGACGGAAATAGCGGAGATTTTACCTGGGATATGTGGGCCATTACCGCTCAATATGACAATCCTGGAGGTATTAGCCTAAACTTTGAATATAGATTTTACCCGACTTTTGATACTCACTTTATTAAGCAAGGCTGGTTAGAGTATGACTTCACAGATGAGTGGCAAGCTCAGCTTGGAGTAACTCAAGTGCCATTTGGTAACCTGGGCTTTAATTCTAACAGCTGGTGGTTTCAGCTTCCCTATTATCTTGGCTATGAAGATGACCACGATATAGGCTTGAAGCTGACTCAAACTACTGATACTTACCGGTTCGATGTTGCCTATTTCTTTTCTCAGGAACCGCATGGGCCCTCTCCTTTTACGGATCATCAACTGGACGGCACTTATTCCTATAATGTAAATCCACATGGAAATAGTAGTCTGGAAGAAAGAAATCATTTCAATGTGAGAGGTGAATACTTTTTAGATATGGGTTCTATAGGGGCATCTGCTGAGTTTGGTCAGCTCTACAACAATAACCCTGGAGCAGCAAATTTTGAAGAAACCCATTCTAAATTTGCTCTTGCTGGTCACGCTGATTTAAACATTGGAGCCATTAACCTTAAACCACAAGTATTATACTACAACTGGGATGCCGAAGATGATGACGGCAATGAAGTCGAAACTGTTGGAATGGGTGCCTATGGTTTCAGTACATATGATGTAGCGACTGAGGCTTATATAGCTTCTTTAGGAATTTCCCGAAATGTCTCTGTGGATTGGGGTCCAATCACTGATCTTACTTTCTACAATGACTTTAGCTACATGGGTAAAATGGTAGGTGAAGATACTGTAGGTGACGATTTCGAAGCTACTATCCACAACATCACCGGATTCTTAATCACGGCCGGTCCTATATTTACATATGTTGATGTTGCACAAGGTGTTAATCAGCCATGGCTGACCGATGATTTTGGAGTAGGTCTCGGACCCGGCCATGAAGATCTTGGCATGGGTGATTCGGAGTATAATATGCGATTTAATATAAATATTGGATATTACTTCTAAATAACTATAATATATTATCTAAAAAAACAGCCGAAACCGGTTAACCATCTTTTGGGGTTTCGGCTGTTTTATTAATTCATGGAATAACAGAGGGATTACCTTATGAAAGCACTTGCTGATAAGCTAAACTTGGAAGTCAATCCTACCGTATTTTTTATATCCATTGTAGTAATTCTGGGCTTCGTTTTTATAGGTGTCATCGCCCCAGATGCTACTTATGTGGTAGCCGAAGCGATACAGGATTTCATAGTTGTCAACTTTGGATGGTTTTACATCTTTGCAGTAGCAGCTTTTGTGATTTTTGTGATAGGGATTGCAATTAGTAAGTACGGTAGCATTAAGCTCGGGCCGGATGATTCTGAACCGGAGTACAGCTATTTTTCATGGTTCGCGATGCTTTTCTCTGCCGGTATGGGAATCGGTCTTATTTTCTATGGTGTAGCTGAACCGATATGGAATTACATCTGGCCACCGAGAGCTGAAGAAGCTTCACAGGCCGCGTTCGATGAGGCGATGCTCTTTACATTTTTCCACTGGGGGATTCATCCGTGGGCTATCTATATCATCGTAGGAATGTCGCTTGCTTACTTTCACTTCCGTCGCGGGTTGCCTTTATCCATACGTTCAGCATTTTATCCGCTTTTGGGAGATAAAATATACGGCCCGTTCGGAAACACTATAGATATCCTGGCGGTGTTCGGGACTATGTTCGGAGTAGCTACCTCGCTGGGTATCGGTGCAACTCAGGTTGGTGCCGGCTTAAGTTTCTTATTCGGAGTAGAGAACAATGTGACACTCTGGGTTATACTTATTGCTATAATTACCTTATTTGCCACCATATCAGTTTTTCTTGGTCTTGATAAAGGAATACGCCGGTTAAGTAATTTTAACTTATCCCTGGCCGGTATTCTGCTGTTGTTTGTTTTCATAGCCGGCCCCACTCTGCTATTGATAAACTCATTAATGGTTAATATCGGAACATATGTTCAGAATGTCGTGGAAGTTACATTCTGGATAGATACAGAATCAACCGAATGGCAGGGTGCCTGGTCGCTCTTCTACTGGGGTTGGTGGATCGCCTGGTCACCTTTCGTGGGAATGTTTATTGCGCGCATTTCGAGAGGGCGAACTGTAAGGGAATTTGCATTAGGGGTAATGTTAGTTCCCACTCTTTTTACGTTTATCTGGTTAACAGTATTCGGTAACACAGGCTTGTTTTTTGAGATGGAAGGCATAGCCGAAGTTTCAGAGTTGGGTGATCCGGAAATGCTGTTTGGCGTGCTCGAGTCTTTGCCACTGGCTACTTTAAGTTCATTAGCGGCAACATTGTTGATTGTAACATTCTTTGTTACTTCTTCTGACTCCGGTTCGCTGGTAATTGATATGCTGGCATCCGGCGGTAATCCGAACCCGCCCCGAGGCCAGCGTGTTTTCTGGGCTGTTTCTGAGGGGGCCGTAGCCGCGGTTCTTCTGCTTGCAGGTGGTCATGAAGCATTGCAGACTGCAGCAATTACAACCGGTTTTCCATTTGCTGTAGTATTGATAATAATGGCATTCAGCATGTTTCGCGCATTTAAGAAAGAGTCACTGGAAAAAATTGCGGCCAAACGCCGCTATTCGGCAAAAAAACCAAAAGAGGAATAACAAATTCACTCGATATACTGAGTTCTAATCGAAGGGCCGGTTTAATCCGGCCCTTCTCCAAACTAATAATATGGGAAGTATTATGAGTAGCGAATGGCGATATGAATTGAAAGAATTACTTACTGATGTAGAGAGGTTTAAAGAAAGAAAGAACCGGGGTGAAGAAGGTAAAATCCGGATCAAAAAATATATAAACGATGTTGTGGTGCCGGCTTTTGAAGAAATTGCTGAGGAATTACAGAATTACAACCGTGATGTTGATCTGGAAACTGATAAAGGTGGAGCTTCGATTAAGGTGTTCCATGAGGGCACTGATGAATTTTACTATGCTATAAAAGCGAGAGTTTACAAGAAGAGAGATTTCGCCTGGCCTATGATTCCACTTAGTGATGAGAAAGGACAAATCTACCGGGCTGAGGTTTTTCTGAAGGATGGTCCGACTGAAACAGATGTTACGGATTTTTCCAGGGAACAGATTATCAATAATTTTCTGTATGAGTACCGCCGTCACCTTAGGTGGTATTATTGATATAGACAGAAAGCACTAAAATTAAAGGCGTCTGTTCACAATATAGAGCAGATGCCTTTTTAATTTTAGGAATGGGGTAATGAAGGCAACCCGATGTGTTGACCATGACGGTTCCAGATATTAACCTCCGGCTCAAGTTCAATGCCGTATTTGTGGAATATATAATCGCGGATCATTGCTGCCAATTCTCTCACATCTTTTCCGGTTTTATCACCAAGATTGACGAGCACCAATGCCTGCCTGTCATGTACTCCGGCATTTTTATGGCGGTAACCCTTCCAGCCGGCATGATCAATCAGCCACCCTGCCGGAACTTTTATACTTGTTTCAGAAACCGGGTAATTTGGCAAATCTGGCCATTTTTCTTTGAGTGAATTGTAAAAGGAATTACTGATAATGGGGTTTTTGAAGAAACTTCCGGCATTACCGGTTTTTTGTGGATCCGGAAGCTTACTCCCCCGGATATACCTTACGGCTCGGCTTACATCCGCGGGCGTAGGCTCAGTAACGTTCATATCTTCCAGGGTACGGCGGATACTTCCATATTCCAGGCTCAGTTTTGGGGTTTTGTGCAGGCGCAGATAAATTCGGATGATGCAATACCTCCCTTTGGCTTCTCTTTTGAAAATACTGTCACGATATCCGAATTCGCAATCGGCATGCGAAAACTGCGTAATCGAACCATCAGTGAGATCAGCTGCCTCGAGTTTTTCAAACACTTCGCGCAACTCTACCCCGTAAGCTCCGATATTCTGGATCGGAGCGGCGCCACAATTCCCGGGAATCATGGATAAGTTTTCAAGACCATAAAGATTACGCTCGAGGCTGAACTTTACTAAATCATCCCAGTTAACCCCGGCTCCGATACAAAGAACTGCATCTGATTCAGACTCCTCAATAATGGAAACAGCCTCGTTTTCAGGATGAATTACAAGTGACTCAAGCGGTTCGGTCAACAGGATATTGCTGCCGCCTCCAAGTACTATACCGGAGGAGGTTAATTCCGGATGATCATAAATAAAATTTTGTAACGCCGTTTGGTCCTCAAAAGAAAAGAACTGTTTCGCTTTCTGATTAATACCGAATGAATTATAGTTTAAAAGTGAAATATCGTAGGAAATCATAATGGAATATCAGCTGTTGAACCGGATTAGATACATTTTATGAAATATTGTTGATTTTATTAACTTAGAAAAAGTCGCAATTGCTTATGGATATGTTTGAAAGTTTTACAGGCATATATATCGCTCCTGATGTATTGCATCTTGTCATGCAAGAGGAGGAGGCGATAACTATTGAAGGAACCGATGTAAAAAATATGAAAGCCAAATCCGGACTGCCCGATCATGCTGAAGGGTATGAAAAAATTGAGCAGGATGGAATAAAAATTTACATCGCTTCCAAAATAAACCGAAATGGCTACAATATTAATATAAACCGAAGAAGCTGGTGGAAGCCGGGTAAACTGGAAATCAAAGTGGATACTGATAAACCGCCTCTACCGAGATTATGATTAGTCTTGCAGATATCATTTAATTTTTTAATCCAATAATAAACATATATATAGATTGTTTAATAGGTAGATAACGGCTTTTGTTAGCTAAGATCATATAATATAGATGAAAACATAACTCTAACTGAGCTGGTACTACACCGGATAAAAACTCATTATATAGAAACATGACTACAACTAAAATCCAACCGGAAGAGCTTGAACGGTGCGCGTTAATGCTAAAGGCGATTGCGCATCCAACTCGTATCGCAATAATTGAGCTGCTGTCGGAGCAGGAGCGGCTTTCGGTAACCGAGATATATGAACAATTAGGCATAGAACAGGCTGTAGCTTCGCATCACCTGGGTATATTGAAGAATAAAAATGTTTTGATTTCTGTGAGAGAAGGAAAAAATATGCTGTATGAACTAAAGTATAAGCAGATTCAAAACGTGATCGAATGTATGCAGCAGTGCCAGGCTTAAACTCCGAAAATTGAGTTCTTATATGGATCTCTTTGGAGAGCAGGGAACGTCTCCACAAAAAAAGAAATCAGAGTCTACTTTAACATCTGCGCATCAGCCGCTTGCTACCCGAATGCGCCCCGGGACGGTGGATGAGTTTGTCGGACAGGAGCACCTGTTAAGCGAGGGTAAGCTGCTCAGGCGCGCTATCGAGAGTAAACGCATTACTTCATCCATTTTTTACGGCCCGCCGAGTTCAGGAAAAACTACCCTTGCTCATATCATATCCAACGACACAAATTTGCCTTTTCAGTCGCTGAATGCTGTTCTGGATGGTGTAAAAGAATTACGCAGTGTGATTGATAAAGCCGAAAAGCACCGCCAAATAGGATATACAACCACTATTTTATTTGTGGATGAAATTCATCGGTGGAATAAAGCCCAGCAGGATGCATTACTGCCTCACATTGAATCGGGTTTATTAACCCTTATCGGAGCTACAACTGAAAATCCTTTTTATTCGCTTGTTGGCCCGTTGCTTTCCCGGGCTCAGTTGTTTGAACTCTATGCATTTGATAAAAAAGATGTAGAGTTGCTGCTGCAACGAGCCATTGAAGATAAGGAAAGAGGCATCGGGGGCATGAATGTTAAGGTTGATCCTGAAGCAATTCACATTATCGCCGAAAAAGCTTCAGGGGATATCCGTCATGCTCTTAATGCGCTTGAGATGGCAGCTCTTTCTACGAAAGAAAGTGATGATGGGGCCAGGCATATAACAGTTGAAGAGGCGAGGCAGTCAATTCAGGCTCGCAAGGTCAGGTATGATCGAAGTGGTGATGAGCATTATCATTACGCATCAGCTTTTATCAAAAGCATGAGAGGCAGCGACCCTGATGCCGCTTTGTATTGGATGACGGCAATGCTTCAGGGTGGAGAAGACCCTATGTTTATCTTCAGAAGAATGTATATTTTCGCCTCAGAAGATGTGGGGTTGGCTGATCCTCATGCACTTACGCTGGTCCATTCCGCTCAAATGGCGTTTGAAAGATGCGGCATGCCGGAAGGATGGTATTTCTTATCACATGCCTGCCTTTATCTCAGCCTTGCACCCAAAAGTAACAGCACTTCAGCGGTTTTTAAAGTTCATCAGAACCTGGAAAATGAAGGTGTAAAGCCCGTGCCGGATCACCTTAAAGATAAGACGGCTAATAAGCTTGAAGCACAATATGTTACCGGGGAAAACCCGTCAGACGATTATAAATATCCCCACTCGTATCCCGGCCACTGGATAGATCAGCAATATCTGCCTGATGCCTTAACTGGCACTCGCTGGTTTAAGCCGGGTAAAGAGGGAAGAGAAGCTGAGCTCAAAGATCGGCTGGACAAACTGCGTAAATCTGTTAAATCTGATTCAGCTAATGAGTAGATTAACTGATGTTGCATCCTGCTGCCGGGAAAGTTTGTTTGATGTTTGAGGTTTGATGTTTGTCTTAACATCAAACCTCAAACGTCAAACGATAATTACAGTCGGACCTTGAGCTATTTGAACAAAAAAAGGTCACAAAGAAAATTTAGCTATGTAACCTTTTACCTGAAAATCAGTTTCAGTTGCTGAAGAGTTACAGCAGTCAGGATGTTTTTGTTTTAAGCATATAGCCTACTCCGTGGAGCGTAACAAGATGCTGTGGATCATCGGGAGTCATCTCCAGTTTGGTTCTGAGTTTGGATATATGAACATCAACTGTTCGGGTATTTGTGCTGTGTTCGTAACGCCAAACATTTTCCAGAAGCGCATCCCGTGAGACAGGTTCATTTACGTGAGATAATAGAAAGCGTATCAGCTCAATTTCTCTGGTGGTAAGATCCAGGTCTCCGTCAGGTCGTTCAACACGCCCTTCAGGAAGTTTAAGTGATACTTCTCCGAGATTCACCTCACTAATCGCGGTGGATTTGGTATAATTGACATCTCGTCGAATTCGTGCATTGATTCTGGCTAATAACTCTTTAACTCCAAAAGGCTTGGTGATATAATCATCAGCACCGATATTGAGACCGGTTACCTTGTCGATTTCCTGATCTCTTGCCGTAAGCATGATGATAGGAAACATCAGCTTATTTTCCCGCACTTTTCGGCAGACGTCAAATCCACTCATACCCGGTAGCATTATATCAAGAATCATGAGGTCGGGGACGAGTTCATTCTCAATAAAGTCAAGCGCAGTTTGCCCATCTTCGGCAATGTGAACAGCATACCCTTCATTTTCAAGAGTATCTTTTAAAGTAAAAACGAGGCTCGGCTCGTCTTCAACAATCAACACATGTTGAGTGTCAGTATGTGGTTGATTCGTCGAGTTGGGTTCTTTTTGATTCTTGATAGGTGCCTCCATTATTCAAATGCTCCGTTTTGTTGATATTTTTTTGACTAACAGGAAAATACAGCGAAAAAACAGACCCCTCGTTTTCTTTACTATCAACTGCAATACGCCCGTTGTTCAGTTCAGTCAAATCTCTGACTATCGAAAGCCCGAGACCGTGGCCTTTGGTATTAGCCGTCAGCGTATCTTCCACGCGATAGAATTTGTCAAAGATCAGTTTTTGATCTTCGTAAGGGATGCCTTTTCCTTTATCTGTTATATCTATTCTCACATATTTTCCGGTATTTGAAATGTGTATGCCGAGATATTTTTCATTTTCGCTGTATTTAACAGCATTTTCAACAAGGTTGCCCAAAATTGTGTCAAAATTATCGGTATCAATGTAAACGGAAGGAATGGAATCATCATATTTAAAATCTACAGTGAAATTTTGAACCTCAAGAAGCTTACGATTCACTTTTAAATACTTTTCGACTTCATCTACAAGGTTTACATGCTGAGGTGATATTTTCAGCTGTCCGGAATCGGATTTAGCTACATCAAGCAGTTTGTCGATCATACTGCGCAGCCGAAGTGCTTCACTGTGGATGTGCCGGCCGTATGAGCTTAACCTCTTAACATCATCAACCCTACCGTCGGACAGGTTTTCACCAGCCGCCTGCATGACAGCAAGCGGGGTTTTCAATTCGTGGGTTACATTAGCCAGAAAACCAGCCTGCCGTTGTGCAAGCTTGCGTTCACGTTGAGCAGTCATGAACATAAATACAAGGGCGCCGATTAACAAAAGTACCGCTCCGCCCAGTACAGTCAGGTTTCTGATTAATGATGCCCGCGATGCCGCTACCGTCGGGTTTTCGGTGAAGGAAGCTTTCAGATTCCAGTTATTCAGCAGATCGGGAAAGTTCTGAGTAGTATTGACTATTTGAAAATCGTATTCGACAGACGGGTCGGATGTGGCAAGTATCTCATCCTGCGTCCAGTCGTGAAGCCAAAGTACAATTCCGCTTTCGGATGACGGTGAAAATGAATTCTCAATTTTGGGTTTCAGGTAGCTATCTAATAAATAATCCTTGTTTATAATCAGATTGACAAATCCGATAACTTCCTGATTTCTGCTGTCATTAATGGATAAGGTCAAGCTTCGGTGCGTATCAAAAAATATGCGGGTGTTCCAGCGGTAATCGTTGATCAGTACCGACATATTTGTACTTGCAAGGTTGATTCCGTCCTGCGCTTCTTCCGGAGCTGATGAAACCCACTCAAGCGATTGTGTATGCGGATTATATTTTTGTATGCGGCCGTTCCCTTCACAAGCCTTGCAGTCGGCATCGGTAACGTAAATTTCAGAAAAAAGGGAATCCGATGATGCCGTTTCAAGAAGTGACATCATTGACTCATGCATGGGCTGCTGAGTCTGAAAACTTTCCCTGATTTCTCTTATGTTCAGCCTGAAGCGTTCGTTCAAAGGTGATGTAAAACGATGGCGTACCTGGTTGGTGAGCTCGATAAGCTGACTTTTCTGGTTTTCCTGCTTGCTTGTGACCGTACTTTCATGAAGGGAATAAAGGGAATATACATTCATGCCGGTCAGGCCAAGAATAGCGACAAGCCCCATTGTGAGTAATATCCACCGAAAAGAGAAAAACCGAAACTTCATATTTTGATCCGTATTTCAACTAAATCAAATTTACAACGTGTTGTTAAGTAATAAGATTTTAATAGACTATACAAGTATTACAAAGGTTTTTTTATCAAAAGTGTAAAAAAGACTGCTTGATCTTTGCTATATAGTGTTAAAGAATAGAACAGCTCCTTTCAAAAAGGAGGTATCATCAGGCTGGTCACAAATTTACATCAAGATCAATACGTTTGTAATCTCTTTTAAAAGCCGGCAATATTACGGCAGCCAGGTAACAGGTGGCGCCAATCACCGCAAAAGTAATGGCAAATGCTTCGTATTGGTCCAGCCTGTTGAGATGCATTAATATATTGTGCCAGTCGTGAGCTTCTTTGCCGAGATCTGCTATGAGTGGCAGTTGACGTTCGTAAGCATCTCCGGTATACATGGCAACGGAAATCCAGCTGAACCCCAGGTAGGCGAGTGAAAATTGCATGCCGATCCAATACCTGTTGAACCAGCAAAAAAATAAAATTATTGCCGGAAGCAGCACCTGGTATATAGATCCGCCCAGAATATGAATAAAGCGATTTCCGAAAATGCTGAAGAATGTATGGCCGGCTTCATGCACAATCAGATCAAAATGTGTGAGAAAGAAATTCACAATGTTATAGGGGAAAGGAAAATAATAGTTAATGGTAAAGAAGATATTAAAACTCAATGCCTGGTAAACCTGGTGTATCGAAAAGAGCGCAAATGGTAATATAATAATGGTACCCCACCAGTTTTTCAGTGCGCTTTTGAAAAAATCGGATAGCTTCTCCTTTATTGACAGACTCACAAGCAGGGCAATTATATTGATCTGAACATTGACAGATGATAGTCAAGCAATATATAATTTACAAATACACATTGTTTGAGCCGGGCGGCCCTGATAAAGGTGAGTTCAAGGACCGTTGAGAAATCTAAATCAATATGAGAGCGTCCGTTATCCTGGAACTTGTTCACAGCCCACAATAAGATGAATTTCTCTTAGCGAACTGATATTATTGCGAATAATCCCGTTAAATCAAAGAGATAGGAGGAACAAAGTTCAAATAACAAACCCCAAATTTCGCTGCAATGCTTTCACGTTTAAATGAAATAAAAGACGGCATGGAAAACTTTAAACCTGGCAGGTTGGTTTAGTGGGGAAAATGTTTTCATCATAAGAAATATCTTCACAACAGATCATTTCCATGCCAAGGCTACCTATAAATCGCGACATCATACGCTACCTGTTGGCGGTCGGACTTGTGGCCGCAGGGCTGGCACATTTTATATTTCCTGAAGAATTTATCCCTGCCGTGCCGGAGCCGTTCGAACATGCCGCGTTTTGGGTATATTTCACTGGAGTTGCAGAAATTTTGGCAGCCGCCGGTCTGATACTTGCACGGTTGCAACGGCTCACCGCCTGGGTGCTGGTATTTTACTTCATCGCGCTGCTACCCGCCCATGTGGAAATGCTGCTGATTGATCATGAGATATTCGGCATCAGCGACGACAGATTTATGATAGCCCGAATCTTTTTCCAGCTCGTGCCAATATGGATGGCGTGGGTATCCCGACAAACCAAAGTCGAGGGGTTATGGCCGGGTCTTGATCATTTTGATAAGTTGTTGGAGGCAAGGTGGCAAGAGCCTCAAAGCTGGCATTCCCGATGGCTTGTGGCCGCCGCCTTGTACAACATCGCGTTTGGCATCTGGGCAGGATTGTTTCCCCAACAGGCATTTCAGCTTTTTGGGCTGGATGCTGATACCCCTCTGTTTCTGTGGCAGACTATCGGTATGATTGTAGGGGTTTACGGAATTGGCTACGCCATCGCGGCTATAAATGAACAAAAACATCTGCCAATAGTGTTGGTAGGATTTTTAGGCAAAATCTTCGGTCCGCTGGGATTTGTCTATACGTATCTGAATGGAGACATCACGCTCTCCTTCGGTATTATGATCATACTCAACGATCTGATCTGGTACCCGGCATTTTTTGCGATCGTAATCCGGTTTATCCGCAGCGGGCCGCTTTTAACACGATTGAGTTGACCGATTAAACAAACATAATAATGAGTACTAAAGGCTGGAATTTTGACCATTCCTACAAAAATTTATCACCGGAGTTCTACTCCAGGCTGGAGCCGATGCCGGCTGAAAAGCCCGAGCTGACGCTGTTCAATACGCGTCTGGCCAATGAGCTGGGGCTGGATTTTGCTGAGGCGGATCCGGCGGAGCTCGCACATCTGTTTACCGGAAATCAACTTCCCAAAGGCGCCGGGCCCATAGCCCAGGCGTATGCGGGTCACCAATTCGGACATTTTACCATGCTGGGCGATGGTCGAGCACTGGTGATCGGCGAACAGATCACCAATAGTGGCGAGAGGTACGATCTTCAGTTCAAGGGAAGCGGCCGAACTCCGTATTCAAGAGGCGGTGATGGTCGCGGTACGCTCTACTCGATGCTGCGCGAGTATCTGATCAGCGAAGCGTTGCACTATCTGGGCGTACCGACCTCCGGCAGTCTTGCTGTGGCGCAGACCGGGATGCCGGTTTACCGGGAATCGGTCCACCCTGGGGCGGTTCTCACGAGGGTGGCATCCAGCCATATTCGTAACGGGACCTTCGAGTTTGCAGCGCGGTTTCTATCCGAAGATCATCTGCGGGAGCTGCTGGATTATACCATATCCCGCCACTATCCCGAATTAGAAGATTCCGACAATAAAGCCCTCGATTTGCTGAAATCCGTTGCCTTGCAGCAGCAAAAAATGGTCCTCGAATGGATGCGCGTCGGTTTCATTCACGGCGTGATGAATACCGATAACATGAGCATCAGCGGGGAGTCGATTGACTTCGGTCCGTGCGCGTTTATCAACGCCTACGATCCTTCGACCGCCTTCAGCTCGGTTGATTTCAACCATCGCTACGCCTTTGGCAATCAGCCGGGCATCGTTCAATGGAACCTGGCCGTATTTGCTGGCGCTCTGCTTCCTTTGATTGACCCGGATGAAGAAAAAGCCAGAGAAGCGGCTCAGCAGGTGCTTCAGGAATATGAGCCTCGGTGTAAAGAGGCGTGGTATCAGATGATGGCAACGAAACTCGGTTTCCGGGAAGCGGGTGATCGGGAAAAAACTCTTATCGACCGACTTTTAGCCTGGATGGAGAAAACCGGCGCCGATTACACCAATACCTTTCTCATCATAGCCCACCCGGAAGAAACACCGAACCATTTTGAAACCGACGAAACATTCCGAAGCTGGCACGATGAGTGGAAATCGGTCATCGAAGCACAACACGGTGGCCTTGACGAAGCACGCGGGCGAATGAGTCAGGTAAACCCCGTTCGCATCCCCCGAAACCATCTGGTTGAAGAAGCATTGGAGGAAGCCTCTACGCATGGAGACTTCACCAAATTTAACCGACTGCTGGAAAAGTTAAAGCAGCCTTATCAACAAACCTGGAAAGCCGAAGAATTGCAAAACGTTCCCAGCGGTTATGATGCGGCGTATCAAACGTTTTGCGGGACGTAGCCGATCAATGATCAGCTTATTCGCCGCCTTTATACATCATTTTTTTTCGAAGTCAGAAACTAAAGAAATTGGTCATATTCGAAAAATATTAGCGTTTAATAGATTAAATATTCAAATTCATAGTTTATATCAGTTAATATGAGTCCTACCGCTGATTAAAGCCGTCTTCTTGCTGAAAAAGATCGTCGTCATATCATCCCTTTTTATTTATCTGTTAGGTATTATCCAGCCCGCTCTGCCTTTGATCGAATATTATATGTTCAAAGACAGCATATCGGAGTTGTTTTGTGAAGAGAGAAACAATCCCGAGTCTGATTGCGACGGCGCCTGTTACCTGAGCGATCAGATAGAAGAGCAGGATGATCAGGATCGACCTGAAAATCTGCTTAATACCGATGATGTACTGGATTTATTGCCAACATCTGAAATACAAGTTCCCCGCTATACTCCACCTTTTACAGAGTTTTTATATACGCCCGCCTCAGCACCTGTGGAAGGGATGACAACTGATCACTTTCAGCCTCCCATTGTTTAGGTAATTAAGTAATTAGGTAAATCAGGTAATTTGGATTACGTCCCAAATAAGCATCCTACAAACCAAATTACCGCAATTACCCAATTACTTTAATCTACCCGCCCCTCTATTATTAAACCGAAAATTTTGAGTAATTATTAAAAATTAGAAAACTATGAATTTAGTAATTAAAGTATTCTCCTTTATCTTGTTGATATCGCTGTTTGCTGTTTCATCCTGTGATGTTTTGGATTCCGGGTCCGACGACGATGATTTCGATCCCGGAGCTGACCTGTATCATTTGTGTGAGGTTGAGTCCGGCGATTACAGCGTTGATGTCTGGTCGCAAAATCCTTTAGAAACTGCCTACTCATCGATTTATCTGGAAGTTCAGGATGCGGATTCCGGAGATTTGGTGGAACAGGCGGATATCAATCTTACGCCAATGATGGACATGGGGGAACATCAGCATGCAGCGCCGGTTTGGCAACCGGAAGCGAGTGCCGACTCTGAAACCGGTCTGTTTGCCGGAGCTGTCATCCCTACGATGCCGGGCGGCGATATGGGTAGCTGGTATCTGGAATGGGAGATCGATGGAGAGTCCCATAGCACGATGGGCGACTGTGCTGTCGATGTAGCTAATGCCCCAAATGTGAAGGTGTTTACTGCAGAAAATGACGAGCAATACATTCTCACCTGGATTGAACCCGAGACTCCTGAAACCGGCAGCAATGATTTTGTTGTCACCCTTCATCACCAGGAATCTATGATGGAGTATCCCGCAGTAGAAGAGCTTGATCTTGAGTTGAAACCCTGGATGGGTTCCATGGATCACGGCTCGGAAGGCAATGAGCATCCGGAGAGTATCGGAGATGGCTTCTATGAAGGTGTCGTCAATTTCAATATGTCAGGCGACTGGGAAGTTTACGTCAGCCTTTTTGATGATGACGATGAACTGTATGAGGCGGAATTTGAAATAGAAGTCGAATAGGTTGTAATGATGAACATTCTTATAACCCTTCTTTTAGCACTTACAGCATCAGAATCTGACCGGAATACCCTTTCCGGTCAGGTTTTTAGTACCGAAACCGGACGAGCACTGCCTATGGCGCATATCAGCACACCGGAGGGTGACCGGGTTATGGTCATCGAAGATGATGGAACATTTCAGCTACCGTTGACGGGTGAGGAGTCGATTATCGAAATCTCAAGACTGGGGTACCAGACCAAACGCGTCGATCTCAAGGATGAGCATCTTTCGGGTAAATATGAGTTTCATCTCGATCCTGCTGCTTCCCGTATGGATGAAGTGACCATCCGTGCATCGCAAACGGCCGGGGAAGATATACGCGCTGATGGGGATCACCATGCCTCGACCACAGAGGAATTTATCGAAGGTCTTGCGGGAGTGGGGATGATCAAGCGGGCCAATTACGGTTGGGAGCCTGCCATCAGGGGAATGTCAGCCGGCCGGATGGAAGTGTTGATTGATGATGTAAAAATGACCCCTGCTTGTGTGGATCGCATGGATCCGGTGACCTCCTACGTAGAAACCGATAATCTGGAAAGCGTTGAAGTTTCAAGGGGCAATACCGACCTCAGCCGAAGTAACCGTCCGGGCGGAACCATGAATCTGGTCACGTCGAGACCGGGCTTTAATCGCAGCTGGTTCGGTGATGCATCCATTGATTATAATCATAATGCCCGAACGCAAAAATACAGTCTTCAGCAAGGATATTCCGATGACACCTACGCTGTTCAGGCGGCCGTATCGTATCGGCAGGCCGATGATTTTCGTGCCGGCGGCGGAGAGCAAATCTCCCTTTCCGGTTACGATAAATGGAACCTTAAACTGGATGCCGATCGAAGGTTTGGTCAAAACCAGACCGGGCGGGTTACCTATATCGGGGACCTTGCCACCGATATCGGATATCCGGGGCTGATCATGGATACTCGGGAGGCCCAATCGCATTTGTTCAGTTACGAACACGAATGGGAACAGCCGTTTGATGGTGTTTCATCTCTTTTGATCAAGCCCTATCACACGCGAGTAGATCATTATATGGATGACTACGACCGCGACGTCACTACCCGGGATGTGATGCCTGATATGTATATGCCGATGTACGGGGACACCCGAACGACCGGTTTGCGAACCGATGCCTCTTTATATCGCGGCGATCATGTACTTGAAGCGGGGTTACACCTGCACCGCCTTGATGCTTTCGCTGACATGCTCATGGAGCCACTTGATGAGGATGAATCCGACATGTATCTGTACAACATCGGTGATGCGCAGTTGTACACATCCTACCTGTCGCTGGATTACTCTTATCCGCTCAACCAGAATCTGACACTCAATGCTTCCGGCGCTTTGGAACTGTCGGATCGCGATCTGCACAACGATACCGCCGCCAATGTACTAAAAAGCGAGCATAACGGAGTTTCGGTATCAAATTTTTGGACCGGATTGAGCGGGTCGGTCGCACTATCGTACAATCACGAAGACCAATATCTCGCGACTTTGACACTTTCGGATGCCGAACGGCTGCCATCTCACCTGGAGCATTACGGATATTACATCTACAATCCGGTGGATGATTTCTTTTACCACGGAAACCCGGAACTGGAGCCGGAGCGCAGTTCACAGGCCGAATTGAATCTCATCCGTCAGACCCGCAACCGGGATTTCGGTGTAGAGACCTCCCTCTTTTTTAACTATATGACGAATTACATCGACGGTCAACCGGTGCCCGACTCGGATACCTTTCAGCATTACGTCAACTATGACGAAGCAATCACCGCAGGTGGCGAAATATCGATATTTTGGCAGCCATCCGATCAACTGGAAATCACCTCCGGCGGAGCATGGGTCTATGCGGAAAATTTGCAGATCAACGAACCGCTGCCGATGATGCCGCCATTTGAGGGTTTTACCCAAGTCGGTTGGCAATCCGGCAGCGTGGGATTGGATGCCCGCGTACGTGCAGCCGCTTCCCAAAACCGCGTTGCCGATCAAACAACCCGGGAGACTCCGACGGATGGGTTCGTACTCACAGACATCTCCGGCCGGTATTCCATTACCGAAGGCGTTGAGCTACAGGCCGGGATGAACAACCTGTTTGACGCGAAGTATTATGAGCACACCACTCCCGGCAACATGCCCTCTCCAGGAAGAGATGTGTTTGTACGGGTGGGGTATAGCTGGTAAGATCAACTTTTGTCATGTCTCAAATACAACTGTTCTGTGCCCTTTTTAAGGCGCAGAACAGTTGTGTAATTTGATACTAATCGTTCAAAAGAACGAATAGTAAAAGAAAACCACAGAGACCACCAGAAATACAATCGTCATTCCGCCTCCGGCTTTGAAATAGTCCCGGGTTTTGTAGCCACCCGCGGTCATCATGAGGGCGTTGACCTGGTGTGTTGGAAGTACGAAAGAGTTACCGGCATTCACGGCGGCCAATAAAACCAACGGACGGGGATCAATCCCGGCAAGCGATCCGATGCTGACAACGAGAGGCGCAAGTACCACAACAGCTCCCACATTGGACATCACCAGAGAAAATACGGTAGCGAGGATACCAACCGTAAACAGAAGTACAAGTGTATGGCTACCCTCAACAACGCCCATTACACTGCCGGCCAGAAACTCGGCAGTTCCACTATTTTGCATTGCAACTCCGAGCGGGATCAACCCGACCAGTAAAAAGACCACTTTCCATTCTATAGCTTTATAGGCATCCTGAATGGTCATGACCTTTGTGAGCACCATAGCTACGGCCCCCGTCAGAAAAGCGATTGAAATGGAAAAGCCTGACATTGCCAGAGCAATAGCAATTAAAAAACTGCCGAATGCCGGAACCGTTTTGGAGCGATCCTTGGGTTCGGTCTCAAAAGAGGTGATAACTACAAAAGGATCGCTTTGTTGAAGCTCTTCAATATGGAGCCAGGATCCGTAAATGATGAAAGTATCACCCGGCTTAATTAAGTGATCGGAAAAATCGCCATCGATTTTTTCCCCGCCGCTAAATAACATGACCGGTTCGACCGCATAGCGTTTGCGAAGCGAAAAGTTTCGAATGGACTGTCCCACCAATTCTGAGCGAGGCGGTACCACCACCTCTACAAAGCCAAACTCCTCTGGGTCTTCAAGCCCTTCAAATATGTGATGATGACCGGTAGATTCAAGGTTGCCGTCTGCCGCAAAATCATTGATGCTCTCCTCATCTCCGTAAAGAGCAAAAATCTGATTTGCTTCCAGATGCGTTTGCCGCCAGGGAGCGTACTCAATATGATCTTCCAGTGATAGGGCAAGTACATTAAGATGATACTTCGACCATATCCCGGAATCTTCAAGTGTTTTCCCAATAAACGGACTGTTTTCCGGGATCCGGAAATAGCGAATATTTTTTTCCAGCTCAAAAGTCTGGATCAGTTTTTCCTGTTCGGAAAGCTCTTGTCGGGCTTCATTGTCTGCTTTCGGTAATAGGAATCTGCCGAACAGACCAAAAAAGACGATTGCAGCAAGTAGCAATACGATACCAACCGGAGTGACAGCGAACAAGCCATAGGGTTCAAGATTTGCACTCATCAGCAAATCATTCGTCAGGATAAGGTGTCCGGAACCCACCATTGTAAGGGTACCTCCTATGATCGCAGCAAAACCTATCGGCATGATGAATTCGGAAGCAGATGCCTTTATTCGTCGAGAAATATCTAAAATGCTCGGCAAAAACAGGGCAGCAGCACCAATATTTTGAATCACCCCGGATAATGTGCCAACAGATAGAGATAGCACTCCCAATATTCCGGTTTTGTTCGTGCCGACTTTAGATAATACCGCTTTAGAAAACCTCGCCATAACCCCCGTTCGGGCAATGCCATCACCCATAATCATCACCGCGATCATGGCAACAACAGCATTACTGGAGAAACCGGATAAAGCCTCTTCTGTACTTAGAATTCCGGTCCAACTCAATGCAAGTAACGTTAGTAGCGCGGTAACATCAATCCGCACTATTTCAGTGACAAGCAGGGTTATTGTCATACCCATGATTGCCAGCACAATTAAAATTTCAGTTTCCATAATGGATCAAAATATGAGTTACCAGCATTTTTTGAGACTCATCGCACCTTATTATTTACTTTTGCTAAGGAGACTTTAAGTTTTCTTAAAGACACTAAGTAAGGTATAAACTTATACCCGGAATTCATTCCTGATTCTAATGCAAATAGTCTATTCTGATTATCAATCTATTTATATATAAAAATATAATTAATTATATATGATTGCAAACATGTTTCTAGCAATGCATACTCAAAAGAATATGCTTCATTCAGATCATGCAACTACCGGCTATCGGGAACCATATACTCTTATAAAGTAAATAGTTCCCGATAGCAAACATATTCTTATATATGTAGCTTACAGCAGTTTTAGAAAGTGAAAAGCCTTACGTTTTCTTGTGTCATGTATTCGGCCACCTCTGGCGGAGCGGCTGTTTCTACCCCATCTATCAAGTCATTTTCATCGTAATCTCTGTTAGGAAGATAAATTCCACAGACTTCAACTTTTGCACCTTGTTCAATTAGTCCCGATAGAAGTTGTTTGGGCGAGCGGTCAACAGGTGCAAAAGAGGGGTATTCGGTATGTTCAAGAGCAAGGTCCCCGCCATCACTGCATAATAGAATGCGAACATCAACTTCTTGATCCATTGATTGCGTGGCCAGAACCATAGCCATCATTTGAGTTTCAGCATCATCTGATGTTACGACTACAAATAGATCATCCGATGGATTATCATTGGCATATACTGAAAATGCAAAAAGTAAAGTGATTAGAAGAGTGGATATCTTTTTCATGTTACTTGGAATTTAGTTTGTTTGTTACTTCTTATTGACAATTAAGTCATCTCATTAATGCTCAGTATTAAATAATCCGGCTTTTAACATAGTTTTGTTCATGTTTGTTTCGGATTTAAGTTTTATCAGGCTCAATTTCATTAGACCCGAGTTTTTAATAAGCATTAGAATGAAAGGGGAAACATATGAAATTGTATCTGAAAAAAATAAAAAATATAGATATGATCATTAGTCAATTACAAACAGCTTATCAAAAAATTTTGTCCCGGCACATATAAGTTATTGGGAGTTCAGGTCAAAGCCCTTTTAAACGGCTTCCGTAATACCCGTTTAATCGTCTTTTCCTGCAGATTCCTGCCGATAAAGACCAGTCGGGTGGAGCGCGATTCAAAATCCCATTCGGGCAATTTGGTGTGAGTTAGGTGTTTTCCTGCGGATTGAATCAGGTACATCTTGCCGTCATACGCTTGCACCACTCCTTTTATCCGGTAGATCTGATGGTTATAGAGCAAAAGCAGCGATTGAATCTGATAAATCAGTTCATTTAGATTACACGGATCATCATTGGAATAGGGTATGACATTGACGGAGTGGTGATGTCGGTGATCGTGTTCTGTAGAAATTTCCGCCTGTTGGTTGTTGCGGACTTTCGGTCGCATTAGTTGCTGAATATCAGCACTACCATCTTCCGATTCGGTGATTTCCGCATACGGGTTGATGCTTTGCATCAGGTGGTGAAGCTCCTCGATTTCCTCCGGATTTTGATCGGCGATTTTGTTTAGGATGATATCGGTGGCAAAAGCTACCTGTTTTACGGTCTCTTCTATTAGCTCAAGTCGCTCGCGGATGGTTTCGGTATCCACAATGCAGATGCAGGAAAGAAGGTCGAAATGCTGTTGGAGTTGCGGCTGCATAAACAGGGCTGCGATGTTACCGGGGTCTGCCGTGCCGGTTGCCTCGATCAGCAGCAGGTCTATTTCTTTCTCCCGGCGCATCCGGATGATTTCGGCCAGGGTTTCTTTTAGGTCATAATCCAGCGTGCAGCAAATGCAGCCGTGGGTGAGTTCTATGACCTGACTCTGCTTACGCTCAATCAGGGTTCCGTCGAGCGGCAGATCTCCGAGTTCGTTTTCAATCACGACGGGGTTGCGGTCACACAGCGCCCGAAGCATGTGGTTAAGCAGCGTCGTTTTGCCGGCCCCGAGATACCCGGAAATGATACAGACTTCAATAGGATTTTGCACAGGATCGTAACGGGGGAACAGGGATATATTTTGTGTGGGTTTTAGCCGCAGATTTAAGTGGATGGAACACGGATTATTTGTGATTTGATTGTGGATGATGAGATCACTCGATAAGGAAAAACAGGAGTAGAGCTGGGGTGAAGCGCAGTATAACACCGGTTAGGTATGTACAGCCGCAAACAACTACCACGCCTGATGCAGCTTACCCTAAAAGGCATGAGCCATGAATTGCCCTTCGATTCCTACCCGCAGCTTCCTACTCTTTGGGTTTTATTTTACTGCCCTTTTGGCACACCTAAGGGTTTCCCAAAACCAGGTCAAAAGAAGGTCAAAACCAGACCCAAAGAATCTCGGTATCCGAATCTGTGATTTTTGTTCGACAACTGTAAGACTGTTGCATAATTTTGGGTTGTGATATGCCATTGTGACATGCTTTTCTTTCCGGATAGTTACGGGTTTGATAGCCCCCGGCAATCATCAACAAGAGATTCACCCGGCTTTTTTTACACTCAATCAGCGTGCTGTCAAGCGGCAGGTCGCGGAGTTCGTTTTAGATCACAACGGGATTGCGGTTTGGCAGGATTTAGTTTGCGAATCTATTCTCCGAAGGAGAAACATATTGGGGATGGATCACCTCATCTGAAGTATTTGAAAGCTGATCATTCAGAAATTTGACAGCATGAATGATCTCCGAAGTGTCGTCATAAACATAATCCTTACGGAGATCTTGATAGTTGCTGAGAATGTCAGCCGCTATGACCTTAATTTCCTCATCAATGTCTTCGGGATCACTGTCTTCTTCCAGGGCATAAACAAACCGTCCCGTTTCTTCGGCATAGGTTGGAATCTGAAAGAAATCACGCTCTACGAAGTCCCCGGTTTCCTGTTCATGATGAGCTGCTTCAACAAAAAAATCCACAGCGTGATCGGGGTATCCGTACAAGTAGCCGTATCCGCGAAAACGGTCACCCATTTCCTCATACTCAATTAACTGTATGGCAGGGAACGGATGGGATTCCGGTGTGACACCCCAGTTAATCCAATAATGTTGGTGCGTTGCCACCATCTGCCTATAGGCCCCAATATTAATTACTTTAAGCTGAAAAACCCGTTCCGTTCCGCGAAGATTTTTAATGGGGAAAATCGCGAATAGCAACACATCATTGCTCAGCTCCTCAGCTATGGTATGCATTTTTTGGAGTTCGGAGATATCCACCGTATCTGGATCCATTTCATAATGAGAGCCGGACGGCAAGCTATCCGGGCGTGCATAAGGCAGCGTAAAAAGCTTGATATCGCTCATCGGTTTCAGAGGCGCTTTAAGGGAAAACAGTGCTTCGTGATCCAGGCCCTGAGTGAGCAGCGAATCGGCATAGCGTTGTGTGGATTCAGGCAATTCGGAAAGATCAAAAAGAGGCTCGGTATCCGGTTGTTGGTCTGCGTCAGTTGTTGGTTGAAAAGCTGCGCAACTACTCAGTAGAATTAGTAAAACAAATGGTGTAAGTTTAAGCATATCAAATGGAGTTAATGGATTTATGGGTTAGAGTTTGTAAGAAACGAGGTGTATCTCATCAGGTAGAATAAAACAGCCACGGTAATGGTAAGAAGTGTGGCGACGGTTACGGCCGGTTTTTCGATGATTATGGTGAACATCAAAATCAGTTGGAAGGCGATAAACAGCACGGCTAATGGCCAGAAGATGATGGCAGATTGCGCGCCGCCGGGAAGCGGTCTGCACGTGCGACGCCACATCCACCCGGCAACAGTTACCGTAACAATGAGAGTCATTAAAAGGGTTGAGTAATACAGAATCGGTTCAAACCCGGCTGTAAGCAGAAGCAGGATAGCTATCCCGGCAAAAATCAGCGCATGGTGAGGAGAGCGGGGCAGGTGTTTCGACGATCTGCCGGAAAGATCCTGCCGCATTGCTGTCATTAACCCGGATCCGATCCAGATAGTCACACTTATGGAGGCAATCAATAAAAAAGCAACAATGACAGAAACCAACTGACCACCGGTTGTACCAAACATGTTATAAGCAGCGATATAGCCGGAGTGAATATTACCGGCAAGCTCAGTTTGGCTTTCAGATAGTAACAATGCGGTATTCAGTAAAAAGTAGAGACCAATGACGGTAAGCGTGCCGATCAGCATGGAAAGTGGAACGACTTCACGAGCACGGGGAATTTCACGTACCAGGTAAATGCTGGCATTCCACCCGGTATAAGCATAGTAGACGAAAGGCAGGGCCAGCGCGAAGGAAGCCGAAGTGAGTTCATCCGGATTAAAACTGCCGGCAAGTTGAGTAATTTCAGTTGTACCTGTGGAACCGATTACAGCAAAGCTGAACAGGATGATAAACAGAATGCTTCCGGCGCTCATAACGAATTGTATGCGACCGGAAAATCTTTGCGATAAGCTGTGAGATAAAGCTAACAGCAACAAAATTCCTATGATTACTATGGAGCTGTTCACAGGAAGCAACGGCTCCAGGTAGGCTTCAAGAGCATGTGCACTAAGTGCAGCATGAGCTATAAACCCGGAAATGAGGGTGATCCATCCGGATAAAACTCCGGCAGATTGGTGAAACAATTTGCCTACATAGTGATACTCGCCTACTCCGGCCGGCATGGCATTGCTGATATCGGCATAACAGATAGCTCCGGCAATCGCTATAAAACCACCGATCAACCAGCCGGTTAGGATGGAAACTTCCGATTCAAGCAATTCCGCCTGAAAGCCAATTGCCGTAAATACTCCCGGACCAATTATACTGGAAACCACCGCAGCCCAGGCTACCCAAAAAGTTCTTTGCATCAACCCTATTGTTATTTGTGATGGCAGAATAGGTTCGACTGGAAGCACCCGGGTGAGCTATGTGAATAAGTAAAAGGAGCAGGGTTTATAGGTACATAGCCTAACATATTATAAAGAAGTAGGTTACTTAGAAAAAGCAATTTAATCAATGATTTTTAGGTGATATAAGGTTGCATTTTGTATTCATTAATAATAATATTAAATGAAATATGGTTGCAACAAATAGTTTTTATTTTTATCATTGCAATTAAATATCACACAATTGTCGCATTTTTTTAAGCCAATGACTGTATTTATGATCGTATACTATCGGCTGAATAAATTAAAGATTTAAGATTTTTTGATGGAAGGCAGGCTGCTTGAACAAGCGAATCTTCAATTTTTAATCTGTAATACCAGTAGTGTCCGGTTAAATGTCAAAGAGTCCCAACTGGTTAGCTTGAGAG
>CAZDIA010000033.1:0-3641 GCA_964505385.1 uncultured Chitinophagales bacterium
GCTCTTGGACAAATGCCATCAGGAGTATAACTGAACAAGAGTTGACTGGTGGCACAGAAGAGTCTGTTGATTTTATAGTTCATGAGGAAACCGGAAGGTATGAAGCTTTTGTATTGTACAAATTGCCGGTAGGAGATGCTCGCTCTCAGCTCGAAAATTCGCTGGCTCAAGAGGAGGAACTTTATATAAGATTCAGAGAGTCTGAAGCTTTTGAGGAGTTAGATGAACATCTTGAGCGATTAAGTGACGAAGCAAATACCGGCATTGATAGGGATCGTATTGAAGATGATGAAAACGAGGATGAAAATTAATTGTAAAAATTTAATATCATAAGGAAGTTAAAGAATCACCAAGGTCTATTAATTGATGATCTTGGTGATTTTTTTATGCAAATTGTTAAAAGTGTTGCTTAAGAATCGTTTGCTACATGCTTACTTCATAAAGAATGGGTCAATAAATTTCTTATCCGCTTCGATGGCGGAGATGACGATACGGTATGGAATATTAAGGTAGATACCAAGCAGGTGTAAATTGTGGTAAAAAATTCGTCAGCCGACTTTGAATCGGCAGACGACTATGCCTGGCAGACCCCTACCTCTCACACCCAAAATCCCCTTGCTCCTCACCCATTGGCTGAACAAACACCGCCGCACTCTGTGCGGGTATGGTAAACCGGCTGCCATAGTGTTCGGCGGTGCGGATGATGTCATCGGTGCTTTGTTGTTGGATGGGGTGCAGTTGCAGGTTTTCGAAGTTGGAGTCGAAGGTCTGCTTTTCGTTATCTGCATTGAAGAGGATGACGATTCCGTCGTAGTTGTCATCGAGCGGGGCGCCGTGGCAGGAGCCGTCGGACAGGGAAATGGCTATGATGCCGGGTTGCTGATCGGGTCCGGTGTTGTGAAAGGTGAGGCGGTCCTGGATGTCATCGGCATCATCAAGGCGGAACAGGGGTGAGCTGTAGCGTATTTCCAGCTGTTCGCGGAAAAGCTGGTTTGCCAGCTCCATGTGTTCGCGCTCAACATTGATATTCGGGTTGGTCATGATCTCGCGCATCTCATCCCATCGCTCTTCATTATCCCAGCCGGGAGGCAGGCCTTGTGCCCAGAGGTGGCGGTCAAAAGTGAAATCAACTGCGTTGTACCAGTCCCCTGAATCAAAACTGTTGCGATCCATGGATTTGGAGCGGAGGATATCGCTGCCCATCTGATAAAACGGCACACCCTGACCAAAGTTAATGAATGCGTTGCTCAGCAGATGTACCCGGATGCGGTCATCCATATTCATATCATCAGGAAGCTTGGCCTGGGTGTTATCCCAAAGTGTTTCGTTGTCGTGTTTGTCGATATAGTTGACCGACTCCTGAGGCTGCAGTGCATAACCGATATCGTCGGCGCCGCCATCAACGGTTTCACCGGTTCGATTAATGTACTCATAGGTACTCAGGTTGCCGGTCATTCCGACCCGAATGCGGTCTGCATCATATAACAAATTCTCGAGCTGATTGTCCCGGTCAGGATCGGCATCTTGATTCGGAAACAGATATTGGCCGTTGGCAAACCCCTGGTGACGTCCGGTATCGGTAAAATTGCCACCCCGGATGCCGTCGCGGCTGCGGTCATTGAAGTTGCCGATGCCGGTTCCGCCCATATTAAACTGCGTAGCCTGATCAAAAATGCGGTCGTCGGCCACCTCGCCGAAATTCCATCCTTCTCCGTATATGTAGAGATTTTCACCATCAACGCCGTGTTCATCAAGGGTAAGCGTGGCGAGTGTGTCCTGCAAATTTTCCATCACATAACGGGGATGATGTCCCATCAGATCAAACCGGAACGAGTCGATTTTGTAATGCTTTGCCCAGAGTTTTACCGAGTCGATGATCAGTTTTTCAACCATGTTGAATTCGGCGGCGGTATTCTCGCAGCAGGTAGAGGTTTCGATCTCACCTGTAACAACATCATAACGGTGATAATAAATGGGAACGACTTTATCCAGCACGGAAAAGCGTGATTCTGTTCCGGATGCAAACGTGTGATTATACACCACATCCACTACTGTGAACAAGTCAATTTCCCCAAGAGCCTGTACCATTTTTCGGGTTTCGAGAATGCGTTGCGCGCCTTCGGGATCGGTGGCATAGCTGCCCTGCGGCGCATTAAAATGAAACGGATCGTATCCCCAGTTGAATCCGTCATGCCATGCCATGCCTTCCATCCGGCCGGGGTCATTATAGGGTTTCTGCACCTCATCGGTTACCGGCTCCTCTTCTACAAGCTCCTCAAACACCTCCCAGATTTGGCGATCACCATAATACTGGCAATTTGAGTCAAGCCCTTCATAATCAAGGATCTCACAGATGCGCTGATACGAATCGAATACATCCACACGGTTGGTGGTATCTTCAATCACCGTCGCAATATCATTAATCGGAAGCAGGTGCAAATGGGTGAGTCCTGATTGCTGAAGTTGCTTGAGGTGATTCATCCCGTTGGATAGCTCACGACCCTGCTGACCGTTATGCGTAAAAGCCATATACGTACCGCGATGTTCCCACGGGATGGACTCATCAATGAGGCTGAAATCCCTCATGTGTGCTTCGTATATCGAGATATCAACCGGACGTGGCTGCTCTTTGCGGATTTCATTCCATCCATCCGGTTTCAGCGATTCATCACCTGCGAGATCGACAAACTGGCTGAAATGGCTGTCGGTGGACAGACTCACCGAATACGGATCAGAAACTTCAAACTCGTTGATTTCACCGTTCTCCGGATGATACACCTCAATGGAGAACCGGTAATATTTTCGATCCCAGGTTTCATCACCATGAAACTCCCACACGCCATTGGATGGAGAGGCCTCTTCGGCTTCAACGGTTTCCAGGTGATTGTGCTCAGCGTCGTAAAGCTCGAGCGTTACGGACTTTGCCGTTGGCGCCCAAAGTTTGGAAGTGATGGCATCATCCTCATAAACAGGACCGAGCTGCCCGTGATATGTAAATAAATCATCAATCACACCGTGAAATTGTATATCTGTTGCGGCAACAGGTTGGTCATTCTGATATGCTATTGCAACCAATTGACCCTTAAGAGCATCCGTAGCTTCGGTCTCATCAATGCGCACTTCAAATACGGGTTGATCTGCTATATGACGAAACTGATCTGCCTGTTCATCGGTGAGGTCAGCATCCGGAGATAAGTCGATAGGTGCTCCTTCATCCGCACCGGTCTCATACACGGTAATATCCGCATCAGGACTGTACCGGATTTCATAGTGATCCGCCTCCGGGGCGTCCACCCATACGAGACGATCAGTACTTATCCAGTGAGCGGCGGCGTCCTGAATGCCGTCTGCGGCGGTTTCAGGTTGATCGGGAGTTTCGGTTTCGCAGCTAATGATTAAGATTAAAGCGGCTATAAGAAGCGTGAAGGATAATTGGCGGGTCATAAATAATTGCAAATTGTAAAGTGTAAAATGATCTGAAAATTTCTTCAAATATAGGTTATTTAAAAGGGATTTGCATGAGAATCCTACCGATCCAACCCTTCCCGAAAGGTCAGGCGCGCCCCGGGATTAGGAAACAGCCGGTGTTCTTGCCGCGCCCCCTTTCGGGTTGGCACGGGTGGCAACGATTGTTGGAAGGC
>CAZDIA010000033.1:3741-35075 GCA_964505385.1 uncultured Chitinophagales bacterium
CCAGGGGCTCCCTTCGGTCGCTGACCTGGCAGGTGGGCGTTGTCATGACCTTTCCCGAAAGGTCAGGCGCGCCCCGGGATTAGGAAATAGCCGGAGTTCTTGCCGCGCCCCCTTTCGGGTTGGCACGGCTGGCAACGATTGCTGGAAGGCAGACTTAGGTGGATGGATTTATAGCAGGTTCGACCTGTCCAGGGGCTCCCTTCGGTCGCTGACCTGGCAGGTGGGCGTTGCCATGACTCTTCCCGAAAGGTCAGGTGGGCCGGGTTTGACGTTTTTCGTTTGATCAGTTAACAGTATCCAGTAAACAGTTTGATCATGCGTAAGTTGGGTCCGGTTCATTTGTTTTGGGTAATTGAGGTAATTGGGTAATTAGGGAATTGGTGAATTGGGACTAAACCCTATTTCCTTAATTAGCTTAATCCCCCAATCCCTTAATTACCTCAATTACCCAATCCCTTAATCCCTTAAACCTGCCCAGGGGCTCCCTGCGCTCGCTGACCTGGCAGGTGGGTATTGCAAAAATTTCACATTGGATTTTTTTCGATAATCTGATAGCTTCATGCGCATGAGTGGAATATGGCTTGCAGTAGTTGGAATTGCGACATTTGCGATGGGGTTTATGTATTATTCCCGGTTTATCGCTAATCGGATATACCGGCTGAATGATTCCAATACAACCCCGGCCCATCGTTTAAATGATGGCATCGATTACGTGCCCACTAATCGACTTGTTCTTCTCGGCCATCATTTTACTTCTATTGCCGGAGCTGCACCGATTGTTGGCCCTGCCATTGCAGTTTACTGGGGATGGTTGCCGGCACTGCTGTGGGTGGTACTCGGGACGGTCTTTGCTGCAGGCGTTCATGATTTCGGAACCCTGGTGATTTCCGCACGTCATGATGGTAAGTCAATCGGGACACTGGCCACCGAATATGTGGGAGAGCGGGCGAAAAAACTGTTTTTATTTATTATCCTCATACTGGTGTTGATGGTAAATGCGGTATTTGCCTGGGTGATTGCCAACCTGTTTATCAGCTTTCCTGCTTCAGTTCTCTCTATTTTGGTACAGATTCCGCTGGCTATATGGATAGGTTATTTCATCTACAAGAAAACCGGCCGGCTGTTGGTGCCTTCTCTCATTGCACTTGCTCTTATGTATGCCGCTGCGATTATCGCCAGTTATGTTCCCGTTTTGCAGATCGATCTGGTAGGCTGGTTTGGAGGCGAAGGGGCCGAATTGGTTGATGGCTTTGGGGCTATATCGATGGCATTTTTGATATGAATTGTGGTTCTGATGATTTATGTCTATTTCGCATCAACATTGCCAGTATGGCTGCTGCTTCAGCCACGCGATTACATCAATGCCCATCAGTTGTTTCTGGGCTTGGTGATTTTGTATCTGGGATTGCTGTTTACCAATCCGGAAGTAACGGCACCTGTGCTTAATGAAGGAGCGGAGACTTCCTGGTTTCCACTTTTATTCATTACTATAGCCTGTGGCGCCATCTCTGGATTTCATGGTCTGGTATCTTCCGGCACCTCTTCAAAACAGCTTAATAGTGAAGCGGATGCCAGAACGGTCGGGTACCTGGGATCAATCGGGGAGGGCTCTCTTGCATTGATTACGATCATAGCGGTAGTTACGCTTTTTGGTTCTCAGGAAGAATTTTTGAATGTGTACAGTAGCTTTGATGCAGCCGGCAGTGAAGGACTGGGAAATTTTATTGTCGGTGCAGGTCAGCTTGCCTCCGGTGTGGGGATACCGACTATAGCAGCTGAGACTATCATAGCGGTAATTGTTATCAGCTTTGCGGCTACTTCGCTTGATACCTCTGTTAGGTTAATGCGATACATCATCAGTGAGCTCGGGGTAGAGTATAAGGTTCCGGTAATCACCCGCCGTTATGTTGCAACGTTCATTGCTGTTGCTTCCAGTGCCGCACTTGCACTGATTCCCGAAGGGCCGGAAGGGTTTGGCTCAGGAGGATATTTGTTGTGGCCTCTTTTTGGTACTTCAAATCAACTTCTGGCCGGTATCAGTCTGATGGTGGTGACCATTTGGCTTTACCGCAGTAAAATCAGCATTATCTACACTATCGTGCCTATGGCTTTTCTGCTGTTTATGACATTGTACGCTATGATACAGCAAGTGGTATTTGAATGGTCCGGCCTTGGTGAAGCCGATACAAACTGGCTCTTGCTTATACTTGGAGGCATAATTATGGGGTTTGCAATTTGGATTATCCTGACGGCTATAAATATACTTCGAAAAGTAAGTAAAGAGGATTGAAAATTCGTAGTTTAAAACCGGTCTGTTTTATATCGATTTTTTTACGTTTCCCGCATCACTATTTTTCAGTATGATCAAATTTGTCATTTTAACAGTTTTAGGAACACTTTTCCTGCTTAATCCCACTCAGGCAGCAACATGGGGCAGCATCTCCGCAGGGGATAATAATAAGCCGACCGCTACCAATGCCGGCCTGATTGTAATGACACTCGGTGATGAGCTTACTGTGGAGTTGCCGGATTCCAACCGTGCCGAGCCATTCTTGCTGAAGAGTAATCTTCCCGAAAATCATCACCGGAGAATCGTAGACAGGTTGGTTGATGACGGGTTCAGGTTGCGATCTTCAGGGGAAAACAGCACGCCGAAAATTGAGGTTGAAATCGATCCGGAATTAACACTGGAGCGTTTTAGCCGCAGGCAGGCATCCCGAAAACTGGAGATGGATTATTCAATCCATTTCATTGATACCGAAGATACTATCGTAGATAACCGCAGAGGCTCGGTTACTGTGTCGGATACAATCAGGTATCAAAACCGGGATGATCTTGTAACAGACTGGCCAATGACACGTTTTACTGATGTAAAAGATACTTCGCGATGGCGATGGATTTCCTCCGCGGCCGAGCCGGTCGCGCTGATTGGTGCCACAGCCGTGGCGGTAGTGTTGATGTATAACGTCAGAAGCGATTAGAGCCGAATAGTGGTAAAAGAACATCATCTCGTTTATAAATTTGTCATTTTAGCCGCTTTGGCGCTGTTGGTGACCCGCTGCGCTACACCCACACAACCATCAGGGGGGGATCCTGATGATACCGGACCGGTAATTTATCAAACTATTCCGGAAGACGGGACGGTCAATTTTGATGATGATGAACTGGTCTTTGAATTTGAGGATTACGTTGAGCGGGGAACTTTTGAACAGGCATTTTCCATACAGCCTGAATTGGGAATCGAATATGAGGTTAGCTGGAGCCGGAGAACGGCCACGGTGGAATTTGAATCGGAATTACCGGATACAACAACCATTGCGTTTTATCTAAGTACCGATCTTACTGACATGCGCAACAACAACATGCAATCCGGTTTCCGAATGGCTGTAAGTACCGGTCCGGATATAGATGATGGAGAAATAAGCGCCCGGATTATCGATGGTAATGATGGCAGCGGCATGGAAAATGAGCGCGTCCTTTTATATCGGGAACCGTTTGATCTGGAAGTCCCCGCTGATTACATCTCTCAGGCTGATGAGCAGGGAAGTGTTGAATTCAACTATCTCCGTGAAGGTACTTACAAAGCATTCTGGGTGGATGACCGCAATCGCAACCGTACATGGGACCCGCCCCAGGAGTCAGCGCAACCATTTTCGAAAGAAACTGTGGAACTTGATGCTGATGGCCGCGAGGATTTCGGAACGCTTTTTATCCAGCAGGTTGATTCGATCCCCCCGGAAGTTATCGGTGTGGGGTTGTATAATCCGCAAAGGCTCAGGCTCCGTTTTGATGAAAATATTTCTATGAATGATACTACGGAAGTAACAGTAACTGATGAGGAAGGAGAACCGTTGACTTCCGTGTTACCACTTTACACAGAATCCGGAAACCGCAACATCATGTTTGCGCGCAGTGATCAGCCGCTTGATCCTGATGAACAACATTTGCTTGATTTACGCTACATTTATGATGATGAAGGCAATGAAGCGATTTTCGGAGCAGACCCGTTCAGTGGTTCGGATGAAGCCGATACAACGCTTCAAAGGCTGATTCGCCACGATACGGAAAATGGAATCCGGGAAGATGAGCCGCTGCAGTTTAGGTTTGCTGATGTGATCGATGAAGATGATGACATGCATGCAATGATTCGTGATTCTCTGGAAGTTGTAGTAACCGATACAGCTATAACAGGCTGGGATTTTGCCGAAATTGAAGATAATTTCCTGCGGGTTTATCCGGATGGCTACTGGGACAGCGGGGAATCCTACACTATCCGGTTGTGGAATCCCGGAAGAATGGACCGGCAGGAATTTAATCCGCAAATATGGCACGAAGATGATCTCGGGGAATTGGAACTCATTGTTGAAGAACCATCATCAGATGAGGCAACTCATGTTTACTCATTGATTAACGAGCAGGGGGATCGCGTGGCAAGAGGCAATTTTCATGATGAAATTTTGCTTGAAGAGCTGCCACCGGGGCAGTACACCGTTCGCATTTTTGAGGATAAAAATGAAGATGGGCGCTGGTTTGCCGGAACCGTTGATCCCTATGAGGAACCTGAACCCTATTTCGTGGAGAGTGATGTGACAGTGGAGTCGGGCCTGACCGGCCAGATATATGTTACCCTGGGCGAACCGCCGGAAGATTTGGAGGAGGAAGATGAGGCGCCGGAAGCAGGGGAAGAGGAGCTGCCTCAAGAGAATTAGAATGTTAGGTTGTTTCTGGGTGTTGGGCACTGGGCGCTGGGTTGTCTGTCTGTTAGCTCAAGTTTCTATCACCACTTTATATGGCCCTCATTCAGCGATTGTAGTTGCAACCGTTTTTTTGTTTGATGTTTGGGACCCAGCACCCAGCACCCAGTGCCCAGTAACTTCTCCAAAAACCTTTTTGATTCTGCCTTACCCGGATTAAAAACTTTGCCTAAGTCAATCACTTTACTCATCACTTTTAATTTTCAAAATACGCTGCACCCGCGGGTCCAGGCGTTCGCGATGAGAGCCGCGCCAGTAGATGCGGTCGCAGTTTTCACATCTGGAGAAATCATCATGATATTTTTTGGTAAGAGGGCGAAGCCGGTCTAATATTTCTTCTTTGGAAACCGGAAAGAGCTGACCGTTGCAGTGCATACACCGAGTGAAAGGTTTAACATTATCTGACAGATCAAACCGGCGGATTACTTCTTTGAGCTGCTCTGCTGCATCATCCGATCTGACGAGGTATCCTTTATGAACGGCGCGGCGCATCAGCAGGCGACGATCTCTGGTGAGCAGGGCGCGGTTTTCACGATTCATCCATTCAGCGAGTTCATCGTCGCGGGCATCATTTTGATAGGCGGTATCGAAGCCGGCCATGCGCAGGAAGCGAGCCAGTTTGCCAAGATTTACATCCACCAGAAACCGCGGTTCGCGCAGGGGGCGCTCCTGAAGCCGGGTGGTATTGGAAATATCGAATGATTCAAATACCGGATAGACACTAACACGGTCACCATCCTGAACCTGCCGGTCAAAGTCGGCAGGACTTCCGTTGACCAGAATTAAATCGACTTCGGTATGTGGCACTCCGCACCCTTCGATGAGGTCCTTGGTGGTAGTAGGTTCAGGTAGTATACGTTCAAACGATTTCTTTCTCCGGTCCGGCTGAAGAAAATCATTCAGTTCCTCATAGAAACGGATGGTTATATTAAGGTTATCATCCACAGGTAATGCGGAGTTTAATCGGTTTCAATAGTGATCCGACGGATTATTATCGGAAGTGCTGTTATGAAGGTGATCATGGAAAGTGAATGCAATAAAATGAGTCTGCTGTTGCAGCGAATAGTACTATCAAACACTACATCTCAATACCACTTCTCAATTTGCTCTTGAGTCGGCGGATCGTAATCATAATCCGGTTCAAATTCCTCATGAAGTTTACGGGTTATATCCCGGATTAGTTCATACCCGTCATTATCAGCTTCCCAACTGGTATCGCTTTGGTTCTGAGTTATTATCGTGAATGCATAATCACCGGATGGTGAATTGACAATTACGGTTTCTGACCGGGAGTGGCTGACGGCACCTTGTTTAGAGGCCACGTTGAATTCTGCCGGAATTTGAGAAAGAGCTTCACTTTCATAGTAACTGCGGGATAAAACCCGGTACATGCTTTCTGAAGCATCGGGTGAAATCAGTTCCCTCCGGTATATTTTTTTCATCAAACGGGTCATTTCGCGGGGGGTGGTTTGGCCCCAGCCATATTGGTCAAATGCATCTTCTCGTCCTTCTGTACGGGAGTTTACGTACGTATTCTTCATGCCAAGATCTTCCATTACACGGTTGATGTTCTCACCGCCACCGGCCAATGCCTGAAGCCACAAACTGGCTGTATTGTCGCTGAAACTGATCATCATCATGATCAGCTCGCTAAGGGGGACTTCACTTTCCGGTTTCAGACTGCCGACCAGATGGGGAAAAGAAGCCGGTTTATACTCTTCTTTGAATGGGAAATCTTCGCTGCGATCCAAAATGCCCGCTTCGATTTTATCATAAATACCAATCAAAATCGGTAATTTGACCAGGCTTGCAGAAGTAAACACGGTGTCGGCATTGTAAGTGTAGCTTTTATCCTGCTCCAGGTGATGAAGATACAGCCCGGCCTGTCCGTCGAGATTTTCCAGTAGTTGTTCCAGGGATTCGGTAAAAGATTCATCAAAAGAATCGCCAGAGGAAGATGCAGTACTTACGGCTAAACCGGGATATTGCGATAGTGCAAAGAACATCAATAGCAATCCTGCCGTTTTATTTACTAAGCCCATGTGATACAAAAATTAAATGGTCGTTGATCGACAGAAATAAAGTAACTTTCGCTGCTGAAACAGTGTAGTAATTTTTTTATCAGATTGCCGGAGTTATTTGAGTAAGTTCCGGGTTGGAGTTGCGGTTTTCTATTGAGGTGTTAAGGCACCGAGGCATCCAGGCACAAAGGCACAAAGGCACAAAGTGACCCCAGAATTTGTCATACTGAAAGTTTTCGGTACAAGTTTCCGACCACTTTCCATGAGCAACAAATAGAGTTACAATTGGCATATGTTATTATGGCAGAGGATGGGCACCAAAAAAATCGCAAATCACAAATCGTCAATCGTACGTCGCAAATCTTATTGCCCCGGCAAACATTTGCTAATGCTATAATTTGTGGTGCAGCTGCTTGCCCAACCTGAGATGACACAAAGAGATTTACGATTGACGATATACGATGTACGATTTGCGATATGCTTCCTTCTGCAATCTGAAATCACAAATCGTCAATCGTACGTCGCAAATCTTTTTGCCCCGGCAAACATTTGCTAATGTTGTAATTTGTGGTGTAGCTGCTTGCCCAACCTGGGCTGACACAAAGAGATTGACGATTGACGATATACGATGTACGATTTGCGATGTGGTCACGTCGTTTATTGGGTTTTAGATGATTTCGAGGATCGCACACTAACTACAAAAATCGAGATCAGTTCATTGCATTCATTAAGGCTTTTGTTCAGCAAAGGTAAATTCGGAGAAAGATTAGCTAATTCAATGATTTTTAGTGTATTTAGAGACTCGCGCAGCTCTTTAAGAATAACCTGAAGTTTATGGACAAAGTCTTTGTTCGATTCTGCGCCTCTTGCTTCTCCATAATTTAGCGCCGGCGATGTACCCGAACGCACCAATTGTCCGGATAGATGATTTGCAGCTTTGGTATTAGGCAACTCATCAATAACATTAATAATCAAAGCGGCAAATGAAATCAGGCGGTTTTCCAGATCTTTAGTGTTCATAGTGTGCTCCATTAGTAATCAATTGAAATATAACTAATGAGCAACCAAAATTTGATTCCTTGCATATACGATGTACGATTTGCGATGTGGAGGACCAAACAAATCGCAAATCACAAATCGTCAATCGTACGTCGCAAATCTTTTTGCCCCGGCAAACATTTGCTAATGCTGTAATTTGTGGTGCAGCTGCCTGCCCAACTTGAGATGACACAAAGAGATTTACGATTGACGATATACGATGTACGATTTGCGATGTGCGCGCTGTTTACCTCATTTTATAATCATCGATTGTAATTTGACGGTGCATATTACATATCACAATCGTAATATTGAGGTGTGCAGTGCAATGAACTGACCTTTAAATTGTTAATTTATAAATTCAGAAAAGCGCTTTTATCAACATTTATAATATTTTTATATGAGTACAGCGACATCAACCGCGAAAAAATCATCACAAGGTGCATCCCCAAATATTTATCAGCCCGACCATCCTATTCGGGTTGTGACCGCAGCCAGCCTTTTTGACGGTCATGATGCCAGTATAAACATTATGCGGCGTATCCTGCAGAGTAGTGGCGCGGAGGTGATCCATCTTGGCCACAACCGCTCGGTTAATGAAATTGTGGATTGTGCCATACAGGAAGATGCGCAGGGAATTGCTATCAGCTCGTATCAGGGCGGACATGTTGAGTATTTTAAATATATGGTGGACTTGTTGAATGAGCAGGGAGCCGGCCATATTAAAGTTTTTGGTGGCGGCGGAGGCGTTATTGTGGACAAGGAGATTGAAGAACTGCACGAGCATGGGGTCACACGTATTTTCTCAGTGGAAGATGGCCGTACTATGGGCCTGCAGGGGATGATCAATTTTATGTTGGAGCAATGTGATTTTGATCCGGCCGAATATTGCACGGTGGATGCCGATGCCATCCGCAACCGGGATAAAATGGTACTTGGGCGGTGCATTACAGCACTTGAAAACCACCGGGAAGATCTTATCACCTTTCAGGAAGGCGCAATTGTTGAGACAGCTACTGGTGAAGTCATAGGGCCGCAAAACGGCAAAAAAATTCCGCTGATAGGTTTAACCGGAACCGGTGGTGCCGGCAAAAGCTCACTTACTGATGAACTTATCCGGCGCTATTTGATTGAGTTTGAGGATCTGAATATTGCCGTTATCAGCATCGATCCGACCCGTCGCCGAACGGGAGGAGCGCTGCTCGGCGACCGCATCCGCATGAACAGCGTGTATAATTCAAGGGTATATATGCGCAGTATGGCAACCAGAGAATCCGACCGGACGATACGCGACTCGGTACGCGGAGCGATAGAGCTGTGCAAAGCAGCCGGTTTTGATTTGATTATTGTTGAAACCAGCGGCATTGGTCAGAGTGATTCGGAGGTTATAGATCTGGTAGATGTATCCGCCTATGTTATGACCAGCGAATACGGAGCGGCTACCCAGCTTGAGAAAATCAACATGCTTGATCTGGCTGACTTTGTGGTGCTCAATAAATTCGAGAAAAAAGGGTCGCTGGATGCGCTGCGTGATATCCGCAAACAGTACAAGCGAAATCGTGGATTGTGGGATGCCCGGGATGATCAGCTTCCCGTCTATCCAGCGATCGCTGCTCAGTTTAATGATGAAGGTGTAAACCGGCTTTTCAAGGCGATGATCGACCGGGTGAAAGATGAGTATGGAGTGAAGTGGGAAACCCGGATTTATACCAATTCCGAGCCGGTTGAAGAGTTACAGCATCAGGCGATCATCCCGCCAAAGCGGGTACGCTATCTGTCCGAAATTACCGAGCAGGTCCAGGAATATCATGATTGGGTTGAACAGCAGAAAGAAGTTGCCGCAAAGCTTAGCCAGGTTGAGGGCACGCTTAAGCAGGTGGAAAAATGGAGTCCGGAAGTTAAGGAATCCATGCAGGAGCGCCTGGAACAAATGCGTGAGCACTGGCGAACCAAACTCGATCCGCGAAGTATTGATATTCTGGATAACTGGGATCAAAAATCCGAGGAATACCGGCAGGAGGTGTATGAGGTGCAGATCCGGGATAAGACGATTAAAAACGAACTGTTTCGCGAGTCACTGAGCGGTACCAGAGTGCCGCGTGTGGCATTGCCGAAGTTTGAAGATTACGGGGAGCGGCTCCGATTTGCTTTGAAAGAAAATCTTCCGGGATATTATCCCTATACCGGCGGCGTGTTCCCGTTCAAGCGGGAGGGCGAAGATCCCACGCGAATGTTTGCCGGGGAAGGAACACCCGAGCGCACCAATAAACGGTTTCATTATCTGAGCGAAGGAATGCCGGCCGCTCGTCTGTCCACCGCTTTTGATTCGGTTACGCTATACGGGGAAGATCCCGATCTGCGACCGGACATCTACGGGAAAGTGGGTAATTCCGGAGTAAGCATCTGCACGGTGGATGATATGAAAAAATTGTACTCCGGCTTTGAGCTCACCAAACCCACTACTTCGGTATCGATGACCATCAACGGTCCGGCTCCGATGATCCTGGCGATGTTCATGAACACGGCTATCGATCAGGAGGTTGAGCGGTATCTGAAGGAGCAGGGAAAATGGGAGGATGCTCAGAAGAAAATAGCCAAGTGGTTTGAGGATCGCGGTGTGGAGCAGCCGAAATACGAGGGCGAATGGCCGAAACCCAATGACGGGTTCGGGCTGGGATTACTTGGCGTTCCGGGCGATCAGCTTGTGGATAAAGAGACCTATGAGAAGATTAAGGCTTCAGCCATTCAGGTTGTGCGAGGAACGGTACAGGCGGATATTTTGAAAGAAGATCAGGCGCAAAACACCTGTATATTCTCTACTGAATTTGCGTTGCGGATGATGGGCGACATCCAGCGATATTTCACTATTAATAAAGTGCGCAACTATTATTCGGTGTCGATTTCCGGATATCACATTGCCGAGGCGGGGGCGAATCCGGTCACACAGGCCGCTTTCACACTGGCCAATGGATTCACTTATGTAGAATATTATCTCGCCCGCGGACTGGACATTGATGATTTCGCGCATAATCTCTCCTTCTTTTTCAGCAACGGGCTGGATCCGGAATATGCGGTTATCGGCAGGGTAGCGCGGCGAATCTGGGCCATCGCGATGAGGGAGATGTACGGTGCGAATGAGCGATCCCAGAAATTGAAGTATCACATCCAGACGAGCGGACGCTCCCTCCACGCTCAGGAGATCCAGTTTAATGATATCCGTACAACGCTGCAAGCGTTGATGGCGGTGTATGACAACTGTAATTCGCTGCACACCAATGCGTATGATGAAGCGATAACCACCCCTACCGAAGAGTCGGTGCGCAGGGCGGTGGCCATCCAGATGATCATCAACAAGGAGCTGGGAATGACGAAAAATGAAAATCCTTTGCAGGGTTCGTTTATCATCGAAGAGCTGACCGATCTGGTTGAAGAGGCGATTCTTGCTGAATTCGATCGCATTACTGAGCGAGGTGGCGTACTCGGAGCGATGGAAACAATGTATCAGCGCGGTAAAATACAGGAAGAAAGTCTGTATTACGAGACGCTCAAACACAACGGTGAGCTGCCGGTTATCGGCGTTAATACATTTTTGCCGCCGGAAGGTCAGGAAGCCGAGACTGCTGAAGTAGAGCTGATCCGCAGCTCCGAAAAAGAGAAAAAGCAGCAGATCTCCCAGCTTGAGCATTTCAAGAAGATTCATGCGGATGAATCCGATGAGGCTCTGCGCAGCTTGCAGGAAACCGCCAGAACCGGAGGAAATATCTTTGAGGAGTTGATGGAGACTGTAAAGCGATGTTCGCTGGGTCAGATTTCACAGGCACTTTATGAGGTTGGCGGGCAGTATCGCAGGAATATGTGATTAGTGACGGTGGTTTATGAACGTATTTTCTTAGAACACTTTGAGCTTTCTTTCAGACACTATTTGACTGAATCGAAGATTGATAAGCGTTTTTTGAAGCAATGTCTTGCAGGGTATGTAAATAAAGCTTAAGATACCGGATCAGGTTACCCATAATAGCATAGGAGGGTATAATATTCCGGAATATCCACATAAATTTGAGTGAAATGGATTATTACAATAAAATATTAGGCGTTTTGCTGATTTTGGTTCTCATATTGGGAATTGGGTTGTACTATTATTTTGATCAAAGCCGTGATCTGAGAAGTCAGGTTGAAGAGCATGCTGAGCAGAATGAGGAGCTTAGTGATGAAGTTGCAGATTTACGCGAGCGCATCGAAGAGATGGATAGCGAGGATAGAGAAGAACAACCTGGTGATACCGGGGAAATTTCTTTTCGGCCGTTTTCCGATTTTGATCTGCGCCGTTTTGAAGAAAAAGGAATTGATGACCCGATAACTTTTTTGCGCGATCAGGTGCAGGAACGCCCGGAACTGATCCCCACCGAACCGGTACTTGGAGGAACGATGAGTTTTTACGACAGGGAAGAAATTCAGGTTTTAAATCATCGCTGGGTTCTGGCCACTTATGAAGACGGACACATTTCCGGGCAGATTCTTTTGGAATATGATATAGATGAGGAAGGGGAAATCAGTTGGGAAGTTTTGGATGTAACGGAGCCGTGATAAGCTGTTATGGTGGGTTTAGCCACTATCAGTAATAATTCCTATAATATTATAGTAATTGCAACATGTGTTAAGAATTGTCGGTAAAGTTTGTTTGACGTTTGAGGTTTGAGGTTCAGTGACAACAACATCAAACCTCAAACGTCAAACACGCGGCGTAACCCATATAGCAACTACAATCGTTGAATGAGGGCCATGTAAAGTGATGAGAGCAACTTGAGTGAAACCTCGGGCAGGGGAATACAATATTGCCGCCATTTAGCAGTTAACATGATCGAGTGCGAATAATATTCATTGGAATTTAGGGTTTTGTAAACCGATTGTATGCGTCTTAAGCTCTGCGTATCCTCTTTTTAGAGGCATACTGCTCTTTTTTCTCATCCTCACTTTTTAAAATCTTGACAAATAGCGATTCCGTGACTATATTTGCGGCGAATTTAATTAGCACTCTTGTCTTGGGAGTGCTAAAAGTATTTTAAACTAAAAACATTAAACCAAGGAAAAGTATGAGTAAACTCAAACCTCTTAATGATCGTGTTCTGGTTAAACCGGACTCTGCTGAGGAAAAAACCGAATCGGGTATTATTATTCCCGATACCGCCAAGGAGAAGCCTCAACGCGGAACTGTTGTGGCTGTAGGACCCGGAAAAGTTGAAGAAGGGAAAAAACAGGAAATGTCTGTAAAAGAAGGAGATAAGGTGCTGTATGGCAAGTATGCCGGCACTGAGCTCACGCTTGATGGCGAGGATTATATGATCATGCGTGAAAGCGACATCCTGGGTACGTTCTAATCTTGCTCATTCAGCTAAACCTTAACCAAAAACTGTAAGAAATTATGTCTAAGTTAATTCATTATGATACCGAAGCCCGTGATTCTCTAAAGCGCGGCGTCGACAAGCTTTCGAATGCTGTGAAGGTAACTCTCGGACCTCGCGGTCGAAATGTGGTAATTGAGAAATCCTTTGGAGCTCCTACCGTAACCAAAGACGGTGTAACCGTAGCAAAAGAAATTGAGCTCGAAGAAAAAGTAGAAAACATGGGCGCGCAAATGGTGCGCGAAGTGGCTTCAAAGACCAGCGATAACGCCGGTGACGGAACCACTACGGCTACAGTTCTGGCTCAGTCCATCATCAGTACCGGACTGAAGAACGTAACTGCTGGTGCCAACCCGATGGACCTCAAGCGTGGTATCGATCAGGCCGTTACTAAAGTCGTGGAAGAGTTGAAAAACATCAGCCGCGACATTAGTGATCGCAATGAGATTTCTCAAGTCGGTACTATTTCAGCAAACAACGACAAGCAGATCGGTGACCTGATTGCCGATGCTATGGAGAAAGTTGGCAAAGATGGTGTTATCACTGTAGAGGAAGCCAAAGGCACCGAAACCGAGCTCGACACCGTAGAAGGTATGCAGTTCGACCGCGGATATCTTTCTCCGTATTTCGTAACTGATTCAGAGAAGATGACTGCTGAACTTGAGGAGCCTTATATCCTTATCCATGATAAGAAGATCTCCAACATGAAGGAGCTTCTGCCTATCCTCGAGAAAGCAAGTCAGAGCGGTAAGCCACTGCTGATTATTGCCGAGGATATCGAAGGCGAAGCTCTTGCCACACTGGTCGTTAACAAGTTGCGAGGCACATTGAAAATTGCAGCTGTTAAAGCACCTGGTTTCGGTGATCGCCGCAAAGCAATGCTCGAAGACATCGCCATTCTTACCGGCGGTACGGTTATTTCCGAAGAGCGAGGCTACAGTCTTGAAAATGCAACGCTCGACTTCCTTGGTCAGGCCGGAAATGTGAGCATTGACAAAGACAACACCACAGTCGTTGACGGCAAAGGATCAAATGACGATATCAAAGCACGCGTCAACCAGATCCGCAGCCAAATCGAGGAAAGCGACTCCGACTATGACCGTGAGAAGCTGCAAGAGCGGCTGGCAAAACTCAGCGGCGGTGTAGCTGTTCTGTATATCGGAGCTGCCTCAGAAGTTGAGATGAAAGAAAAGAAAGCGCGTGTTGAAGATGCCTTGCATGCAACCCGTGCCGCTGTTGAAGAAGGTATCGTATCCGGTGGCGGTGTTTCATTCATCCGATGCGCACATGTGCTTGATAAACTGAAAGGCGAAAATGCCGATCAGCAAACCGGTTTCCAAATTGTACGCCGTGCACTTGAAGAACCACTCCGCATCATCTCCGACAATGCCGGAGCCGAAGGTTCCATCGTTGTGCAAAGAGTTAAAGAAGGCAAAGATGCTTACGGCTACAATGCGCGTACCGAAGAGTATGAAGACCTGATCAAAGCCGGTGTGATTGATCCGACCAAGGTAACCCGAACTGCACTTGAAAATGCAGCTTCTGTTGCCGGTCTGATGTTGACAACCGAAGCGGTTGTTTCAGATAAGCCGGAAGAGAATGACGGCAACTCCGGTGGAGCCGGAGGCGGAGCGCCCGATATGGGCGGAATGGGTGGCATGGGCGGCATGATGTAATGCCCGCCATCCCGTCAATAATCAGGTCTCCTGATTTGATGTTTACAGCCCTGGGATCCAAAGCTGATCTCAGGGCTTTTTTTTAGCTTTAGAGAAGTTCCCTGGACTGCGATCTGGAATAATTGAGAATGAATTTGGTTAGTTACTCTGCTTTTATTGCTGTCAAAGCTGCTTTTATTTGAAAATATGAATACTCTTCATTCAGCAATTCCCGGATTGGCCGCAGACGTTCACCACCGGTTTGATTAGCTGCCCGGCGGATAATTTCAACATCATCCGCTGAGATAAACTTAAGCGGGTCGATCCGCCCGGATTCCAGCAGACTGGTAAGGTGTGTTTCTATGGTGGTTTCTTTGAGACTGCGAATCCTGGCTATTTCGGATATACTTTTTCCGACCTGGTGGTATCGCAGTGTTTCTTCCACAGTCGTATTAGTTTTTTCGCCGCGTGAGTCATTTTTTGAATGCTTCCTGATCTCAGCAATATTTTCATGGTGCTGTTCCAGAATTATCCCTTCGTCGCGCACATATTTTCGGATCATCCTTACTATTGACTGACCATACCACTCCACTTTTTTTCTGCCCATTCCGTGGATGTGCAGCAATGCCGATTCGGATACCGGCATCACTGTTGACAGCTCATCGAGGGTGGCATCAGAGAAAATCATATAGGGGGCAATATTCTGTCGGTCGGCAAGATCTTTCCTCAGATAGCGCAGCTTAGCCCTGAGGGTTTCATCCACTTGAGATGAAACTTCCTGAGGAGAAACCGGAGTTCTGGTTTTCGGTCGGCGCAGAGTCAACTTTACTTCACCGCGGAGCACTTTCTGACTGTTTTCATTAAGAGATAGAGTAGGGTAGGTATCACCGCTTTGATCAAGCCAGTTATCGTTGACCATCTGGCGGATGTAAAACCCCCACTCTTTTTGGTTGAATTCCTGTCCAACGCCGTAAGTTTTAAGCTCCCGCTGCCATCCGGGGATTTTTTTGCTTCTGGAACCGGTGAGAAACTCAGCGATGTGGTTAATACCATAGCCGTGCCTGAGACGAGCTACGGCTGAAAGCACTTTCTGGGCAGGAATGGTAGCGTCGAAGGTTTCGGCATCATCGAGACAATTATCGCAGGAGTCGCAGTTTCCGGAATGTTTATCGCCAAAATACTCCAGCAAAAATTGTCGCCGGCATTGTCCGGTCTCACAAAAGGCGGCAATTTTGTTTAGCTTATCCAGCATCACCTTGGTTTGCTCAGGATTATCCTCCACTTCCGCAAATTGCCGAAGCATTCTGAGGTCACCACGGCTGTGGAACAGGATAGCGTCGCTCTTTAATCCGTCACGTCCGGCACGCCCGGTTTCTTGATAATAACTTTCGATGTTCTTGGGCATATTCATATGCACAACATAGCGGATATCCGACTTATCTATACCCATCCCGAAAGCTATGGTAGCCACGATGATATCCACATTGTCTTTCGTGAAAGCTTCCTGATTCTTACGGCGGATATCCCGGTCAAGACCGGCATGATAAGGCAGGGCTGTGAAGCCCTCAGTATTAAGATAGCCGGCAAGTTCATCGACTGAATCACGACTCAATGAGTATACAATTCCTGATTGTCCCCGACGGTCTCGCAAAAAATCGAGTAATTGCCGGCGCCCGTTTTCCCGCGGGTAGGCATAATAATGGATGTTGGGACGGTTGAAACCGGCAATATGACGATGAGCATCAGGTATATTGAGAGATTTCACAATGTCGTCGCGCGTAAGCTTATCGGCCGTAGCGGTTAGTGCCATAACGGGCACTTCGGGGAAAGTAGATTTCAGCTCTTTAAGTTTCTGATACTCCGGGCGAAAGTCGTGCCCCCATTGCGAGATGCAGTGAGCTTCATCAACCGCAAACAAACTTACAGGAATATCTTTAAGGATATTTAAAAAATGTCCGTTGCCGGTAAACATGCGTTCGGGAGCTACGTAAAGGAGCTCCGTTTCACCTTGACGCATTTGGTGGATGATGCGTTGGCGTTCTTCAGGAGGTAGTGTTGAGTTTAAAAACTCAGCTTGAATGCCGTTTTGCTTCAGTGCATCAACCTGGTCTTTCATTAATGAGATCAGCGGGGAGATGACGATCCCGGTACCTTTTCGTATCAATGCCGGAATCTGGTAGCATAATGATTTACCGCCCCCGGTCGGCATTACCACGAGTTGGTCTTCTCCTTTCTCAGCCCGGCGTATAACATCGTGTTGCCCTTCTTTGAAATCGTCAAATCCGAAATTTTTTTTGAGAATGTGCCGGGCCTGTTGTTCCATGAGTTTAGTATTGGCTTCTGAGTGAGATTGAACTATAGATCATCGAAAAGGCAGAACCTTACAGCTAAAATTTTAAGATTATTCCGGTTTGATGGAATTCACAGCTAATGAAATTAAATTAATGCAAAAGCTATTTCTCGGTGGATAATGCAGGCTAAAGAGATCAATTGATGATTTGAAATTGTATTACTCTGTTCCGATATCTTCTAAATCTTCCGGAAGATCCAATTCGGTATCCTCAGGAAGTGGTTCGATATTTTGAATTCGCCATTGGCCGTTATCCTGGAACATTTCAAAACGTATGATATCCCCGCTTTCAAGTTCTTCCACTTTTGCGGGATCATCTATCCGTAAACTCATTCGCATCGCTTCCATCACATCGGGTATGGTTTCATGAATGACTGATACGGATTCGCCGTCAACCGAGGTGCTCAGATATCGCCCTTGTACCTCATAGATTTCATCTTCAGCAGGTCCTTCGTCATTGCCGCAAGCGGACAACAAGACAATAAGTAAAAATATGATAACGGATGATATAATCTTTTGAACCATAATTAATTATGTTTTTTTGATAAGGTTAATTTTTTCCACTGTAGTGCTCAAAAATAATTTCAGAAATTTCTGCCAACCTGTTGATGGTGGTATCTTCATCAGTTGAATCATCGCTCAATATAGCAATGCTGTACCATTCGTTTTCATTCAAATAAACAATTCCTGCATCGTGATTCACTCCGGTGATGGAGCCGCCCTTATGAGCAATTTCGATCGCCTCCGGTAAATTAGCCGGTAATTTATCCCGTAAGGTCTGCCTTTTGAGTATATCAAGAGCGGAGTTGGTGGTTGCTTCATCAAACATTTCACCGGCGGCAAGTTTGTGATACATTCGTGCCAGGTCGCGTGCCGTAACTTCATTGTTTATTCCTTCTTCGAAAGCGGGCATATCAAAAACTCCCCGGCGGATCTGTAATCCGGTCAGGCCGAAACCGTGCATGAATTCAGTAACACTTTCAGCATTAAGTTGATCAATTAAAATATTGGTGGCAAGATTTCCGCTTTGGATGATCATATGTTCAACCAACAGGCGAATGGGTATTTGTGAACCAATATGTTCGGCAATTCCGGGGCGATCCTGGTCTTCAGAAATCTGATAAACCGAACCGTCAACAATACTTTCGAACTCGTTATATACCGTTAAAGAATCCCCGATATTCCACTCCGGATCATCCAGCGAACGCCGGAAAGCTTTGAGCATTACCGGGGTTTTGTAAGTGCTTGCCGCATGGTAAGTTTCATCACCACGGATATCGAACTCCGGTGCGTTTTTATCGTGTGGTATAACTGTAACAGCAATTCGCGCATCATCCTGATCAATTACCGAGTGGATTTTATTTTCAAGGTCAGAGTCGGAAAACGGAGTTGTCATAAAAACCGAAAGCAGTAAAAGATTCGTGAGCATGATTTGATAGTAAATGTAATGGAGATTAATTCAAATTATGATAATATAGTGAATTGTAATAGTCCTGCTAAAATCTACTTTTACCTTCACAGCCTGAGTTCGTTATAAATCAGCAGTATTTATAGTACAATTGCCTGCATCTTCGCATAAATCGAGGCTCTCCTGGTTAATGTCGGTGTGATCGTTTTGGTGAATTATCTAACCACAACGGGCACAAAGAAGGCTCAACGGGCACTACGTTTTATTAAAAATGATTCTTTCATTGTGTCCGTGGTGTCTCCGTTGTGCTCGTGGTGGTGAAACTTGCTGTAGGTGCGACAAACTCCCGACCTACGGTTGGGTACAAGAGCAATAAATAACATCTTAACAAATGCTTACAAAAAACATAAGTAATTAAAAAACAATCGAACTCAAGTTACAAACGAAAACTAATCCATCGCGAACACCTTTCTGGTAAAAACACGTAAGTCATCGCTTGTTACATCCGGAAACTCAGGTACCTGTTTAAAACTAAGCTCCTTGGGATTATTCGTCTCTAACAACCTGAACCTAAATGTAAACTGCTCAATTTCGCCGGTCCAACCGGGATAGGTACCAAATCGGAGATCATTAAAATACATATTGTCACCCTCTTCCGTAACAGAGTAAAATCCTTTTGAAAACCACATCAGCTCGCGGTATGCTTTGGATTCAGTGTAGGGTTCAAGTTTGTGTTCATTCCGGGGGATGAAATTAAATTCAATTTCAGGATTCTGATCAAAAAGAGACAGGTAGCCTTCTTTGTAGCCATCCTCAACCTCGGCAAGTGTACGCCAATAAAATGAGTTGAAAGGAGTCGGCGAGATGTGTAATTGCTGAAATTGAACCTCATTTCGTTGCAATTCATCCCGTATTTCCGGAATGACTGAAAGTTTTAGTGCACCGGTAAGGATTAAATAACTCAGACTGATAGCCAAAGCAATTCGGGCAGGTTTCATATCCCGCTGTTTCTTTCGATTGCTGATGATACTGTAAATCACTCCTATAATTAGTGGTAAGGTGAACAGCGGATCTATGATAAATATCGTGTTCAGCTCAAAGGCATGATCCGTTACAGGATAAAACAACTGTGTACCATAACCGGTAAAAAGATCAAGAAAGGGGTGAAGCATCACAGCGATAAAAAACATGCCGGTCCATTGCCAGTATGTTGATTCGGTTGTTTTAGAATGGATAGCAGTAGCAAGCCAGCCAAGCAGAGGGGCTGCAATAAAAGGAAAAAAGACCGAATGGGTAAATCCGCGGTGAACGCTGAGGTAGCTGACCGGGTCCATAAACAGTGATGCAAATACATCAAGGTCTGGAACGGTTTGTGCTATCGCTCCCCAAAGCATAGCCTTTGATCCTTCTTTTTTACCAAGTGTGGCCTGACCTACACCTGCGCCGAATAAAATGTGTGTGACGGAATCCATCTTTACTTCATTCTCAAATCCCCACCTGTTCGGGATTTAATTCTACCAGGTTCCCTCGGTTGATCTTAACCGTGCGCGCGGGATATTCACGAACCAGATCATAGTGATGCGTAACCATCAGCACCGCCATTCCCCTGTTGTTAATTTCATTTAATAGCTCAACAATATCGCGTGATGTATCGGGATCAAGATTGCCGGTAGGTTCATCAGCAAGCAGAATCCGCGGTTCGTTGGCTAAAGCTCTGGCAATTACGACACGCTGCTGCTCTCCGCCGGAAAGGTCATCGGGCATTGCCGTTTTACGATGGCTTAATCCCACCATAGAAAGCACTTCGAGAATCCGCTGTTTCATAAAAAACCTGCCGGCATTGGTTACTTCGAGTGCAAATGCCACATTATCGTAGACATTGCGATCTGGCATCAGGTGAAAATCCTGAAATACGATTCCCAGTTTACGACGGAGGTAGGGAATTTTCCGGTCCTTAAGCTGCGTAACATCTTCTCCGGCTACCCAGACTGATCCGCTATCCGGAAGGATGTCGCGGTAGATGAGTTTGAGAAATGAACTTTTGCCGGCTCCGGTCGGACCGATCAGATACATAAACTCACCGTTTTCGAGCGTAAAATTTACATCTTTGAGGACAGGGCGCCCTTCAAAGCTTACCGTAACATTATTAAATGATATTACCGGGTTATTGGACATTTTCGTAGCACCATGGTTATGCGATCAGTTTCATCATCAACGGACGTAAAATCGAAATCGGAATAACGCGCTTCAACCTTCAGACCGGATTCTGCTATCGCGGATTCAATTTCTTCGGGATGATGGATTTTCTGGCGGTGAGTTTCATCCTCTGTTTTGATTACATTACCGGTTTGCGGATCGAGTGTTTCGATCACAAAATGATTGGTATGCAATCGACTATTCGGGTCCCAACTGCTTTTTCTACTATACCGGATATCGCCAATTCTGCGAGACGACTCATTGAGCGACTGTTCCACCTTCTTTGAAAAGGAGGGCGTGGTAAAATCAAAAATAAAAATCCCGGCCGGATTAAGATGATCTTCAACGCTTTGAAACAGACCAGCAAGCTCTTCGGGGTTGTGCACGTAGTTGATACTGTCGAATACCAGATAAATGGCATCAAATGACCGGTTCATCCGGAAATTGAGGAAATCGGCAACTTCAAACTCAATTCCGGCATTTAATCTTGCAGCTTTTTCATCAGCAATCCTTACCATTTCAGGTGATTTATCCGTAGCCACAATCCGGTAGCATTCCAATTCTTCCAATTTAAGCGCGTGGCCACCGGTGCCGCATCCCAACTCAAGCAAGTCCACTGCATCACGGTGATGGTATTGGATGATTTCATCGATATAATCCGACCAACCTTCGTAATCTACGTCCCGCATGATATCATCATAAATGCGGGCGATACGAGTATAGGGTTGATCCAATTCGGTGTTCATAAGATTTAATCTCTACTGTTTTTGGCAAGTGTAACGGCCAGGTTATACGCTTCAACGAATGAAGAAGGCTCTGCCTGCCCAAGTCCACTGATGCTGTAAGCCGTTCCGTGATCCGGTGAAGTTCGAATGATGGGTAATCCGGCTGTAAAATTCACACCTCTGTCGGAGCAAAGCATTTTAAATGGTATCAAACCCTGGTCGTGATACATCGCCAGAACGGCATCAAAATTCTCATAACTTTTTCGTGCAAAAAAGCCATCTGCAGGAAAAGGGCCGTCAAGGTGCAGGCCTTGCTCCCGGTTCTCATTAATAGCCGGTATAATTATATCGGTTTCCTCATTACCGATTATACCACCGTCACCAGCATGAGGATTAAGCCCGAGTATGGCGATATGAGGATCAGAGATTCGAAAAGTGTGTTTCAGTGTGCTATCCAGAATACGAATAATCCGGCTGATGTAATCTTTGCTCAGAAATCTGCTGATATGCTGTACCGGAATATGAGTAGTAACAAGAGCAATATTCAGTCGGCTGCCGACCATCATCATTAAAGGGAGATCCGTACTGGTTTTTTCGGCGAGATATTCGGTATGGCCGGGAATTTCGTACCCAGCCTGATTAACCGCTTCTTTGCTTATTGGAGCCGTCACCAATGCATCAGCCTGATCATTAAGGCAATATGAAATAGCTGTGGCTACAGCATCCATGCTCAACTTTCCGGCATCAGCTTTGATATGTCCGGGCGTAATTTCAATACCCTGTTCACCAGCTTCCGATAAGTAAATCCGGCCGGGCTGTAGCTCCGCATCCGGCTTATAGGGATGTGTGGGCAGGTTTATTGCAAGCAGCTCCTCATAGTGCTCGAACACTTGCTCCTGCCCGATGATTATCGGTACCGACGAATTAAGATCAATATCCGAGGAACTTAACGCTTTGATGATGACCTCGGGTCCCACTCCGTTAGCATCACCCATACTGATTGCTATACGAACCGGAGCCCGGGTTGGATCCGGGGTTGTAGTCATAGGTTGAATTTTTGTGAATTATCGGGTATCCACCAGAACATAGTCTCCGAAACCTGAGGTTGCTTCGAATATATAAGTTTCTTCTTCATATTCCCATATTTCGCGTGTAGGTCCACTTGAAGGGAATTCCCTGTTTATCTCTTCAGGCTCACCCATAGTAATAAATACTTTGCCCTGATCACTTTCATAGCCCTTGGTTTGAGGTGTGGTAAAACGATCATAAGCCTCATCCACACGGCTGTAATATTCAGCCATAAGAGAGCTGTCGGAAGTTTTAGCGGTCGAATCTTTTTCGGTCCAGAATTTGAGAAAGTTGCGTTCGCGCTCTTCGCGGTTGCCTCCTCGAAGTTCACTCAATTTTGAATTATCGACTAAATAACCAAGTTTATTTATGGCGAAATCAACATTTAGCAGGCTTGCGGGCATATCTACCCATAAGTTATACCAGGTGTAATCGGTAATCTTGTCTTCATCATCACCTTCATCATATATACGCAGCCTGAAATGATTATTGGATAGTGAGTCTTTCGGAATATGAATCCTGGCAAGTGTTTGGTCACTATCGGCCTTCAAATTCATAAACACAGCGTTATTCTCTGTAGTAATGGCAGGTTGTTTTCGGCTGTAAATATTATCAGAGTTCAGAGGTTCATCCATAATTCGCTCTACCCGTGTAGTGTCATTATTGCGAACACGCATCCGGTCCAACTCAATATGGTAGCCGGAACTTTCATCCGGCAGTGCTGCCCAAGCGGTAACTCCTTCACCGAACCGGGAGTTATTTCCAAGGTTTACCAGTCTTTTACCATTCTGATTTTCATCAGGGCTGGCTAATATTACCCAATTATACTCCTCGGGGTCTTCTTTGATTTCAAGTTTTCGCGTGAAGCTGCCCTTTTCCCGGTCATTACTGTATACCAGGGCTCTTAACACGTAAGTACCCGGATCAAGCTGAAAACTTTGTGATGCTTCTACGGAACGGGTTTTAGACTGCGTGTGATCATACTGAGTAGTAGTAGTTCTTTTTTCCCATCGTTCTCTTTGCATCGGTGAGCCGGTTCGTTCCCCGTCTTCTTCGCGATATACCTCAAAGTTAATCCTTACATTGGAGGCAAATCTCTCATCGTCATGCTGGCGTTGTGATGCGGGAACCGAACGAAAATTCAGCTTGTCGTTACGGATTCTGAAAACAGCAGATGCATTAGCGTTACCCTCTCTGTCCGAAACACCCGGAAAAACAGACATAAAAGCCGGAGGAATGAAATCCCGGCGGTTTAACTCTTCAAATTGATATTGTCGTTGCGCGTAGATTTCGGTAGTACCGAATCCAGCCATCAATATTATAAGTATAAAAAGAATTGAAGAGCGCATAGTTTTCTTTTAAAGTGGGTTGTAAAACAATTCAATGCCGAAAAGATAGAGTGATCGGGTGAATTTATTCAGACTCTTAACGCAAAGCTGTAATATGGAATTTCATGAGTTTTTTAAGAGTGTCGTATTGATTACAAATGTGGATAGAGAGTAGTTTTTTCGGGAATCGGGTCTGTCAATATTTAATGTTCAAATTACAAAACACTATTAAAATCAAAATGCATAAACCCACTTTGAAAGGTTGTCTGTAAGGAAATCCTTTAAGGGATATCTAATCAACAACCGGTCTAGCTATAGCAGGTAGAGCAACCGCATCCGCTTGTCGGGGTACTTTGAGTCTTCCTATAAACACGAAATAATCTTGCAGCAAGATGTTTTTTTACTATTTTTCGCCGGTAAATTCATCACTTAATCATCTCAAAAATACCCGTTAACATGGCCGGTGAAACCAAGCAACAGAAATACAGCAGCTACCATGAAAAGCGCTTACAACAAATTTTGGAACAGGAAAAAAACCTGAAACAGGGTGGTGGAGAAAAACGGGCAGCCAAAGAGCGTGAAAAAGGTAAAAAGACGGCTAGGGAACGAATAGATCATCTCATTGATAACGATCATCCGTTTTTTGAAATCGGGTTGTGGGCCGGATATGAGATGTATGAAGACGAAGGCGGTTGCCCTGCCGGTGGAGTCATTACCGGTATTGGTCATGTGAGCGGACGCCAGTGTATGATCGTTGCTAATGACGCCACGGTGAAAGCGGGTGCCTGGTTCCCGATCACGGCCAAAAAGAATTTGCGCGCCCAGGAAATTTCTATTGAAAATAAACTGCCGATCATCTATCTGGTTGATTCAGCCGGAGTATACCTGCCTATGCAGGACGAAATTTTTCCCGATAAAGAGCATTTCGGACGAATTTTCCGGAACAATGCGGTGATGTCGGCCGAAGGTATCCCGCAAATTGCAGCAATTATGGGCAGCTGTGTTGCCGGAGGAGCGTATCTGCCGATCATGAGCGATGAAGCTATGATTGTTGACGGAACAGGAAGTGTCTTTCTGGCAGGGAGTTACCTGGTTAAAGCAGCCATCGGAGAAGACGTTGATAATGAGACCCTCGGAGGGGCAACTACGCATACTGAAATCAGCGGAGTGACGGACTATAAAATGCCGGATGATGATACATGCTTGCATACCATACGTGATCTGGTGGATAAACTTGGTCCGTTGCCGATGGCAGCCTACAACCGAAAGGAGCCGGCCCCACCCGCCGGAGATGCATCAGAAATCAATCAAATGATTCCTGATGACGGTGCCCAGCCCTATGATATGCACAAAGTGCTGGAAGGTATTGTTGATAAAGATTCTTTCACGGAATATAAAAAGGGATACGGCAAAACTCTGATCACCGGTTATGCCCGGATTGATGGTTGGAGCGTAGGCATCGTTGCCAATCAACGCACGGTGGTTAAATCCAAAAGCGGGGAGATGCAGATCGGCGGAGTGATTTATTCAGACAGTGCCGATAAAGCGAGCCGGTTTATTATGAATTGCAATCAGAAAAAAGTGCCGATTGTATTTTTTCAGGATGTTAGCGGATTTATGGTCGGAAAGCGTGCTGAACACGGAGGTATTATAAAAGATGGCGCCAAGATGGTGAATGCGGTTGCAAACACAACCGTACCCAAAATCACAATTATTGTCGGTAATAGCTACGGTGCAGGTAATTATGCAATGTGTGGAAAAGCCTACGATCCCCGGTTTATTTACGCCTGGCCGAGTGCCCGAATTGCTGTAATGGGGGGAAATCAGGCCTCTAAAACATTGCTTCAGATTGAAGTTGCCGCTCGAAAAAAACAGGGAGAGGAAGTGAGTGAGGAGGATAAGGAAAAATTTCTCAAGCGAATTCGTGATTCCTACCAAAAACAGACCGATGTTCGCTATGCGGCAGCACGTCTTTGGGTGGACGGTATCATCCGTCCGGAAGATACCCGTGAGCGGATTTCAAATGCCATTGAAGTGGCAAACCATAACCCTGAGATCCCGGAGTTTAAAACCGGAGTGCTACAGGTATAATTTGAGCACTTAAAGCTATCTTACAGACACCAATTAATGTTGCTATGATATTGGTTATCTGCGCTTATAATCCCAGTATACAATTACGGCAGACCGAAGGTTCTTAACAGCTGCTAGTTTCATCATATAAGATTTTCAAATTTTGATATATTGGAATTGGTGGCTAAAAATTTTAATGCGGAGGAATTTATGAGGAATTCAAAAATTGCAGGAGTCGGGCATTATGTACCCGAGCGAGTGGTGACCAATCAGGATCTGGAAAAAATGATGGACACCAGCGATGAGTGGATCGTAGAGCGCACAGGCATTCATACGCGCCACTGGATCACTGAGAATGATACATTGAGTGGAATGGCTCATAAAGCATCTAATAAAGCCCTTGAGCGAGCCGGAAAGAGTGCGGAGGATATTGATTTTATCGTCTTTGCCGCCCTTGATGGCGACCATCAGTTTCCAGGGGGTGGATGTTTCCTGCAGGAAAAAATGGGTATTCCAGGTGTGCCTGCACTTGATATCCGGAATGCTTGCAGTGGTTTTATTTATGGACTGTCGGTAGCCGATCAGTTTATCAAAACCGGTAAATATCAGAATATTTTGCTTGTGGGGGCGGAAGTTCAAAGCACCTCGCTCGATCTCAGCACGGAAGGCCGCGACGTTTCGGTAATATTTGGTGATGGAGCCGGCGCTGCGCTCATTACTCCGGCTGAGGATGAAAATAAAGGAGTGCTTACCACTCATATTTATGCTGACGGACGCTTTGGTGATAAACTCTGGGTTGATGCACCTTCGGTAAATGACCAACCCCGACTCACGAAAGAGTTGCTTGATACCCGTCGGATATATCCTTATATGGAAGGGCGGTTTGTTTTTAAACATGCAGTAACCCGGTTTCCGGAAGTCATAAACGAAGCTCTGGAAGTAGCCGGGCTTAAGGCAGAGGATCTGGATCTTGTGATTCCTCATCAAGCCAACAAACGGATTACTGAAGCGGTAGCTCACAAGCTTGGGATGGGTTTGGATAAAGTATACAGCAACATTGAAAAATATGGCAATACTACCGCCGCTTCTATACCCATAGCATTAAGCGAAGTTTTTGAAGAGGGTAAACTTAAAGAAAACGATCTCGTTTGCCTGGCTTCTTTCGGCGCAGGTTTTACCTGGGGCTCTGCTCTGATCCGGTGGTGAGTAATGCGGGTCAGCAATGAGTTGTAAATTTCTTGGAAAATCGATCAGTACCGCATAATTTAGGGGTGACTAAAAAATGTAATTATTATAACTAACACACTCCTAAAAAATGTTTGATTGGTTTCTACAGCTTAATCCGGTTTTACAGGCTTTTTATGCACTCATGCTAACATGGATTACCACTGCCGGTGGAGCCGCTTTGGTATTCTTTTTCCGGTCATTTAACCAAAAAGTGATGGATGGAATGCTGGGTTTTGCCGGCGGGGTGATGATCGCTGCAAGCTTCTGGTCTTTGCTTGAACCTGCACTTGAAATGAGTAAAGGCGGTGCATTACCGGTTTGGCTGCCATCATTGATAGGTTTTTCTGTAGGAGCCATATGTTTAAAAAGTATAGATTATTGGCTAACAGGATTTTATGACCTTTTCTTTTCTGAAAAGCCTATTAATTCCGAATCATTTCGCAGAAGCACAATGCTGGTTAGCGCAATTACACTCCATAATGTTCCCGAAGCTCTCGCTGTGGGAGTTGCATTCGGCGCCGTAGCCTCGGGCGTTGAGGGTGCAGCAATCGGAGGGGCAATAGCTCTTACGATCGCAATCAGTTTGCAAAACATTCCCGAAGGGATGGCTGTGGCATTACCACTGCGGAGAGAAGGAGTCAGTCGGTTTTGGAGTTTTTTTTGGGGACAGTTTTCCGCAATTGTATTTCCGATAGCGGGCATGGCCGGCGCCTTTCTGGTGCTTGCGGTTCAACCTGCGCTCCCATACGCCTTAAGTTTCGCGGCAGGCGCGATGATTTTTGTGGTCATAGATGAAATTATACCTGAAGCTCACAGCAATGGTAATAAAAAAATTGCAACGACAGGCGGCTTAATCGGATTTGCTTTTATGATGGTTCTTGACGTAGGTTTGGAATAATTTTTCACCAACTTAGAGAATCATTTTTTCGAAATTAGTTGCGGTAGCTCTCGGAGGAGCAATAGGTACTACATTGCGGTACTCAGCTTACCTCACGCTGGAGGATGCTAGTGGAGTGTTCCCATGGGCAACGTTATTCGTGAATTTAACAGGTTCCTTTCTGCTGGCTGTATTGGCAGCTGTCATTAAACAGCAGAAGCTAAAAAATCCAATTTTTCAATATGGGCTTTCAGCGGGACTATTGGCTTCATTCACGACCTTTTCCAATTTCAGCCTGGATATTATGCTACTGTTGGAAAACTCAACCTTTCAAGTCATTGCAGTGTACACGGGGGCAAGTGTTTTCGGAGGCGGATTATTTGCATGGATTGGATGGAAGGGGATGAATTTTTTGCTAACTAAACCTGCCCGATGATGTTTATCTGGATCACATTTACCGGGATGATCGGGGCTTTATGCCGGTTTTTTCTCGATTTCTGGCTTACCGAGCGATTGACGAACGGTCTGCCCTGGTCAACATTTGTGATTAATGTGACAGGGTCATTTCTTGTCGGCGCGGCGTGGGCTGTGTATCAATTGAGTTCTTCATCAGAAACACTTGCTTACATAGCGATGACCGGATTTCTTGGCGCATTTACCACCTTTTCCACGTTTACTATTCAGTGGTTTTTCGATGCGGCAAAGAGAAACTTTGCAATTGCGACTACCTACATTCTCTTATCGATACTGGCGGGTATCATCGTCGCAATTGCCGGCTATTATATGGTAAAGTTGATTCTGTTTTGACTCTCAGAACAACCTACACTTGAGCTTTTGGCTGATGAAAGCCGGAATACTAATTCTACGTTTTTCATGAGCTGGAAGCTACTACGAAGTACTGTATAAGAGTACTTTTATATGTTTAGAAATTACAAATTTGGTGGTGGTTGATGTGCATTATTATATACAACCATTTCGAAATCTGAAGCAATTGGTAAAGCAACCTACGCCATATACGTCAGATGTTAAAGTTGTTAATCCGTGATATCATTCATAAGAATGACTCAGCAGTTATTAAAAAAACTTTGTAACAGGAGATTACGATCAGTTAAACGGGTGAAAGCAAGCTATTTAATTTTTGAATATATAACAGTAGCTGATCAGAGTCTTTAATCTTTTGTGTCTGATAAAGCTAAAGCAGGAATCCTTGAAAAGACTTCGGGTTTACAATGCACTATGATTTAAAGAAACAATGAAAAATAATTACTTACCTTGCAATTTCGTTCTTAAGGTATATCTTACTATTTGCAGTTGCTTTTGATTTTGTCCACCCTGTTAAAATCAAACCATATGTGGTTATTCAGGATACTGTCAATTTTTTTGATACTCATAATTTTACAATCACATGTAAAAGCATTTGCGACAATTGAGTGTATCGAGGAAGAAGAGGGGTTCAAAAAAGCGGAATGCTACCTGGATGACGGCCGGATACATGAATACTTTAATTATGTGTATTCCTTTTACGAAGAAGCCAAACATAAGGAGGAGCCAGAATATAATCCGTCCCTTGCTTTCAGGTTTGTCGAAAAGGTAGTTAAAGAAGAAAGATATGATCTTGGAGAAATCGCTACTGAACTTTATTTCTGGAGTCTGAATGCTGATGAAGTAGAGCCTCATAAAGAGCTTTTGGAGAGGGAAGTGAAGTATTTGAGTGCTTTGATGGACTCAGATGAAAATGAAGAACTTTTGGAAATGGTTCATGATAATGACCCGGCTGTCTATGACAAGATCAGAAGCTTCTGGAAATCACGTGATGTTGTTATTTCATCAGATACCAATGAGAGGCTGTTAGAGCACTGGGAGCGAATTCTTCACTCAAAAGATAATTTCACCGAAAACGATACTACTGTATATGGTACAGACGAACGTGCTGATATTTATATACGCCTTGGCCAGCCAAATGATAAAAGAACGGGGAGATTCGGCACTTCCAGATCAGAGATAAGGGCAAAATTATATGACCTGCAGGATAAGGGGCTTTTGCCGGATTCGCCCACAGCCATGTTTAATATGCAGCAGGAAATCCTTACATCGGTTACCCCGGCGGAATATGAATTATGGCAGTATGACAATCTCAGTGAATACAGCCGCGAACGGATTTTCTTCCTGTTTGGCAGAGATGGGGGGCGGGGTTCTTATGGTTTACGTGACAGTGTCGAAGACTTTTTGCCAAGTGAGGTATTCAGCAGAGCATTGGGCGATCGTTCAAGAGGAAATGATATTCGAATCGGCAATTTCCTGCAATTTATGTATTACAATGATCTATCCACATTTAACATATTCTTCGGAAATCAACTCGAAGAATATGACCGTGCCTGGCACAGATCGGTAACAAGCGGTAGTGTTAATTCCGGGCAATTACGCAGCAGTATTTCCCGGCAACGCGCACGCATGGCTACCCAGGAGGTTTATGACAGAGCGCCTGGTGATACCAGTACCTATGAACGACATGTTCCCGCCTATGATCTTGATTTTGTAGAGTATCGTTTTCTTAACGAGGACAAAGACCCTGAAGTGATTGCTATAATTACATCCGCTCCTGATGAGTTATATGATAATTTCGGATACATACAGGATAATCAGGGACAGAAGATCGGTGAGAGAGAATACGATATTCACATCAGGCAAGGTATTTCACAATTCGGCGATGATGATAGCTGGATTGACAGAAATATGAATGAGTTGAGCAAGGTTTATCAATCCAAAGAAGGTATTAACAAAAATCCATTTACATCACACAATTTATTACTGGCTGATAAAGATAACTACGCCATCGCATTTTCGGAGATGTATTTCGGCGAATTGGGAGATGAAAATAATCCGGAAAGATGGGCACTTGTAGGGATGAAAAAAAATGAGCCCAAAGAAATACCAAAGCTTGAGCATGAGCCGGGCAAGTTACTACTCAGCGATATTGTCCTCGGTAGTACAGAGGCGGATACCGTGTCAATACGCGATGAAAGCATTGGAATTTTAAAGAACGGAAATAAGGTTAACCAGGGTGAAGATCTTCAGGTATACTTTGAAAGTTACTATTTTGATGATGATGAAAGAGATTATGTTAATTATGAGGTAGAGTACAGCATTGAATCAAGTGGCCGAAGCTGGTGGCCGTTTTCAAGTTCTACTGAACAATCGCTCACGTGGGAAGCTTCCGC
>CAZDIA010000034.1:0-31263 GCA_964505385.1 uncultured Chitinophagales bacterium
CATTGGTTGATGTAGAGTATTGGCAGATTTAGCTGTTGTGCATGGTGATACAACATTTGCCGTCTCAACTCCGGCTTATTTCGTGAAAACGGCGAAGCTGATATATTGATGATAACTTCAGCACCAAGCTCTTTCAATTTTTCGGTTGGATTCAGCTGGTATTCGTGATAATTGTATTCATTATGATTGTACCATATATCCTCACAAATTGTGATGCCCAGCTCATAACCTCCGAAAGAGATGGTTTGAAATTCAGAATTCGGCTCAAAATAGCGATGTTCATCAAACACATCGTAGTTGGGGAGAAGCGTTTTATGTATGTGCGCCAATTCCTTGCCGCCACCTGCAAGTATGGCAGAATTGCATAATCTTCTGGTTGATCCCTTTGGAGACGGTGTAATAGTACCAAACAGCAGCGCCACGTTCGTACCGGCAGTTGATGCGATCAGTCTGCTATTGGCTTGCTGCACTGCATCAATAAATGCTTCTCGTTCCAAAAGATCCATCGAAGGATATCCGCAGGTCACAAGCTCGGTAGTGATTATCAGATCCATGCCGGCAACATCTGCTTTTTGAACTTCAGCTTCTACACTATCAGCGTTAGCCGGTACATCACCGATAACCGGATTAAACTGTGCAAGGCGTACCTTCATGCTTTTTCGGGAATTATAGAAAAATAGAATTAGTGGGAAATGAATTTATTAAACAATACCATAGAATTGTGAATGGTAACATAACGTTAAAATACTGTAATAGTGCTTCAACACATAACCTTACACTATACATTCAATTTACCTTACCGATTTTTTTTATTTTATTGTGATAGTGAATAACTCATAATATCGCCAAATTGAATGAATCATCTGAAATAGAACGTGGCGCCAACGCCGAACTTCAAAATGGACTTGCAATTCATCGGCTTAATAAATCTGAGCTAAACTGGCTGGGTCCGGTCAATCAAAAAGTGTTCAAAGAGAAGCGCCTGATTAACAGCCTGAATCATCGGGTTCTGATTGCACTTTTAGCCTGTGTGGATGACAAGCCCGTAGGTTTTAAAATTGGATATTCACTTAATGAAAAGGAATTTTACTCTGCAAAAGGTGGCGTGTTACCGGAATACCGCAGAATTGGAATAGCTACGAAATTACTACATCACATGCTGTATGAAGCCGGACGAAACCGCTTTACCAATTTTGTTTACGATACATTTCCTGAAACATATCCCGGAATGTATCATCTTGGCTTAAGGGAGGGATTCGCTATTTCGTATACAAAATGGAATGTGCAATATGAGGATTACCAGGTGAGACTTTGGAGACGGATTAAACCGGTGGATATTCATTCCTGAGGAATCATTATCGGTTTGGGATATGAATTCCGGGCTTCATTTGGAAAATGCCTTCGCAGATACTCCGGCACTACCGGATATTGATCAATTTCTCCCAGTGAAATAAATTTCAAATCTTTAAGCAGTTGGCGTTCTTCATTGTATTCAGGATCGCTACCGAGTTTGGCACTATAGGGATGTGATGCAAATACATCAAAATAAAACTCCACAGCGTGTATCCTACCCTGAATTACTTCATGTATATATCGCAACGGACCCGGCGTTACTTGCAGACCGGTTTCTTCCCGCATTTCCCGTATTAGTCCCGCTGTTAAACTCTCACCAAATCCAATACCGCCACCCGGCGGAATCCAGATGTCCTCACCGGTTACGGGAGACTGCATTTTGACCATCAGCAAGGCGTTCTCATGCTGCAATAACCCGTTAGTTCTTACACGCACCCGCCCTTCATACTGAGCTGCATCACTCATAATTCTTCAGCAATTTCCTCAGCCATATTTTTATCCAGCCCGTTAGTGATGGCATATTCAAGGGCGGCAGAAACGAAATTTACAAACAAAGGATGAGGCTCATTGATAGAGCTTCGCAATTCAGGATGAAACTGTACGCCTACAAACCACGGATGTTCATGAAGTTCGATAATTTCCACAAGATTGGTAGCCGGGTTCACACCTGTTATTTTAAGATTATTTTCTTTTAGTGTATCCAGATAGTGATTATTCAACTCATACCGATGGCGGTGGCGCTCCTGAATCATTTCCTTACCATACACTTCCTCAACTTTGGATCCTGGTTCTATTTTGCATTCAAATGACCCGAGACGCATAGTACCACCTAAATCTATAATCTCCTTTTGTTCACTCATCAGGTCAATTATGGGCACCGGCGTTGAAGGCACGAACTCTGTGCTTCCCGCTTCCTTCAACCCGCAAACATTACGAGCAAATTCTATAACAGCACACTGCATCCCGAGACATATCCCAAAAAACGGAATATTATTGGAGCGCGCATAATGAACCGCATGAACTTTTCCTTCAATGCCCCTGCCGCCAAATCCCGGGGCTACCAGAATTCCGCTCACGTCACTCAGTTGCGACTTCACATTTTCCGGAGTGAGGTCATCTGACTGAACCCAGGTTAGTTCAACCTTGCAATTGTTCATTGCGCCGGCGTGGATAAATGATTCCACGATAGAGATATATGCATCCTTGTGCTCAATATACTTTCCTACTAAGGCAATCCTGATGGATTTTGACGGGTTTTTCGCTGCATTAAGGAATTGCATCCAGCTCTCCAGGTCAGGCTCATCGCTGGCATCCAGCTTAAGTCGCTCAATTACGCGTCGATCAAGGTTTTCCTCACGCATCAGCAGCGGCACTTCATAGATAGAGTCGGCATTCATTGATGCGATCACATCCTCAATTTCCACGTTACAAAAAAGGGCAATTTTTCGACGGATTGATTGATCCAGTGGAACCTCAGCCCGGCATACCAGAATGTCAGGCTGCAACCCAAGTTCAAGAATAGTTTTAACTGAGTGTTGCGTAGGTTTGGTTTTTAATTCTCCTGCTGCCGACAGATATGGCACCAGAGTGAGATGTATAGAGAGTATATTATCCCGCCCAACATCATAGCGAAGCTGCCGTATCGCTTCGATGTATGGAAGGCCCTCGATATCACCAACTGTGCCTCCTACCTCAACAATAACGACATCGTATTCCCCGGTATCTCCAATTGAACGCACCCGGGATTTTATCTCATCGGTAATATGTGGAACCACCTGCACAGTCTGGCCAAGATAGGCGCCCTTGCGCTCTTTGGATATTACATCGTAATAAATCCGCCCGGTGGTCACATTATTTTTCTGACTGGTAGCAACATTCAGAAAACGTTCGTAATGGCCCAGATCCAAGTCGGTTTCGGCGCCGTCATTTGTGACATACACCTCACCATGCTCATAGGGGTTCATCGTCCCCGGATCAACATTGATATAGGGGTCGAGTTTTTGGATGGTTACTCTAAGCCCCCGGGCAGCAATAAGTTTACCGAGTGAAGCGCAGATGATTCCTTTTCCTAATGAAGAAGTAACTCCACCCGTAACAATAATATATTTACAATTCATCTCTATTTTATTGAGAATGACCGGTTACGGTAAAATAGAACTTCTCATTAATGCATTCAACGAATAAAAATGTGATTTAAAAAATAATTTTGCCGCTTGCTTCAATGCTACACTTTAATCACCGGTTATCCAGCAAAACATCCGGGCGATCACTAAATACTCCCGACACCCCGAGCTCCTTCATTTTTCGGTATGCTGAGAGTTCATTGACGGTATATACATTAACGGGGATTCGCTGCTCGTCCAGGTTTTTTTGCCACTTTTGATTATGCTGCTTCCAGGAGCAATGAAAGAAATCCGCGTGCCTTTGGTTTACTATCTCAGATGGCGGGGTGTTTTTCCAGTAAAAGTGATGATACAGTATGGCAGTGGCAATAGATTGATTTTGCTGCTTTACAATAGGTGAAACCCGTGAGTTAAAACTTGAGATAACCACCTGATCCTGCATTCCGAATCGGGTAACGGCTTCTACTACCGCTTTAACTCTGATTTGTAGTCGGGAGATATTTCGGTCTGCAAATTTTAATTCAAGATTTACAGGGATGGTATCACGGCAAACTTCAAGTACCTGATGCAGGGTTGGGATATGCACTCCGGAGTATTTGGGATGAAACCAGCTGCCAACATCAATTTTTTGTAATTCGGACCACTTCAACTCCGATACATCAATTTTCCTTGAAGCCACCCGACTTAAGTCCGGATCATGTGCTATCAACAGCACATCATCGGCGGAGCTTTGTACATCAATCTCCACCATATCACAACCGAGGCGAATTGCAGCCTCTACCGAGACGATCGTATTTTCAGGATAGTAGGCACTTACTCCGCGATGACCAATTATCAGAGGATAATCACTATCCAGGAACCTGCTGATTAATGCATTGCCCGCCATCACCTCATTGTTTAAATTTACCGGCATCCTTTTTATCACCGGAATTATTTCCGGTTTACCCCTGTCGCGATCTCACATATTCTTTTACCTCACCCAGCATCTTTTTCTGATAACCTACTGAAAGCATATTCAGTAAAAACACAGCCAACAGAACATAAAATATGATATCGCTGAGCTGCGTGACATCAGCCAGAAACCAATAGGAAAAGAAAATCAGGGCAACAACATTGATAATCATCAGTAAGTTAAACCGCCGGTCGCGCGCTTTGAGTAATTTTTGTTGATCTTCCTCATTAAGATCCGCAAAATTTTCACCGAGATGATATTTCAAAAAGGTTTCATACTTTTTGATCTGCTCTTCACTGAACTCCATTAAGCTGTCAATTCTGTTCTTTAATAATCCGGTTGATAGAGTCGCTGGCCAGTTTTTCAACAGAGTTTCTCTGTTTGAATGTATCAAATAACTGGTAGATACCCATCATTGTTAATACACTGCCTAATATACTCATAATTGCTGCTGCCCCAAAAGGTATGATTAAACCAAGCAATGCCAGCACCACTACCGATAACCCGGTGATGATTTGCAGAAGTGATGAAATCAACGGCAACGGATGAACCGTTCTCAACCTGCGAAACCTGACCTCTTGATCCAACGACTCGCCAGCTGATGATTTACCGGTTTCGGGACTCAATATCTGCTTTTTATTGCCGAAGGTATCTCGTAGCATATTACTTTTATTTAATGCTAAATTTACACTATTAATTCATTTTACCAACCAATAATTCCATGGAAAACGAAACCTATATTTACGGAAGAAATCCGGTTGATGAGCAATTACATCATCGACCTGATCATGTAGTGAAACTATTCATCAGAGAAAATTTAATGGGAGCTAAAATAAACAAGCTCCTGCAAATTGCCCGTGAACACCGTATACCTGTTCAACGTATTCCCGGCAAAAAACTTTATGATCTCGTCGGATCCGTTAACGATCAGGGAGTGGTGGCACAGATTAGTGCGGTTACTCACGTCGAACTCCAGGACTGGCTTGATCAGACAGATATTGCCACCAATCCGGCGGTGCTTCTGCTTGATGAAATTGAAGACCCCCAGAATTTCGGAGCTATTATTCGATCAGCCGTCGCTTCGGGCATTAGCGGTATTATCATCGGAAAACACCGGCAGGCACCGGTTAATCCGGCAGTTATAAAAACAGCAGCCGGAGCTATTCAGCATATTCCCATTATTCGGGTTACTAACCTTAACCAGTCTTTGATCACGCTTAAAGATGCAGGTTTTTGGGTGATGGGGCTGGATCAAGAAGGGGACCAACCCTTCTGGAAAGCACGTTATGACATGCCGTTATGTTTTGTTTTGGGAGGTGAAGAGAAGGGAATTCGCAAAAAGACAAAAGAACATTGTGATTTTACCGTGCACATCCCCATGGCCGGACCTACAGAATCATTGAACGTTTCGGTTAGTTCAGCTTTACTATGCTATGAGCGTCTTCGCCGGTTAAAAAATTCAATCAACGGGTAAAACAAAACTAAGGGACAATCCTCCCAGATCACTTTTATCCACTTTGGGTTCGGCATTCAGGTACTTCAGGGCAACACCGCAAAATTTCAACCCGTATCCGGCCGGTTTGATGATGCCCTCTTTTGGCACTTCATATTCCTCCCACGATTCACACCCGGTAAAACGATCATAAATAAAATCACGGGCATGTGAATAAGAATCCTCCATTTTCACTTGCAGTTTGTCATCGCTTTTTAAGATTGTAAATTGAAGCGTATCATTGGGATCTGCAAAATTAACCAATAGATAAACCATATTCCGTATTACCTTCGACATGATATTTCCATCCGTGAATAGGGTATACCCTCCCCCGCTTCCTTCCCAGTTCTTTATAAGATTCAGGTTTTTGCGCTGGTGATAGGACTTGAAATACGCGAGAGCCTCTTCAATCTCTCTATCAATGGTTACCGGGTTTTCCTGTGCACTGTATTCACCTTCAATAATTTGCTGTGAAATAACCCATGCATCGAGAAGTTCAACCAGATTGGTAAGAGAAGCTTTAATATTGCCGCTGAATTCTGTAAGCTCAGAAACTTCCCCGCAGCCATCCTGCGCCTGCAACTCTTTCAGCGACTCATACAGCATTTCATTATACATCATGCTGTTACCCACCGGGTTTTTTATGTCATGAACTAACTGAGCTACAAATTTATTCATCTTGAGACCTTATCTACTTGACTTATTAATCTGGTTGAAGTTTTAAAAAATCAGAACTGGGTAAATGTAATGTTTGTCAACTTCCCGGGCAATTCGATGTTGAGGTTCAGTGTGTCAGGCCTACAGGGTCGTAGTGTGTCAGTATTAGCATGCAGGCACCGAGGAGCCGAGGCAACAAGGATGCGTCAATTTTGAAAAGGTGACAGAAACTTCACCTATAGCAGATATGATATCTTTGCAAACATCTGCCACTCGGAGCGCTCCTGTACCGGATCACCTACGCGAAGCGGCGCTTCTTCACCAAACTCCATAAATCCGCCGATGTAAACCGCTGTGGCATGGTTAAGCCGATAGCGAAAAAGCAGCTGGTTCTGCAACGTCTGGATACGATCCGGTTCATCGAACTCCTCATAACGGGGATCTTCCAGCCGGAAATCCTGGTACTGCAGAATATTACGTATGGCAAACTGACGGGTGATCTGAAACTCACTGCTAAGCCGTTGCGTAATGGCATCCTGAGCAATACCGTCATCGTGGAATAGCCGCATATAATCGAGGTCGTGGGAAACATCCAGCTGCCTGTTAAACAGAAAAAGCGAATTACTCAAAGAAAGCTCAACCTGGTCCATTTCTTCGATCAAGCGAAAATCAACAGCATCCCCGTATGTACCACTTATGGAAACGCGATAGTCCGGTGTAACATCGGTCGCAATAGTACCAGAAACCTCGTAAAGATCAAATTCCCGGCTGATCTCTTCATCAACAATTGAGCTTTCCACCAATTGGCGATTGAATCCACCGGAAAGCTGAAAATAAGTCTGATTTATGGCATCCACCGTAAGCGATGGGCTGAACCAAAACGATAGCAGTTCAGGATCTTCGATCAGGTCGCTAATGTCGCCTCCCTGTAAGTGATAAATGGTTGTACTGTTGAACGAGGGACGGATGCGCTCAAAAAAGTCACTGTCCATCCAAAAATTATATCCTCCTCGTACCGTAAACCTTTGGACGTCCGTTTCTTGCAGGCGTCCTGCTCCGGTTATAAGCTCCTCTCCGTAACGGCGAGTTTCTGCCCGGTAGTCCCAGGTTCGGCTGCTGCCGGACATCCGGACCAGATAACCATAATCGAAAGTTTGCTCAGTAGATACACCGTAATCTTCTGCAAACCGGTCCGGATACCGGTTCCAGGCTGCCAGTGGCTGTAAAACCAAAGTGTGGTTATCGGTAAGAGCCACTTGCGAGTCAAAACTGATCAACCGGTTGTAACCATCTTCAGTGATTCTGTCGCTGTAAAAGCCGCCTACCAAGCCGCGATCAAAATCATACCGGTAGCGGAACAAGTTGTTCCACGAACCTGTTTCTTCATCAACAAACATTCGTGAATCCTGCGGACCGGGATCGATAAACCAGCTGGTCTGATCGTACATAGAAATAGCTGCCCAGTTATGCGGACCGTCCTTGCCGGTCCAACGCGCTCCGGCTGCGGGATCCACTATCGAGCGGGTGTAAAGAGTCTGCGAGATGGGAAAACGGAACAGATCGGTTCGTTCCATAAAGAATGGACGCTGCTCCGGCAAAATCGGTGCCCGGCGAACGTTGCTCGTCATCTGAAAGGCATCGGTTTCTACCTGGCTGAAGTCAGGCAGTATGGTTGCATCAAATACCGTGTTACGTGTCTGATGCTTTACATCCAGTCCGATGGAACCGGTGCTTTCGGGGCTGTGTGCTGCCAAGTCTGTTCCTCCGCCATCCGCTTCCATAAAACCACTGGCATAGGGAATCCACTGAATCGGGGTCGGCGTATCTCCGGGATCATCAATTTCGATACGCGGTAATTGGCACAAGAAACAGCCGCGATCAAAATTCCATTCAACGGGCGCATATTCGCGGTTAAAGTCACGCGGTTGAATACGAATAGGCTTAAAACCCATTTGCATGGTATCACCGTCTACACTCGGCATTTGCAAGTCACGAAGCGGGACGGTCATCTCAACAATGTAACCTTCATCAAAGCGGCTTACTTCTGCATCCCAGACAAAATCGAAACTGTCATCATCTTCTGTTCCCTGCGCGCCGCGATCAATCCGCGTGGCATCGGCCTGTACACCAGCAGCGTTCACCATGACACGGTAGGCGTTAAGACCGTCATCAAAAGTATCCAGATAAAATCCTACGGCATCATTGTTGCTCATTGACCAAGCGTCACGGTCCGACAACGTTCCCCTTATCCGGTCTGGGTCGCTGTCTTGGTTCAAAAACGCTATATGCAGATAATCTTCACTGGTTTTCATCAGCACATACGTCTCATCCGGAGCAGTGCGATTTTCGTTACGGGCGATTTCCCAAGGCAACTCCCAGACTACTGCATCAGCCCAGAATTCCTCTTCCAATTGACCGTCTATTTTCGGTTGTGTTTCTCCGACGGGCACTTGTGTAGGTGAGGTGCGGCTCATGGTTTCCGCATTACGTTCTATGGTCTCCATCAGTGTCTCAGATACGCCGGAAGCACCCGGGTTTGAGTTACCTGCCTGTGCCATCCCTATCAATCCCAAACACAAAATACCTACCGTTATCGCTTTAGAAATATATTTTCCCACTTTTTATCAAAATTTTGTTTTGATAATATTTGCTTTACGCTTTATAAGTGCAAGCTTTTTATAATAATCTATTTATTGACTTCTGATGTCCTATCGTATCTATGCCAAACACGTACCTTTTACGCAATTAACATTTAAGATATTACTTCTTACCACTGATTATTACATGCACGAAGCTGTCCCGAAAATATTATCTAATTTAATTTTTAAAACAGTAACCCTTCAAATCACTGATCGCTTAATGCATAGTAAAATTTCCATAATTTAATTATCATCTAATCAATAAAATGCATCTCTATAACATTGCGCCTATGAAGTCATCCGGTAAAAAAGCACTCCTCAGAATACTGATTCTTGTCATTTTTGCTCTCGCCCTCGGCTTACTAATGGGGTTAGTCCAAAATATTTATGATATCGAACTAACCCGAATCCAAAGAGCTATAATTGCTGTAGTATTAATCGTCCCGTTTATGTTTTTTTTGTCGAAGACAATCAAATAACCTTCAGATAATTTTTTTGTTTAATTGACCGTCATTCCGTAAATAATCATTCTTCATTTGTAGCGAATCAGCTCAGGCGTCCGATAAATTTACAACAGCTACGATGAAATTATTTAACAGCTACAACCGTTAAACGTTTGATTTACTTAGTTTGTAACACTTTGGTTTGTGGAAGCATTATATAACAGGGCAAGCAGAAAAAGCTGAATGAATAATTTTTATAAATAAAAACCCTATAGCTCTTCTGACTTATGAACATATTATTAGTTGAGGACGAATTTTTACTGGCAGCTTTATTAGAATCCCAGGAAAAAGAATGGGGGCATAATATCATTAAAAACGTAGCCACAGGTGAACAAGCTGTCAGGTGCATTAAGAAATACAAGCCCGATCTTGTAATCATGGATATCTTGCTAAAAGGCGGTATGGATGGAATTGAAGCAGTAAATGAGGCCCAAAAAACCTCCAATTTTGAAGTTATTTATATCACCGGCCATTCCGATCCGGAAATAAAAAAACGAGCATGGGCTACTAATCCCATCGACATTATAGACAAGCCTATTGAATTAAAACAACTGAAAAAAACTATCGACCAAATCGGCGACCCGGCTTAATCCGCGTATTTGTTCCACGGTTCCTTTTTTATCACGGAAAGCTTTTTTACCAGATTTTATAAACGGATGTCGTTGTTGTCGCTCTATACCCGTTTATAGCTATCGGAAGTTTTAATCAGAGTATTTCATGAAGTTTAGTCAATATTAATGGAACCCACGCTTTTTGATCAACCATCTGCTCAACCTCCTTCAATTCCCTCGGTTAGTGAATTTACGGGAAGAATTAAATCACTGCTTGAAGAAAATTTCTCAGATGTTCAGGTTGAAGGAGAAGTAAGCCAGCCTAAAATCAGCAAAAACGGGCACATGTACTTCACTCTTAAAGATGAAAACGCCCAGCTTCCCTGTGTTGTGTGGCGAAGTGTTGTAAACCGGCTTGACTTAAAACTTGAACAAGGCCAGCAAATTATCGCCGGAGGGAATTTGCAGGTATATCCGCCTCACGGAAGATACCAGTTGATAATTGACTCCGTACAACTGGCCGGCCTGGGTGCGCTGCAACAGGCTTTTGAAAAGCTAAAAAAGGAATTGGAAGAAGAAGGGCTGTTCGACCCTGTCCACAAGAAAAAACTGCCTCAATTTCCAAAAACCATCGGCGTGATTACCAGTTCCACAGGTGCTGCTTTTCAGGATATACGTTCAACGCTTGAGCGCCGATGGCCGCTGGGCACATTAAAGCTGCATCATGCCAGCGTGCAAGGGACCTCTGCCGCTTCTGAAATCGCCGCTGCCATCAGGTGGTTTGATCAGAATAATGCCTGTGATGTACTGATTATTGGCCGTGGTGGCGGTTCCCTTGAGGATTTGTGGCCGTTCAATGAGGAAGTAGTAGCGCGCGCTATCTTTGAATGCACGATACCGGTTGTATCGGCAGTAGGCCACGAAACCGATTTCAGCATCTCCGACTTTGTAGCGGATGCGCGCGCAGCTACACCTACGCAGGCTGCCTCAACCATTGTGCCGGATATTAATGAAGTGCGGATGTTTGTTGAAGATCAACATCGCAGGATCGAAGAAGCGGCAATAAATCTCATCAAAAGAAAAAAAGAACTTGTCGAATTTTACGGCAGCACTTATGCACTTCAGCAGGTTCGTGAAAAAGTGGCAAGGCTTGCACGTCAGCAGAGCGACTATGAATACCGCCTGAAGGCAGCGCTTTCAGAAAAACTGCATAATTCCAAAAACCGGCTCCATGAACTGAAATCCAGGCTTGAGCTTCAAAACCCAAAAGCTCCGCTTGAGAAAGGCTTCACCCGGATACTTCAGGAAGATCAATGGATTCGTTCTGCCGCAAAGTTTGATCCCTCTTCCTCATACACCATTGAATGGCATGATAACAAAGTCGTTCAATCCAAAAACACCAAAAATTAACATTTTTAAAGCTGATACATTTATTTGTTATACCGGCTGTGGCACATTACTTTTACAGATGATATTTCTATAGATTCAGTATTCAAATTGCAACGATCTACCCAAAGCCCCTTTCATCATGACTAAAAAAATTCTGGCTGCCATTTTATTCACTTTAGCTCTTGTTTTCGCTACACAAAATACAGCATCAGCTCAATACTCATTGGGTGTGTCCTATGAAAATCGCAGTGAAGATCCCACTAATGGTTTTGGTTTTCAGCTTGAATCTTCTCTTTTCTCTCTTCCGCTGATTGATCTTCGCCTGAGGGGGCATTTTAGCTATTTTAGTGAAGACAATGAAATTACCCGAGATGGTATATCCTATGATGCAGAAGTTGAATCATATGACTTTGGAGTTGCCGGGATCGGATCGCTGTCACTCGGTCTGATAGATCCTTACGTCGGTGTTGGTCTGGGATCAGAATCCTGGTCAGCTTCCGGACCTGCAGAAGGAGACCTTGGACCAATTATGGATATCGATGACTCCAGCTTTTATTACTATGGCGTCGGCGGTCTTTCGTTTTCTCTGTTGCCTGCAATTGAACCTTACGTTGAACTGCGCTACAGCGGATTCAGCGATTTTGACAGAGAGGAAATTTTTGACTCCGACCGGCGCTTCTTGGTAGGAGTGGCTCTGAGGTTTTAAATTATCAATAGCCTTCACTACACCCATATCGGGCTTGATTAACGGATATCCCCTTTTAACTCCTCAAAACGTTTACGCAAATCCCGGGTCGAAACCTCCTGATATCTGCGTGGCAACATACTTTTTGAGGTTGCCTCCATGATGGCTGCGAGTGTTTGGAGCTCAATTTCTTCCGGATAATCCGGCGGACGAAAATCAGCCAGGGCTTCGCTGATCATTTCGGCATCAACCTTTTCCCCCTTTCGATTAGCGATAAAAAGCGCACGGGTCAAAACAGCTTCCATATCGGCACCGGAAAGCTGATCCGGTAAAAATTCTTTCAGATTTTCGATCTCGTCTTCGGTCAAGCTAATGTTATGGCGATCAAGCATCAGCTCAAAAAGAACCCCAAGTTCTTCCCTCCCATCAGGATGAAAAAGTGCGAGGTGCTCTTCCGCGCGTCCTTGTCTTTTCAGATCCACGGGCATTAAGTCCGGGCGGGCGGTCATCAGAAACCAGATGATACGTCCGCGGTTACGGGTGTCGCTCATAAACGACGCAATTTGTGAAAACACCCTCGAAGAGACCCCGCTGTCACCAGTCTGGCTTCGATCACCGAGGTAAGCATCGGCTTCATCAATCATCACAGCAACCGGGGCAAGCGCTTTGAGCAAGCTCAAAATATGCTCCAGGTTACTTTCTGTTACTCCCTGCCACTGACTTCGAAAATTTTTCAATCGCACCATTGGAATACCAACATCTCCGGCAAAACAGCTTACCATAAACGTTTTTCCGGTACCGACAGGCCCGCACACCAGATAACCCATCGGAAGGATATCTGTCTTTCCTTTTGAAATTGCTTTTGCTGTTGCTCTTAAGTGGTTTTTCACCTCTTCATGACCGGCAACTTCATCCAAAGAGCGATCAACAGGCAAAAATTCTATCAACTCATGTGATTCGGCCTCAAGCCGCTCTTTTTTGAATTTCATGATTTCCTCTCTGCCCAACCGGCTATCATGTTCAGCGGCCATTGAGAGCAGACCTTCAAGCGCATTCAGCGTAAGCCCGGAGGTTAGCTTAGCCATGCTCTTACGATTCAGTTTCCTGGACAGAGAACGAAACGGGCGTCTTTTCCCGGTAAACCGATCAATAAAATCAAGCCGGTCGGCTTCTGATGGCCGTGGCACTTCAATGGATGATACATACGGATGCTGCACCACCGCTTTATTGATATCACCGCGATTTTCCGCCATCAGTAAAATTGTGACATCATTTGCCGCAAAAATTGGATTTTGCGCCCATTTTTGGAGAAACACCAGAATACTGCGGTCTTCACTGCCTATCATCCCGGAGTCTCCCACCGGGATAACAGTTTCGGCATAATCGATGATCACGGCAACGCTTTTGCCATCAGCTACACGGATCATGATAAAATTTTCCACCAGTGTAGCGACTCTGACCGGATCCACCGGAAGATTACGGGCATATCCGGTTTGAGAAACTTTATCAAAGGTTTCGACTGTGCTTATGAAGCTCTGGCGGGTAGCATATGAATTGAAACTCAACCCTGTAGCCCTGTCATATTTCAAAACCGCATCTCGCGTCGCGAAGAGTTCTTCCTGAAGAAACTCATCCATCTGTAAAAATTTCGGTGAGGATTTCGGCCCTGTTCTCACCTGATCACGAATGTTTCCATGTAAAATGAACTGATGGGCTGACTTACCGAGGTACCGGGCAGCCATCTCCTTCGCCCATTCCGGATAACCCTTTAAATGCCGGTTGTAATTAGTCAACTTTTTCATCTATCCTGATACCTGATATATCCCGAAATAAGCAACAGAGTTTACTCCATGATCATCAGCTTGACCGTTTCAATTTTGGACTGTGTAGCTTTACTGATGATTATCTTGAAATTGTCAATCACTACCTCCTCATTGACAGTTGGAATTCTACCCAGCTCGTTGATGATGTAACCTGCCACCGTTTCGTATTCAGGACTATCATCATCTATATTTATTTCGGGATATTTTTCGTTAAGTTCATCAATTTCAACATCTCCGCTCAGTACATAGGTGTTATGAGCTATGCGCTTCATAATCGTCTCTTCGGAATCATATTCATCCTGAATATCCCCGACCACCTCTTCAAGCAAATCCTCTATGGTTACCATACCTGCGGTTCCACCATATTCATCAATAACAATGGCAACAGAAATGTTGAGACGCTGAAAATCCGAAAGTAATCTTTTCGACTTCTGGCTGCCGGGCACCATTTTGACCGGACGAATAATTTCCTTCAGTTTATCCGGCCGCTTGAATAAATCATAGGCAAACACCACGCCGATGATGTTATCGATATTATCCTCATAAACCGGAATTTTGGAATATCCGGAAGAGACAAAGTTTTCCAATACCTCATCCAGTGAAGCATTTTTTTCCACCGCGACAATTTCGGTGCGGGGGATCATCGTCTCCTTTACCCTTTTGGTCGAAAGCTCCAGCACGTTACTGAGGATCATTGAATCATCCCGGTCTATATCGGTCTCGCTGTCATCACCAATTTCTTTAAGCAGCATTTCAATATCCTGCCGGCGAAAAACCTGTTCTGCCGGCTCGGCACCGGGTTGAATCAACTTGATTATCCCCTGTGCTGATACATTAGAGATGTAGATCAATGGCCGGAATACCCAATTAAAGAACTGAAGTGGAACGGCAAATAAGGATATAAGAAACTCGGAATGGATCCTGAATATTCCTTTGGGTATAATCTCTCCGAATATCATTATTACGATGGATGCAATGATGGTCTGTATCACCAGCACGGTGAATTCAGAAGGCACATCATCCGTAAAAAAACCATAATAAGCTACTATCGGCCCTGCGAGAAAAATGCTCATCAGGGTAGCGTATAACACGTTTACAATGTTGTTGCCAACCAGAGTAGTTGACAAAAACATTTCGGGATCCTTGACGAATCCGCTCAAGTATCGCCCACTTAGCGTATTTTTCCGGGATTTAATTTCCAGCTTTAACCGATTAGCTGATACATACCCGATTTCGGAACCGGAAAAAATCGCACTCATCAATAAGACAAGCGCTATCACCAGCCACTCGTTCATATGGCAATCTTGTTTGAGTTGATGCCGGTTCTATCTATGCTAATGAAAATCACTTTCCGGTAAAATTGGGTTTTCGTTTTTCCAGAAATGCCGATGTCCCTTCTTTGAAGTCCTCTGTTCCGCAAAGTTCACCAAACAGCTCAGCTTCCTTATTAAAACCCTGCTCAGCAATATTGGCATCCTGAGCTGCCAGAACTGCCTTTATCGCATTGCTGATTGCAACCGGACTGTTCTTCAACATCGATTTTGCAATTTCTGCGGCCTCCCCGGCTTCTTTACCTTCATCGGCAACCTTATTAAGCAGGCCTATTTGCTGAGCTTCATCAGATTTAACTTTACGACCTGTGAGAATCAATTCGAGGGCTTTTCCCTGCCCTACCAGTTTTGTCAGGCGTTGTGTGCCCCCGTAACCGGGTATTAACCCGAGGCTCACTTCCGGAAGACCAAAAACAGAATTTGGTCCGCCAACTCTTACATGGCAGGCCAGTGCAAGTTCGCATCCTCCGCCAAGCGCAAAACCGTTTACAGCTGCAATTACCGGTTTTCCGGAAGATTCAATTTGTTTAAATATCTCCTGGCCGCGTTCGGAAGTGACTTGCCCGCGCATTTCATTCAGCTCAGCAAGCTCGGAAATATCGGCTCCGGCAACAAATGCTTTATCACCGGCGCCCGTTACGACAACCGCTTTAATCCCATCATTTTGTTCCACTTCGGTAAATGCCGTTTCCAATTCATTTAATACTTCTGAATTTAAGGCATTTAGTTTGTCAGGGCGGTTAATCGTTAAAGTTGCAATTCCATCAATATCTACATCCAATAATAATTGTTGAAATTCCTGATTTGTATTACTCATTTGGAGCGTAATTTGTTTGAAAGTTTCGAAGATTCGGTTTTATCAGATTCAGGTTCATCGGTATCCATCTCCTCAAGTTGCTGCAATACAGTATACGTTGGTGGAAGATCATCTTCAATATCTTCCATCATAGTAGCCGTTTCTTCAAGATCCTGAATCAGGTTATCCAGTTGCAGCCCGATTTCTTCGGGGTTACTCATGGTCATCGATTTTTCATAAATATAACGGATCGTATCCTCAATCGTTTCAAGCTGCGACTCACAAATATGGTATTTTTCCTCCGCTTTTTGAAGCTTTTCAAGCCGCTTTTTCAGGATTGATAACCGGCGTTCTTTAATTTCACGAACTTTATCCCATTCAACTTTATCAATTTCTTTTTCCAGAATCTCTATTTCACGGTTAATCTCATCATCAGAAGATGCGGTCAAATAATGTTTGTACCGGTTAAGCAGCTCCAGGTTTATAATATAATTTGTAAGCAGCCCCTCCATTTTTGTGGTGATATTATCAAGAAGTACCCTGCTGCTTACCGGTAGCTGAGCAAAATTCTGTTTGATTTGATTACTGATATGCTTAAGCACCAGAAACCTTCTTCGTGAGGATGAATCCAGCCTTTGGAATACCTGCCGGTCTTTATTCATCGTGTGCTCCTCACGCAGCTTGCGCATCTTCACACTCTTCTGAAAGCGCTCCATTCGTGGTACAGTGCCCAGATAAATCAACTCCAGCCCGATTGTGGAGACAATTATAATCTGAGATACCACATCAGTGCCCCCCGTAAAAAATGAACTCAGCGTAGCAACGAGCAAGAACAGCAAATTGCCCGGATGCAGAAAAGCCTCCCGCGTATAATTTATGACCTTTACTTCACTCATTGCCGGCCGGTGTTTATTAACATAATATCGTTATTATAACTAAGCCAGATATTTGACTTAAATTCTGCTTGTGCAGTTATTTCGCTGCTGAGTAATTATCCTCAGACCAGAATCACGTACAGATCGAAATTAATTTTTCGTTTTTCCCCTGCCCATGGTCTTAGCAGGCTGCTCCTGTTCTTTATCTTTGCCCGTTTTGCCCGCTTTGCCGGCTTTTTGATCGCTTTTTTCTGAAGACGAATCCGCCGAACCGGCCTTCATGCGTTGTTTGAACTGTTTGACCAGCTCGGAAGCTCTCATTTTTTCGGCATCCTGTTCAATTTCAAGTGTTTTGGTATCCACACTGTCAAGAGCCATTTCCATGCGGGCTTCGTTTTTAGCCGCATCTTCATTCACCTTTGAAATCATCTCATCGTGGGTAGCCTCAAGGCCGGCTACTTCAAACTTTTCCAGCGTATCAGCAATTTTTCCCTGCCATTCTGCTCTTTCACTTGCACGAAGAGCATCACGGGCTTCCTGTATTTTTCGATCCTTCTCACGCATAAACGCTTTTTTTACCTGAAGCGCTTTTTGATATGCCTGTTCCGCATGTTTGATTTGTTCCTCAGTTTGCTCGGCATGCTCCTCAGCCCGCTGAAGTTGTATGGCATAATTTTCGGCAATATCATCACGCTCGGAATTTATCGCTGATTCGATCTTTGCCGTTAATTCCTGAATGTTTTTGTCATAACGATTTTTCTCCTTTTTCAGCATCACGAGATTCGCCTTAACCGTGGCAATATTCTCATTCATTTTTGGCACCTGATCATTGAGCTCGCGAATATTCTGCTCGAGTATCAGCTTCGGGTCTTCCATCGCTCCGATGGCACCACCAAAAAGTGATTTTATGGCACGTATAAATCTTTTAAACATAATTATTGAGTTTTTAAACCAGTTTCCATTGTAACAACCCTTATTACTAATTCAGTTCAACAACTCTATCTTTATCAATACGGTATGATACGATAGGAACTTCATCAGGTTTTGTTGTACTGATTGTCACCGAACCTTCAAGTAACTTCCGGGTTGGCGACTCGGCTTGCTCGTTATTCGTGTAACACCTAAGGATTGTTTCACCTTTTTGCACACGATCGCCTCTTTTCTTTATCATCTCAATTCCCGCTACCGGATCAACCCGGTCTTCTTTGGTTTTTCTTCCGGCACCGAGTTCAAGCGCGGCCATACCAATTTTATAAGCATCATACTCAGATATAAACCCATCTTCGAATGCCTGCAGATCAAATTGCAGGGATGCCTGCGGATAAGAATCCAGATCTTCCAGCACGCTGACATCCCCGCCCTGTGCTTTGGCGAGTTCCTTAAAACGCTTCAATGCCCCGCCCGAATCGACCGATTCTTTGCTCATTTCAATTCCATCTTCAACAGTTTCTGCCTTGCCGCCAAGATGTATCATGGTACCCGCCAGAAGATGTGTGAGTTCCATGACATCATCCGGCCCTTTTCCGGAGAGACCTTCGATACTCTCTTTTACTTCAAGCCAGTTTCCGATATAACGCCCCAGCGGCTGATCCATATTGGTGAGATAAGCAATGGTTCGTTTATCAAATTGTTCTCCTATTGCAACCAACTTTTCGGCAAGTTTCTGAGCTTCTATGCGGTTTTTCATAAAAGCCCCGGATCCCACTTTCACATCCAGTACAAGCGCATTTATCCCCTCTGCCAGCTTCTTGCTCATAATGCTCGAAGCGATCAAAGGGACCGATTCCACCGTAGCAGTCACATCCCGTAGTGCATAGATACGCTTATCGGCAGGCGCGATTTCTTCAGTCTGACCGATCAATACCAGATTGTGCTCTTGCAACACCTTGCGATATTGATTTAAATCAAGGTCAGTACGAAAACCCGGAATAGATTCCAGCTTGTCGAGCGTGCCCCCGGTATGTCCCAGTCCGCGCCCGGAAATCATCGGCACCGGAACGCCATGACTTGCAACTATCGGTGCAAGCAGTAGCGATATTTTATCCCCAACGCCACCGGTAGAATGTTTGTCGACTTTGGTGCCCGGGATATCAGAAAGATCCAATACATCTCCGGAATGGAGCATCGATTCGGTTAAAGCAGATGACTCATCATCATTCAATCCGTTTAAAAACGCAGCCATTAAAAAGGCACTCATTTGATAATCAGGGAGCTTCCCTTCACTATAACTATCAATTATAAATTTGATCTCATCCCTCGATAACCGCTCTTTATCACGCTTTTTCCGAATTAATGTTACCGGATTATGGGAAAATGATTCTACTTTGTTCATACTTTTAAAATTATATTACTTTTCATCCTGCATAATACTATTTAACAGGAAAGTAGCTACCAAAACGCTGATTCCAAAATAGATTTGACTATTTTCACCTTCAAAATTCTTTTTTATTCAATTTTACGAGTTGCCCCGGCTGCCAAATACAATCTCTTGTAAAACCTCCCTGATTTTCTTCACATCTTAACCTTTTTCATTTCTTTATCACTTTACAGGGAGGATATGCAAAACTAACTATTTGGCCAATCTGAGTTTTTTTAAAGCCTCCTGCAAGATATGTCTGAACTTTTTTCTACGTTACAAAATTGATTTGTATATTCGGTAATCAACAAATTGAACAGCAAGCCTCGCTTCATGGAAATAAATATCCTGCATATACTTATAATCCTGTTTATCCTTTACCCTTTCATCAGGCAGCTGCTTGACAACCTGAGAGGCGAGGAACCGGAAAAAGCGCATAAAACAGCTAAGCGCAGTACCGGCAGTGATCCCTGGGAAGAACCGGAAAAATATGACTGGGGAGGCGACGCGACCAAAAGCACTGATCAATCCGAGAGGAAATCTCCATGGGAGGATGCCTTTAAAGAGCTCGAAGAGATTTTTACCGAACAAACTACCGGGCAACAAAAACAAAAAACGGAACCGAACCCTCAACGGCAAAGGGGACAACATGAACGAAAAACAGAGCCTACACGCAAACATCAGGAACCTGTAGAGCTCTCCGACAATCCTTACGAGGCTGATCTACCGGACTTTTCGCATCAGGAGCATATTGATCACGAGTCACTTTCTATAGGTGCCAGCAATCCTATTTATAATGAGGATCTCGGCTCCGGGGGACCGCGTGGTAATGTGACAGCGGCAAAACAAATTCAGAAAACATTCCGTAACCCAAATTCACTGCGGGCTGCATTCATTTTCAAAGAGGTTTTTGATCGACCCGGCGCCCCTCCCCGTCGCCGGCGTGTAACTCCGTATTCGTGACTTTTTATACTTTTCCGGTCTGAGATTATCACATGACAGCCTGATTAACCATAGCAACCATCTACGTTTTGCGTCTGCATGACCTCAAAAATTAATCTGCTCTCCGACTGCAACATACCCTTCCTCAATACATTTTTTGATCAGCCTGTATCACTTGAACTCTTTGACCCGGATATCGGTCCTCAAACCGATCAGCTCAAAAAAGCTGACGCCTTGTTAATCAGAACAGTTACAAAGGTGGATGAAAAAATGCTTCGGAGCGCACCTGAGTTGAAAATCATATGCAGCGCTACATCCGGCTATGACCACATGAATTTCGCTCTTTTAAAAACGCACGGTATCGAAACCCGCTGGGCATCCGGTTGCAATGCGCAAAGTGTGGCAGAGTATGTCGCCTCAGCTCTAATCGCCTGGGCGGAAGATCATGATGAGGAATTAAATCATTTAACGGTTGGCGTAGTTGGGGCCGGTCACGCCGGCTCGGCAACTGCTCAACTGCTTGCCAGGCTGGGTTGTAACTGTATCGCTCATGATCCGCCGAGGGAGGAACGCGAGCCGGGATGGAAAGGCGCAAGTATTCCGGAGGTTTTGAATTGTGATATTCTCACACTGCACGTCGGGCTCAATCAGTATCCAGAATATCCCACATTTCACTGGCTCGATGAGGAAAAGCTCAAATCTGGCCGTGCTAAACTTATTATTAATGCGTCACGGGGCGGGGTGATTGATGAATCAGCTTTAAAAAAACACCATGTCGAATGGGTGCTTGATGTTTGGGAAAACGAACCTCAGGTTAACCCCGAAATCGTTTTGCAATCCCGGATCGCCACTCCACACATTGCCGGTTATTCGCGTCAATCGAAATATCGCGGTACCCGGATGTCGGCAGAAGCTATTTATCGTTTTTTCGGGATAAATCCGGAATTGCCCGATGAACTGCGCCCGAAAACCGAACTCCCGGATGCCGATATGTGCCAATCAACTGTCGAGTTTCTTTCCGAATTACACCCGATGTTCGAATTTCATCAGAAAATGCAGGAAACTGCTTTGGAAAATGATCCTAAGCAACGATCTTCCGGTTTTCTGAAATTACGGGTTGCCTATCCGTCTCCGGATGAGTTCGCGGCCCTTCAATTTTCCGAATCCCACAGACAAAAGTTTCCGGAACTTGCCGAACTGTTTTCATGAATAAACAGATCACCCCTTTTGAATTTCTAAAAATCATCAGTGGCAAAAGTGATGCCATCACACGCATCTCATTTCTGCTACTTCTGTTGATGGCCGGTTTTGCTGCGTGGCAGCTGGCTTCCGGCGCCACACTTGAGGATCGTGTTGTTTACATCCGGTACACTTGTTTTGTTTTTGCCGGTGCACTTGCATTTTTAGTACCACATCTTCTCTACCCTGAAAACCGGCTGAGCTGGATCCAGCAGCTTAACCCACCGAAACTGTATCTGTTTGGAGCTCAGCTGATGAAGTTACTTCCTCTTACGTTTGTCTTCATTTTGATGGTGGTGATACTCGGATTTTATGATCCCGCAGCTCCCACAGATAACCTTGCCGATAAGTCTGTTTTTGTGCTCCAGGGTATTCTCTTCCTGATCGGTCTCACAATTTACGGATCATTTCGGTTTTTGATTATCGGCCGCCGCTCCCAACAGTGGCAGGAAGGAATACGGGGAGCCGGCCTTTTTGAGGGGTTGAAACAGGTAGGTCAGCCTTCAGCTACACCTGCCGGCATGTTTCCGTCATTTGGCGCTACAGTCGCAATTTCCGGCGGGGGAATGCTGCTTGTGGTATTGCAAGCTTGGTTAATCGGAGTCGGATCAATTGCAACAGGGTGGTTGCCTTATCTCATATTACTCATTTGGGCAGTCATGAAAATTTACAGCGAACGCAATGCTATAGACCAGCATTTTTATCAGACGCAGGCATTTTACAGTGAACTGTTTATCAACCCAGGCGCGCAGGGCGGCGAGCAGCGAGAGCCGGCTACCTTTGATGCCATATACTGGGTTCCAAGGGCCTGGCGCGCTCCGGTGTGGGCGGGAGTTCTGCAACTCGACCGCCGCATTCCTTTCGGTAGGATAATGGTTTTGATGGTCTTTTTTCTCTGGTTTCTGTTCTACACCGGCTTAAATCCGGAAATCATCGTAGCCTGGATTGTTATCATGATTGCATGCAAAAACGCATTGGTTTATATGCTAACCACCGAACAGATCGGCCCGCTGCCCTTTCAATTAATACTTCACTCTCCGGCTCAATGGATTCGAACCCGGTTTTTCATAAACCTGCGCTGGACTCTTGCTCTTTTTCTTGGGTTGCTCTTACCGGTCTGGCTCAGCGGCCGTTTTGACTGGTCGTTTCTATGGATATGGATTTCTGTTGATCTGATTGCCGCCCTGATTAGTGCGTGGCTGGTAACACAACTTCATGAATTGAAATTTAAAAAACAGTATGTCTGAAGCCTTAGTAGCTGAAAATATTTCCAAAAGATATGGCACCGGCAGCTATGTAATACATAACCTGTCGCATACCTTTGATCCCGGAACAGCAACCGGATTAATTGGTCCGAACGGTTCCGGAAAAACAACCTTTCTCAGACTTGTCAGTACCACTGCATTTCCGACTTCCGGCTCCGTGCATTACGGTGAACTTAATATCCATGAAACCCCCGGAAAATATTTACAGCATGTTGGGCTGGTTAGTGACAGCACCGGGCTGCCGGAGTATTTAACTGCAGAGGAGCTGCTCAGCTGGATTCTGCGCTCCCGGAATCAATGGGATAATGAATCGGTAAAGCGAATTCACAATATGCTTGAAGCGGTTTCGCTGGATGAGCGGCGTGAAAACCTGATTGGCACCTACTCCAGCGGAATGGTGCAAAAAACCCTGATTGCGGCCAGCCTCATCGCTCACCCCGACATCATCCTGCTTGATGAACCCTTTCGTGCCCTTGATGTTGACAGCACAGAACGTACGATCAACCTGCTTACTGAATTCCGTGACAATGGCGGCACCATCCTGATATCAAGTCATATCAGATCTACTCTTGACCGCCTTTGTGAAGATTATCTTGAATTTCCAATAAAATGATCCCGGAAGTTCGACACCTAAAAGAATTTTAAGAAGTCAAGATGTTAAGAAAATAAGAGTAGTTTGGAGTAGCGACCGGGGTTTGGATGCCGGATTAAAATCTTAACTTCTTCACCTCTTCATCTCTTTACCTCTTTACATCTTCCCCACATTACCTCTTCAAAAAAATTGCTCCGGCTTGACAGAGACAGGAAGTTTTCATTAAAACTGATATCCAACCGTAAGCATTAATCCGCGGTTAAAGGTGTCTCCCTCAGGAATTTCCGGCTCACCGTCAAAGTCTTCCTGATCAATCATAACCGGATCGGCATCAAATATTTCAGCCAGCCCGAGATTAAACCGCACATCAATGAGAATTGCCCCTCTTTGCAGATTCAGCAAACCGCCCAAACCGAAAGCTACCCCGTAATCAAGAGAATTAATATCATCACTTATATCCATGCTTGCGGTCACGGCATCACCGCCGAATCTGGTTTCCCGTGACTCCACTTCAGCATTGATATTGTAGCCGAGAAAAGGTCCGGCAAAGAATTGCGGCGAAAAGTTATGCTGCGTCTGAGCTGTTATAACTGCGGGCAAAAATACGTCGACGTAATCAAGTATGAAAGTTTGCTCAATCTCCACGGGAATATCGAATACAATGTTTGATACATAGCCTTTTTGCAGAAATATTACTTCCGGCCGAAATGCCACATTATCATTGACATCAAACTGATGAGAAATCCCAAAAGTTACCCCAGTTTTGCTTTCTGCATTTAAATCATCCGGGATATCCCCGCCGATAATTGAAAAATTGACTCCCCCTTTGATACCGGTTTGAGCGTGCGACTCAATAGTGCCTGCTAAAAGCGCAGTCGCAGAAAGAAATGTGATCAACAATACTTTAAAATTCAGCATAAAAAAGTTTAAATGGGTATTTATTAATACTTTGCGATGTATAGCATTAAGTTACAAGTTTATACACTTGTCTGCCGAGACGATTTTTATCAGGATTTTCCCGTTGGAGCATTTATCCGTTACTCAGATTTGATTTCTTAAAATGATCTTTAATCTGCTTCAATAAAAATTCCTGCACACCTTTGTTACCCGCAATCAGTCGTTTTCCAAATAGCCAGTTATCCTTGCCTAACCAGTCACTAACCTTGCCGCCCGCCTCCTGAACTATAAGCGAACCGGCTGCGACATCCCATGGTGACAATCCGTATTCATAAAATCCCTCGCACCTGCCGGATGCTACGCAACACAGATCATATGCTGCTGAGCCGGGCCGGCGCATTCCCTGAACTTTTTGCAGAAGTTCTTTGAGCAGCTCGATATAATCTTCCAGTAATTCCATATTACTGTATGGAAATCCGGTTGTAATCAATGCCCGGTTATGATTGTTTTCCGGCGATACTTTAATTGACTCGTTATTGAGCCAGGCCCCTTTGCCATGTTCCGCCGTAAATTCTTCACGGGAATTAACTTCTATGATCACAGCGCATGTGGCTTCTTTGTTTTCATAAAGCGCGATCGAAACGCAATACACCGGGAATCCATGCGCAAAATTAGTAGTTCCGTCAATCGGATCGATTATCCAGGTGCGTTCATCTGTAAGCTGGTGTTCACCTGAAGTTTCTTCGGCAAGAAACTGATCTCCGGGAAATTCCTCTTTAATGGTGTTAATAATTACTTTTTCAGCCTGCACATCCGCTTCGGTTACAATATCATTACGACCTTTAAAGCGAACATCAAGAGTGTGGTGACTGGTCGCTTTATCCCTGATTAACTCTGCCGCATTTCGTGCCGCATGTAGCGCGGTTTCCAGATTTTTAGAAGTATTCAACGATGTTTAATAATTTAGTGGATTATAGGGGTACTGAAGATATGGGTTTTTCAAAGTGTTACCAATCATACCGCATTTAACGAAGTATGCTGCTTTTCAGTCCGATTATTCTTCAACTGTTATGACAAATCAAACAGAAGTTAATCTTTCCCTGGTGTGTAATCGTTTGATTTTTTTCGTGAAGGACGTGGGAACAAATCATCAAGTCTGGCGCTTTGAAACCGACTGAACTCCTGAGTGATTTTGATCAAAATGCGGCTGGCCTTTTCCCTTTTCTCGCCTTCCGATTGAGCCCAAATTTCACTGTAATGATTTTTCATTCTCTCCAGATAGGTGAGCTTTATAGCCTTCAGTGCTCCCTGCGCACTTCGGTATTCATCTTCATCGCGGTGAATCACCTTTCCTCTTTTGATATGCCCCCGCTCCGAAAGAGTATGGCGCTCGACAGCGATATCGCCAATAAGTTGCGGGTAGGGGTGCTCTCTCTCAGCATATGCATCGAAAGAGATTACCTCATCCTGCTTATAGCGCTCGATTATATCAGCAAAGAAATTACGCATCAACTCATTTTCAAAATGATCTTCATTTATTTGTGATCCGATATATTCCACCATCTCCCTTCCGTATTGGAGCATCAAGCGGATCACCTCTTTCTCATTTTGCGGAATTTTTTCCTGAGTGCTTACCGTTTTTTTTGCAGATGGAGCTTCAGCCTGCTCTTTTTGCTCTTTGTTTTCGGGCTGACGCCGGGAAGTGGAAGCCTGCTTTCTCACCTGTTTTCGGATCATGCTCAACTCTTCATCCAACACACGCTCTGTAAGCCCGGATAAATTGCTAAGATGCTGAAGATAACTCATCGCTGTGACTTTATCAGGTATATAGGCAATGCTGGTAAGCATTCGTGAGACGTGCGTCTTCCTGCCGATCGGATCAGCCCACTCCCCCGTTTGTTCAGCGCTCCGGATCATATAAGTAATGAAATCCCTGGCATGTTCCCTTTTATATTGCTCAAAACCTTCTTTTCCGAACTGTTTTACAAATGAGTCGGGATCCTGACCTTCCGGGAGCCCCATCAGCTTAACACCCAGGCCGGCAGACAGGGCGATGTCAATGCCGCGGATCATTGCAGCCTGGCCGGCACTGTCGGAATCATAGATCATGGTAAGCTGTTCGCCGTAGCGTTTCAGAATATGCATCTGTTGGCGGGTGATTGATGTCCCGCTGGTGGAAATCACATTTTCTACACCACTTTGATGCATGGTGAGCACATCGGTATAACCTTCCACAAGTATGGCTTCACCCGTTTTCCGGATCTCATTTTTTGCCTTATGCAGCCCGTAAAGCACTTCACTCTTATCGTAAACCGGAGTTTGCGGGGAGTTTATATACTTTGGCTGGTTTTTATCATCCTTTAAAATCCGGCCGCCAAAGGCGATTACTTTTCCCGTAGGATTAAAAATCGGGAACATCACCCGCCCGCGAAATGCATCATACCAGGATTGATCATCCCGTCCTTTTTTGATCAGGCCCGCCTCATACAAATAAGTTTCATTGATCCCGGCGTCTGATGCCGCTTTTCTTAAAGCGTTGTACGAATCCGGAGCGTAGCCAAGACCGTAGCGACGAATAGTAGCTCGCTTAAAACCGCGCTCCTCAAGATACTGCAATGCCGGCCGGCCTTCATCAGTTTCTGTAAGCTGGCTATGAAACCAGGTTCCGGCAAAACGCAGTGCGTGATATACCCCTTCCTTAAGCTTATATCCCTCTTCAGCATCCGGCTCTGAAGACTCATCGGGCAGATCAATTCGATATCGCTCGGCAAGCGTGCGCATTGCTTCGGTGAACCCGACACCTTCCATTTCCATTATAAAATTATAGACGTCACCGCCCGCACCGCATCCGAAACATTTATAAATCCTAAGCTGAGGATTCACATGAAATGAAGGTGTCTTCTCATTATGAAACGGACACAACCCCATATAACCGCTGCCGGATCGCTTCAATTTTACATAATCGTTTACGATATCGACGATATCGGCTATATCACGGATTTCCTCTTTTTTATGATCAGGGATCATTCGGCGGAACAGACTATTGGTGGATCACGCTAACAGAATCTTACATTTCCGGATTTAATCGCCGGCATTTCAGGATAAATTTTTAATCCTGAAGCAAAAAAACAATCACTCAGATAATTCTTCTTTCAAAAGTTCTTCAATTTCTTCGTAGGAATGATCATCATCCAGTTCATGGATAACTTCACGGTTCGGTGCATCCACAATCAGAAAGGTGCCGGTTTCGGCTTCGTATTCTTCTAAAATATCTTCCAGCCCCATAAGCTCGGCGAATTCCTCAGCTTGAATCTGAGTAATTTCATCAGACATATCGAATCTTGTGAAGTACACACTCTGTTGATGCCATTTCTCTCGTAGCTCTTCATAAAGCTCATCCATCTGCTCAGAATCCTCACACCAATCGGCGTAAACCAGAATTGCTACCAGTTCTGTGGGTGATTTTTCAGCCTTTGCAACAAAGGCGAGGATAAACGGGATGAATACTGCTATAAAAATGAATTTAATTTTAGACATCATTACCTCTGTTTGTTTGGTTTATGTTTTGCCAAACGAAGAAACCCGACATTCATTTGCAAAACTCTGAATTAATGCCCTGGCAATTAAATAGTGTCTTAAATATTTATTTTTGAGGGTAACAGCTTCTCATATAAAGTTTTAAGCTCACTAACATCCATTTTCTCCTCTTCTATGATCAGTTGATCTCCACCGGTTTGCCCAAGCCTGTAAGCCGGGATATTCGCTTGTTGCGTTGCATCAATCAAACTGTTTCGATGATTGGGATTTACCGCAACAACCACTCCGGATTGCGCCTCACCAAACCAGAGGGATTGCATTGTGTCGGCGGGAATTTCATCCAGAGTTACATTAGCACCGATTTCTCCGAATATTGCCATTTCGGCAATTGCGACGGCCAAACCACCGTCGGAAACATCGTGTGCTGCGGCTATGTATCCCTGCTGAATCAAATCGAGTAACGTCGCTTGAAGTTTTACCTCGAAATCAAGATCAAGATCGGGGGCATCACCTGAAGTGGTATCGTGAATGTGGCTTAAATATTCCGAGCCACCGATTCCATTTCGATCTGCTCCAAGATACCAGATATCATCTCCGGATAGCTTAAAACCTGCAGTGGTCAGATCTCTTTGGTAATTTTCAATCCAACCAAGCATTCCCACTACCGGTGTGGGGAATACTGCCGCTCGCGGGTTTTCATTATAAAAACTCACATTACCTCCGGTTACAGGCGTATTCAGTTTTCGGCAGGCATCACCCATGCCACCTACAGCTTCCTTGAAGACCCAGTAGACCTCCGGCTTATAAGGGTTGCCGAAATTCAGGCAATTGGTAATCGCCACCGGTTTGGCACCCGAACAAACAACATTACGCGCGGACTCTGCAACGGCAATCTGACCACCCTTGCGCGGATTCAGGTATACATACCGGCCATTGCAATCGGTCTTCATCGATAGTGCTTTATTCGTCCCTTTTATACGTACGACTCCGGCATCTGTCGGCCCGGGTCCCGCTATAGTATTGGTGCGAACCATATGATCATACTGCTCGAACACCCACCGCCGTGATGCGATATTCGGGGATTGAAGCAATTCTTTAAGAACTTCAGCATAGCTATCAGGTTCCGGCACTGATGATTCATCAAATGAAGAGGTCTCCTTAAGATATTCAGGCTTTTGGGTTTCACGATCATACTGCGGGGCGCCACCTCCTAAAACCAGGCTGTCAGCCGGCATATCCGCTTTCACTTCGCCGTTTTGTGAGTACACCACTCTGCCGTTATCGGTCACCTCACCAATAACCACCGCGTTCAAATCCCACTTTTCATACACATCGATTACATCCTGCTCACGACCTTTTTCGGCAACCACCAACATACGCTCCTGACTTTCGGAAAGCAGCAACTCATAAGCAGTCATACCCTCTTCACGCATTGGTACTTTATCCAGGTTGATATTCATACCCGTGCCGGATTTTGCACTCATCTCCGAAGAAGAGCAGCTTATTCCAGCAGCACCCATATCCTGCATTCCTGTGATAGCGCCGGTTTTCAGCGCTTCCAGGGACGCTTCAAGGAGAAGTTTTTCAGTGAAAGGATCACCAACCTGAACACTCGGCCGCTTAGCTTCACTTTCTTCACTGATCTCTTCAGATGCAAACGTCGCACCATGAATACCATCACGGCCGGTGCTTGAGCCGACTATCAATACCGGGTTGCCTACTCCCTCGGCTGCTGCAGATACGGTTTCTCCTGCTTTTACAATGCCTACACTCATAGCATTTACAAGCGGGTTGCCTTCATAGCTTTTATCAAAATAAATCTCACCGCCCACAGTCGGCACGCCAAAGGAGTTCCCGTAGTCTGCGATGCCGCGGACTACACCATCAAGCAGATAGCGAACCCGCGGCTCCTGCATTGATCCAAAGCGCAATGAGTTTAGTGCCGCAATCGGCCGGGCGCCCATAGTAAAAATATCGCGGTGAATCCCGCCGACTCCCGTCGCCGCTCCCTGATACGGTTCCACCGCCGAAGGATGATTATGACTTTCAATTTTAAAGGCGCATGCCAGTCCGTCCCCGATATCAACCAACCCCGCATTCTCTTCACCGGCTCCAACCAATAACTGATCACCGGTATTTGGCAGGGTCTTTATCACTTTGATGGAGTTTTTGTACGAGCAGTGCTCACTCCACATCACCGAATAAACACCAAGTTCGGTAAACGTGGGCGTACGGCCTAAAAACTCTTTGATTTTTTCAAATTCATCAGCGGTTAGTCCATGCTCGCGGGCAAGTTCTAATGTTACCTCGGGTTCGCGGGTTTTGATAGTCATGAATGAGAAATATTATTTTGTAAAAGGCGTGAAAATTTACTGAAATCATCAAAAACAATGTCTGCTTTGCCATTCTGGCTAATCTGTTGTCCGTTGATATACCAAGCCGTTTTCACACCGGCAGCATCTCCGCCCTGAATATCGGATTCATAAGAATCACCAACATGCAGAACTTCAAACGGTTCGACTCCGGCTTTTTCAATAGCATATTCAAAAATGCGGGGATTTGGTTTAAGGTAGCCCACCTCTTCTGAAACAATTGTTTGGGCACCGTCTTCTAACAAACCAAACTTCTCGAGCTTTTTATATTGGGTTTCCACAAAACCGTTGGTGATAATCCCCACCGGAAGTTTTTGTTTAGCCATCCGGTAAGCGTTTTCAGCTCCTTCTATCCAATCCCAGGATTGCTCGTAGTAGCGCATGTAAACCTCATTGACTTCCTTATAATGAGATTTATCAATGCCGAATGCCTCCAGCGTCTCTGCTATGCGCCGGTATTTAAGCTCTTCTTTGGTAATTTTTCCATGATTATATAATCCCCACAACTCTTGATTATGCTCATAGTAAGCAGACTGAAACTCACTCAGAGGGATATGCTGCAAGTAGGAAAGATGCTGCAACGTTTTTTCAAGGGCAGTTTTCTGGGCAGATTTATGATCCAATAACGTATCGTCCAGATCGAAATAAATGAATTTTATAGTTGATAAATCGTAATGAGTCATATGTCGAAATAGTTCTGTGCAATTAGAAGAATCAAAGATACGCTGCTCGATGCTCAGTCCAAAGTTTTTGGGCTTTATAATTTCAATTCCGGTATTCTTTGGCAGAATAGTGTTTTTTCTGAATGCCCTGTTTCGTAAAAATTTTTAATAAGTAAACACAGTAGTGTCCGGTTAAATGTCAAAGAGTCCCAACTGGTTAGCTTGAGAGGCT
>CAZDIA010000035.1:0-30538 GCA_964505385.1 uncultured Chitinophagales bacterium
GAGCCTCTCAAGCTAACCAGTTGGGACTCTTTGACATTTAACCGGACACTACTGAGTGCCTCTAAGAAAACGCCAATATCTTCCTTCAGCTCGTCCCGAATGAATTCGGGACGGAGCGCGCCTTGATCTTAGCGTTTTCTTAGGGCACTTGAAGATTTGTTACAGATACTAATTAAGTGTTAAATCAAATTATTGATGGAACAATACACTGACATTGGCATTAATAGTGGAAAGCTGAACGTTCACAGGGAGATACTCGATACAAAGAATGCAGACGCCCACAAAGATAGAATAGAGATCGCAAATGCCGGGTTCAATCAATTCTATGCATAGTAATCCCGCAATCCAGATTATCCAGGCATTAATCGAAACGGCATTAATGCAGGGGCAGGATGGCAAATCGACATCCGCTGTAGATGCGAGGCTTCAGGCTACCAGGGAAGACTTAAATAAAAACCTTGAAACTTATTATGCGCGGGTAAACAGAACAATAAGCGGCTATATAGCCGGCACCGGATTGGATGCCGACGACTTAACTCAGGAAACGTTCTTAAAAGCATTTCGCAACCTTGAGTCTTTTGCAGGTTCCTCATCGGTTTACACCTGGTTATATCGAATAGCCAGAAATACGTGTATTGATGCCATGCGCAAACTTAAAAGCCGGGGAGAGAAAAACCTGGTGGAATTTAATGAAGAAATTTTAAATAAAGAAAATGACAATGAACCTGATGATATGGAACAGCGCGAACGCGATAAACTGCTCAAAAAAGCGCTGGGAAATCTTCAGGAAGAAATGAGATTATTAATTGTGCTTAAACATCTTCAACAGCTCAAATACGAGGAGATCTCAGAAATAACGGATCTTGAAGTGGGAACGGTAAAAAGTAAATTGTTCCGTGCCCGCACACAATTAAAATCAGAAATGATTAAGCTGGGATACGAATCATGAAGCGGGAAAAACTTCAACAAAAAATTACAGAAGCAATAGACGGACATCTCACATCCGGGGAGTTACGGAAACTGGAATCCGAATTACAAAATTACCCGGACCTTGAGGAAGAGTATCAGGCTATGCGTTCTGAAGAGTTGTCCGGAGCCCTTGAAACGGCAATACCGGAAGTCAGACCGGGTATTGAACAACTTAGGATGCTCCGTTCGCATCTTGAAAATCCGTTTTATTCAACAGTGGTGGTAATGTTCAAAAGGTATTTTTTGGCTGCATCATTGTTGCTTGCTGTTTTTGCAACGGGAATGCATTTGCTTATCGACCAGCAGCCGGCAGTTGCCGAAGATGCACTGTTTGAATGGATATATGAAAATAATACCGAATCTATTGCTGATGAATCTGAAATTTGGTTTTTCAGTGAGCTTGAGGAAGAATAATGAGTAAAACTAAAATACTTGCTGTAATTACTTTTATAATCACTTTTTTACTCGGTGGGGTTACCGGATATATGATTGCACCGGTCGATGAGGTGTATACCAAACCTGAAACCGAAGAGAGAGCGGAAGCCGAAAAGGAAAATGACCGTGAATCGCGCTCATACCGTCAGTTCAGGGAAAAAATGACAAAGGATCTGGAGCTTACCGAACATCAAAAAGAACAGTTTTTTGATAAAGTCAGAGAGAATCGCAGAGCAAACAGGGAGATAGTGGACCGGCATCGTGAATTAGCGGGTGATACCCTGAATCAGCTACATGATGAATTCATTAGTGATCTCTCCGAAATACTTGATGATCATCAGCTTGAAAAATTTAAAGAGAATTACGGAAGAGATGCTTTGAGAAAACGAAGAGGAAGAGATTAACTTCCGGTTTCACGAGCACTTTATCTGTAAATAGCTTTCAATCAGAAATGGGCTAAATTAAAATTAGGGAATTACACTTCTTCTTTTGATTGCTTATTTTCAAGACAGATCAAAAAGATGAATCAGAAGATTTCATGGAAAACCCTACCGAAGGTCTCTATCACTTTGAAACCCTGCTATGGGCTGAAGGCATAAATGGCATTCTTGGACTTGATGAGGTCGGGCGAGGCTGCCTTGCCGGACCGGTTGTTGCTGCCGGCGTGATATTGAATCAAAGCAAACCCATTGACGGGCTCAACGACAGCAAAGTATTAACAGCTGAAGAACGGGTAGAAATCGCACGAAATATCAAAGAAAATGCATTTTACTGGACCATTCGGGAGTGCGATGTTGATGAAATAGATCGGTTGAATATTTACTGGGCAAGCATCGTGGCGATGGAAAAATGTGTAAATAAGAGCTTGCCTCACGCAGAATATTTATTGGTTGACGGCAAACAATATCCCTCCGTGCCAATCCCCGGTAAATGTCTGATTAAGGGTGATTCCAGATCAGCAAGTATTGCAGCAGCTTCCATTCTGGCTAAAGTATATCGTGATGAGTTGATGTATAATCTACACCAGCAGCTTCCATTTTTCGGATGGGATACAAATGTTGGCTATCCTACCAGAAAACATTATTCCGGTTTGGAAGAGTATGGGATTACATCGCATCACCGCCGATCGTTTAAGCTCGGCACGAAGAAAGAATATCAGGTGTAAATACTGAAGTTGCGTTGATGAAATTTCATATTCAGGCAAATAGCGATCATCAGAGAGTAGGCGAGGAAAGCCGAACCACCGTAGCTCACAAAAGGCAGAGGCAGTCCAATGACCGGAAATAAACCCGTTGCACTGCCGATATTGATGATTATATGCATTAAAAATACTCCGGCAACACCAACCATTACCAGCTGAGCGAACGGGTGTTTATGGCTTGCTGCATTATTTAAAAGTCGAAGGAGCAAGACTCCGAAAACAATAATAACCACGATTGCTCCCAGGAACCCGAATTCTTCCGCGATAACGGGAAAAATAAAGTCGGTCCATTGTTCCGGCAGAAAGCGTAACTGCGTTTGTGTTCCCTCCAAAAATCCTTTCCCGAATAACCCGCCTGATCCGATTGCCGTTTTTGCCTGCATCACATTCCAGCCGGCTCCCTCCGGATCGAGTGACGGGTTGATGAAAGCTTCAATGCGGGCCAGCTGATAAGGCTGAAGAATCTGGTATAAGGCAACCTGAACTCCGATTATAATGAGCTTTCCTACAGCAAAAGTAGCAACAGTGAGATAAGGCCGGCGCTGTATCAAAAACACCCCAAGTGTTAGTACAATGGTGGCGATCATACCCCACTGCCAATTAAGTATAGCAAAATATCCGACAATGGCTGGCGAGACGATAAATAAGGATATTCCATAAGGCAAACCGGACCAAAAAAGCATAATGGGAATAAGGGCAAGCATAACCAGAGCAGTTCCGGTATCATTTTGAAGAAAAACGATAGCGGCTGGCAGAAGCATCAATCCAACTGAAATTATAGATGGAGTGAGTTTTTCCGCCGAAATATCTCTTCTGCTGGTCAGGAAATGGGCAACTACAAGAACGGTTGCCAGCTTCATAAACTCGGATATCTGAATCCTTAGCCCGCCGATAACAAGCCACCTTTTTGCTCCGCCTGATTCAGTTCCAAAAAAAATGGTCAATACTCCCAGAATAATGCAGATCATATATAACAGAATTGCAATTTGCTGGAAGGATCTCGGTGAGGTAAACTGAATCCCAATGATGGCCAGAAGAGAAATGAAAATCCAAATAGACTGATTCAGGAAATTTTGCTGAATGTATGATGGCAGAAAATCGGCGACCGGCCCTTGTGTAGCGCTATAGATGGCTATGAGGCCAATTAAGGCCAGGGATGCCCAGCAGACAAAAAGAACCCAGTCAAATTTTTTATACCAATCGTTCATTGTTCTTCCTCAATCACTTCCTCAATGACTTCTTCCTGCACCTCTTCCTCATCGGATTCTTCTTCTTCTCTTGGTTCAAAATTGAGCACATAATCTTTGATCCAATGTGTGACTTCTCCGTTGAAATACTTCTCGAGCAATAAAGCCACAATAGGTGCAGCCGAAATCGAGCCAAAGCCGGAATTTTCAAGCATCACGGCAACAGCAATTTCAGGGTCATCAACCGGAGCATATGCCATGAACCACCCGTGGTTTAAGCCATGCGGGTTTTGAGAAGTTCCTGTTTTACCGGCAGCTTCAAAACCATCCATATGCTCGAGATAAAACCTTCCTGAACCCTCGGTAACCGCACCTATCATACCTTGCTCAATGGCATCAAAAGAGCTTGGATTAAGCCAGTCAACAGACTGGTTTTCAGGCTGGTTTCGGGATTCTGTACCATCCGCATGAACTATCCGATCTACCAGTCTGGGCTTGTAAGAGGTTCCCCGGTTTGCCAGCATGGTAGTAAATGATGCCATTTGCAGCGGTGAAACCGAAAATGTACCCTGGCCGATGCCGAGATTCATTAAATCACCTGGCCCCCACATATTTTCACCAAATATCCGGTCATAATAGGTGCTGTCCGGCAAAATCCCCATAGTTTCTGAGGGGAGGTCAATTTGAGTTCGTTGCCCGAAACCGAGTTCGGAGGCGAGCCGGTTCCAGGTATTGATATCATAATTATTGATGATATCATTCATGAGGCTAAAGAAGTAAGTATTGCAGGAGTTTGCGATGGCCTGTTCAAGATTTTGATGCCCATGATCATCCAGACAATAATAATGGCGCCCACGATAAAAACTACCATCACAGTAGACTGTGTGTTCATCATCAATCAATTGCAACTCTTTGCCAAGCATACCCATCATAGGCTTTACAGTTGAGCCCGGAGGTTGCATTGTTGAGATGGCTCTGTTAAACATCGGCCGGGTGGAGTCCGCATTGATACTTTGCCAGTAATCCCGGTCTATTCTTCCTGCCAATCTATCAACATCAAATTGTGGTGAACTAACCATGCTAAGGACACCACCGTCACGGGTATCCATTGCAACAAGACCACCGGTTTTACCTTCCATTAACTCTTCTGCAAGAACCTGCAGGTTTCGGTCGATGTTGGTATGAATGTCGGCACCTTTGGTGGGATTTACATCATGAGAGCCACCTTCGTAGGATCCAACGGTCTGTCCGAATGCATTAACGCGCTGGTAAGAAGTCCCTGTTTGACCCCGCAAAACGTCTTCGTATACCTGCTCTATTCCGGATCGGCCGGATCGGTCGCCAAGCCTGTATGTGTCTGACCTTCTGTACTGTTGTTCGGATATTTCGCGCAGATATCCTAAAAGATGAGACGCTTTGAGATCAGAAGAGTAACTTCTCTTGGAATCAATTTGATGGCCAATACCGGGGAGCCGCCAAAGATTTTCCTGGATGGCGGAGAATACCTCAAAATCTACCTCGGTGAACATCCGTGAAGGGCGGTGCCACGAATAATTGCGTGCCGCCATGATTCGCTCTTGTATTTCCTCTTCGCTTTCACCGGTAATCTCTGAAAGCAGCGGGATATCTTCAATTCGGAAGTTAGCCGGAGTTACAGTAATTGTATAAGTAGGCTCATTATCAACGATCAGCTCTCCGCTGTTGTCGTAAATTAAACCTCGGGCAGGATTAATATATTCAAGCTGAATGGTGTTTTGCTGGCTGAGTGGACCGTATTTGTCGTAATCTATAATCTGAAGCTGGAAGAGCCTGCCGATGATAATCAAGAGGATGGTAATCACCACAATTTGCAGAACCCGGATCGAGATATGTATTCTGTTATTATCGGAGAATTCTTTCATTGCAGTTAATTGTATTTAAACAGATAAAAGAATGTCCCAATCATTGCGGTAAGCAGACTGTTGCCAATCCAATATACCCAGAAAAGATGACCTACTTCAAATACTTCTGCAAACTGAGCTACGCCCGTGAAGATGAGGTTGTGAAAGAGGCCTGCAAGTAAGATAATAACAAACACCTGGGAATACAGTAGTTTTGTATCTTCAATTTTTGGGGTAAAAGGATATCCTAAGAATGCTAATAACGTTTTGGAAAGCATATTAAGTCCCCAGGTATCCAGAAAAAAGTCAGCCGCAAAACCGAGAGCTGCACCGTGAATGATCGCGGTAGTTCGGTCACGTGTAACCATGATCCAAAGCAGATAAACCAAAACGATATCAGGGCTGGCACCGAAAATAGTGATGTGTCTGAACAACACGATCTGAAGTGCAACACATCCGGCCCCCACTAAAATATCACGAGTAATCTGATTTTTCATTGAAATTGCATCTGATACTCCATAAGAAGACTGTCCAGTTCGGCATCGCTGGTATACTTCATCACAAAAGCTTCTGATACCTGATTCAGAGAGACAAAAGGCCTAAGGTAAATCCGTTGCGTGTCCCGGCCTTCTTGCGGTTCGGTTCGGGTAACTTCGCCGATCGGGATATGAGCGGGGAATTGGTCTGTCGCACCGGAAGTTTCCACTATGGAGCCGGTTTCTACATTGACGGTTTGCGGCACATAATCCATTACCAGTTCTTCAAAACGATCAACTTCCCAGGATAAAATCCCGTATGCGCGCAAGCCTTGTATACGACCGCTAAGGCGAAACATCGGGTTTTGAAACGGCAGTACCTGGCTGTAATTAGCAGAAGTCAAAATTACATTGCCTACGAAACCATCTGAGTGAACCAGCGGCATTCCAACAGAGACTCCATCATTATGACCGGCATCAATGGTAAGGCTGTTGTTTACACCGGTTAGATTTTTACTGACGATCCGTACAGGCTCCAGATCCGGAGTATCAGGTTCCGGAAAGTCGAGCATTCTTCTGAGCTCCAGGTTTTCCTGTTGTGCGGAACGTAACCTGGATAGTTCATCCATCAGTTGAATATTCTGTTGCCTGAGCTCCTCATTAGTTTGTAATGCTTCCCGATAGACCCTTGCCATAGATAATGGTTGCTCCATATAACTCATCGCAACTACAGAGGCTTGCCTTAAATTGTGCAATCCACCGTCATGCCGGGATACAAGAAGTGCTATAGATAAAAGTATAAACAGACCGGTAAGAACATAATCCCAGATTTCACGATGTTGAGATCGATCGGTTTGCATTAACTTAAGGTCAGAAATTAGGACAGGACGCTGCGATAGTATTCAATATCATCGAGTACTGAACCGGTTCCACGTACTACCGCAGTAAGTGGGTCTTCAGCAATGTGTACCGGCAAATCCGTTGTTTCCATTATAAGTTTGTCAAGATTTTTCAGCAAGGCACCGCCGCCGGTCAGGAAAATTCCTCGGTCCAGAATATCAGCAGAAAGTTCCGGCGGGGTTTGTTCCAGGGATTTGGTTACCGCTTCAATAATGGTATTGACGGATTCAGAGATAGCTTCACGGATTTCTTTGGAGGTTACCGTTCGAGTTCGGGGCACGCCGTTAACAAGGTCTCTTCCCTTTGTGGTAATTTCAAGCTCCTCATCCATTGGTGCGGCTGAACCGATCATACATTTAACCTGTTCGGCTGTTCGTTCACCAATTAACAGATTGTGATTGCGCCGGAAGTAATTAATGATGTCATCGTTAAGCTCATCACCGCCAAGCCGCACAGATTTGGAATAGACAATGCCGGAGAGAGCAATTACAGCAATTTCGGTTGTACCCCCTCCAATATCGAGGATCATGTTGCCGACCGGCTCATGCACATCCAAGCCGATACCAATGGCTGCGGCCATCGGTTCCTCCACCAAAAAAACTTCTTTGGCTCCGGCGTGTTCAGCGCTATCCCTCACGGCTCTTTTTTCAACCTCGGTAATTCCGCTGGGTACGCAGATCACCATTTTTCGGGTTCCGGTATACCATTTCAGCTTAACTTTCTTGATCATCCCGCGGATCATCTGTTCGGCAACCTCAAAATCTGCGATAACGCCGTCGCACAACGGGCGCACTGTACGAATCTGGCTGTGTGTCTTTTCATGCATCAATCGTGCTTCATGGCCAACAGCAACCGCCTGACCGCTACTGTTTAATGCAACAATTGAGGGCTCGTTTAACACAATACCTTGTTGCCGGGAATAGATGAGGGTGTTAGCAGTTCCAAGGTCAATCGCAATATCAGTATAGAGCCAATCAAAAAGGCCGGCCGGAGCGCTATCCTTTCTCTTTTGCGGCTTTTGTTGAGTGTTATTCTGCTTATTATTAACCTTGTTTTGCGTTAGGTTCTGTTGTTCGGTTTTAGTATCAGGCATGGAAGTAAGGAATATGGATTTCTCGTATGGACTAATTCCATAATTTACGATTATAGTTAATGATTTGCGAATTCATAAGTGCATTTTTAGCAGTAAATTTGCATTCATTTCTGTTGAGCATTAACTCGTCTGCCAAATCTGCTAAAATTATCCAGTCTGTCATTGCTATCACAAGTTTAACCAATAGCTAACGAGACTTAACTCAAGTTCCTATCACCACTTTATATGGCCTCATTCAGTGATTGTAGTTGTAACCGTGTTATCCGTTTCTCGTTCGTCGTTAGTTGTTAGTCGTTTGCCAAACAAGAAACGACTAACGACTAACGAGAAACTGCCCATACAAACTTTCCCGGCAATTTATAACACATGGTGCAACTAGAGTCGCTTTTATAGTAAGTTAAGTTAATGCCAGAAGTGTCGCATACCGGAAAATACCATACAAAGCTGGTGATCATCAGCAGTTTGTATCACCTGATCGTCACGGACACTTCCACCGGGTTGAATAACAGATGTAGCACCAGCGCCTGCCAGTGCTTCTACTCCATCCGGAAACGGGAAAAATGCATCAGATGCAACAGCGCTTCCTGTTAGTGATAGGCCTGCATTATCAGCTTTACGAATTGCAAGCTCTGTGGAGTCGACCCGGCTTGGTTGGCCGCCACCTATTCCTAACGTTTTACCATGCGATGCAAATACAATCGCGTTGGATTTTACGTGTTTTGCTACTTTCCAGGCAAAAAGCAGATCTTCAACCTGTTGTTCTGACGGATGATTTTCGGTTACATAGCTGAGGTCATCAATGGTAATCATGTTTAAATCAGATTCCTGAAGAAGTGCACCCCCGGTGGTTTTTCGGTAATTCCAACGACTTTGATGGCTCCGGCCAAAAACATCCTCAGAAAATCTGATTAATCTGCGATTTGATTTTTCCTTCAATAAGGCAAGGGCGTCTTCTGAAAAATCAGGAGCCAGGATTAGTTCTGTAAAAATCTCATCGACTTTACGGGCAGTTTCTGAATCCAGTTTTTGATTTACCACTACAATCCCCCCGAACGGTGAAACCTTATCTGTAGCAAATGCGTGTTCCCAGGCAGCGCTTAATGTTTCGGAACAAGCTGCCCCGCATGGAACTGTGTGTTTAAAAATTCCACATACCGCACGGGATTGATCAAATTCTGCGATGAAATTTAATGCGGCTTCAATATCCAGATAGTTGTTGTAGCTGAGCTGCTTTCCGTGAAAACATTCGAAATAGTTATCGGGATTACCGTATACCGCAGCTTTTTGATGTGGATTTTCGCCGTATCGCAGCGGCTCATGGAGGTTTTCCCCGACATGTAATGATCCGGGTTGATCTTCTTCTTTGATTAAATAATTAGCAATCGCAGCATCGTATCTGGCGGTGAGACTAAAAGCTTTTTGCGACATTTTTTTACGGAACTCAGCCGACACCGATCCGTCATTTTGATGAATTTCGCCACTGAGCCTTTCGTAGTCATCAGGAGTCGTAACTACACAGACATCATTCACATTTTTTGCTGCCGCGCGAATCATGGCGGGGCCGCCTATATCAATATTTTCGTATGCATCAGCGATGGTTGTTTCACTGCGGGAAATTGCCTGTTCAAAAGGGTAGAGGTTGACGATCAGCAGATCAATTCCGGAGATACCATGTTGTTTCATATCCTCTTGATCTTTTTCCAGAGACCTGCGTGCTAACAGTCCGCCATGGACCTTGGGATGAAGAGTCTTCAATCTGCCGTCAAAACATTCGGGGAATCCGGTTAATTCACTGATATCGGTAACCGAAATCCCGGCATCTTCAAGAGCTTTTGCCGTTCCGCCGGTGGATAAGATCTCTATATTATGATTATTAAGTAAGTGTGAGAGCTGTGTGATACCGGTTTTATCCGATACCGAAATTAATGCCCGCTTAATTCTCACAGACTGGTCACTGAGTTGAATTTTACTTTTATGGATCACGTCGAATTATGTATTAATTGATTTACGGTTTCTATTAAAATCCGGTGTTCATGTGGCCTGATTCGCCCCGCCAGTGTTTCCGGAGTATCATTTTCATATACCGGAACATGCGCCTGATTTAAAATTTGCCCTTCATCGTAGTTGGGTGTTACAAGGTGAGTGGTGCAACCACTTTCTTTATCCCCGTTTTCAATAACAGCGCGGTGCACCTTTATTCCGTAATAGCCTTTACCGCCATATTTAGGCAGAAGGGAAGGGTGGATATTTATAATCGGGCAGCTGTTTTGTTCAATTACTTCAACCGGGAGTTTCTCAAGATATCCGGCCAGGATGATTAAAGAAGGATTCCATTTATCAAGATGGTGATTTATCGCATCAGCTAAATCTTCGTTGCTGTTGAAATCTGACTTGCTCAAGACCCGATACGGGATTCCGTGATTTTTGGCTCTTTCAACAGCTCCCGCATCTTCACGGGTAACTATCAATCCTTTGATGGTTGCAGGAATCCGGTTATCGCGACATGCGTCAATAAGCGCCTGAAAATTTGAGCCGGAACCGGAAGCAAAGACTACAATGGATGGCTTCATTTTCGGAAAGGATTTGCTGCCAGAGATAAATACGCTTGCTGCTGATCGATTTTCAGTTCCACAGGCAGCCCGACCGGCATGGCAATTTTGGGATCTATATGGCCATAACTGAGGCCGGTGAGTGCCGGCACATTGATATCATCCAAAATACGAGAAAAAATTTCATCCGGATTTGTAATATCTCCATTTGGATCGTTTGGATCAGGTGTAAAAAAGCCGAGGAGCAATGCCCGAAGTTGTTTAAATTTACCGGCCATGATCAGGTGCTGAAAGAAACCCTCAATTTTGTGCATTGATTCTTCGATATCTTCAAAAATAAAAACGGGATCCTGAATTTCCGGATAAAATCGGGTACCTATAAGTTTGGTCAAGACTGATAGCGTGCCTGTCATTGCAGTACCGCTAATTTTTTGAGGTGAAATCCCATCTGCCTGTAAAGTGAGGTCAAATTTTCCGTGTTTAATCAGTGGCCAAAACCACTTTTCAAAAGTTGGATTTACTTTTTCTTTGCCAAAATCAGAGGCAACCATACCGGCGGAGAAACCGGGTAATCCGGTTCGGGCAAAAATTGCCCAATGCAGTGCGGTGACGTCGCTGTAGCCGACAATCATTTTTCGTTTGGCAGCAATCAGGTCATAGTCCAGCATTTCGAGGATACGCAGACTTCCAAAGCCGCCGCGTGCGCAAAAAATAGCATCAACTTCGTCATCATTCACCATTTCCATTAAATCTCCGGCTCGGAGCTCGTCCGGTCCGGCAAGGTATGTTTCTGCAGAGTGGCAGCTTTTTCCTGTTTTTATCCGGTAGCCGTACTGTTCCAGATAAGCTATTCCACGTTGCAGCTTATCCTGATTTATAGGGGAGGATGGCGCTATCACTCCGATAGTGCCTTGATCGGGAAGTGGCCGCAGCGGGAGAAAATCAGCTTGGTGCTCGGAAGACATAGTAGTTTTGTAAACTCCAGGAAAGTTGGTTTATCGTAATTTTGATACTTGCAGCGATAGGTACGGCAAACAACATTCCAATGATGCCGGCAAGCTCGGCTCCAATCAGAACAACAAACAGTACAAGCAGAGGGTGCAGGTCAGCTGAGTATGAAAAGATGAACGGCTGGAATATCATATTATCAATTATCTGTGTGCCCATAATGGCAAGAATGCAAAATAGCACCAGAGAAAAATCACCTGTTTCAAATATGGCGACTATTACGGATAAAAAGTATCCGATTATGGGTCCGAAATAGGGGATCACATTGGCGGCACCGGCTGCTACTCCTACTGAGAGGGCGTTATTCAATCCGGCCAGACTTAAGAATGCCCATGAAGTGAGGGCAACCATAATACTTTGTATCCCAATACTTTTAAAATAAAATCCTAATCGTGTTTCTACTTTGTTAATCAAAGTAAGAGTAGTTTCAAAATAGCGATTAGGTACTGCCCGAAGGAGATTTCTGCGGATTTTGCTTCCATCTCTCAAAAAGAAAAAGGTCGTTAAAGGAATTACCAGCACCGCCCAGAACACGTCGGCAAAAACATCGATGATTGAACCAATGGTTTCGGGCATGGCATCCATATCGAACAGGTTTTCGGTAACTTCAATAAGGTTATCACGCAGAAAACCCTGTGGCAACATCGGCAACACTTCCAGTATTTGTTGCTCAATTTGTCTTACAACATCATCCAGGGTATCAATATTCAATTGCTGAGTTAGTAGAATAAGTTGATTGGCAATTACCGGAACAATAGTTGTAGAAACCCAAACCAATAACACACCAAGCGTGGCAATTACAATGAATATGGCCAAGGTGCGATGCAGCCCGGCAGCCTGCATCCGGTTGACAAACGGCTCTAGAATGTAGGAGATAATGAGGGCAATGGCTACATATGCCACCAACGTGGAGAATCGCATTACCACCACCAGCACAACAGCGGCAAGAGCGATACCTATAAGTCCTCTTATTACAGTATCAAATGTCGGTCGTTTCATCGCTCAGGTGTTGTGTAAGTGTATCAATATGCCGGAAAATTACATCGGGATGGTAACCTTTCCTGCGAAGTAAATCAACGAGTTTATGTTTTCGTTTTTGCAAATCGGCTTCTCGTTGCAGTTTTCCACGATTTTTTCGTATTAAGATCAGCAGAGAATCAAGTTGAGATTCATCATCAAGCTGCTCCACCGCCTTATATATCAACGGGTCGGGTATTCCCTTTTGTTGCAGGGCAGATCGAATTTTTGACGGTCCCCACTGTTTTCTTTTGAATTGAGTTTCGGCAAAATCCTGTGCGAATGTACGGTCATCAATCCACCCGTCAGACTCCAATTCTGCGAGCACTTCCGAAATGATTTCACCAGTGTAGTTTTTGCGTAGGGCCTTATCTCGCAGTTCCTTGCAGCTGTGCGCTCTCCTCGCCAACCACCGGTAACACTGTAGATTTAAACGTAAACGCTCATCCAGCTTTAAAAGCTGCCGGATGAGCGTCTCATTCAGTTCCGTTCCTTTTTCTAACTTACACTCTCTGATGGCTTTTGCTTCAGCCCCGCACAGAAACTGGTCATCTACAAACACTGAATACCGGTTTGGATTTTTTTTCTGGGGAGTTAAGGCTGTGCAAATTCCGGGTAATAACGAAAAATCGATATCCGGATCATCATTCATTGATTATTAGTCGGTTCTTTTTCCGTTTTTTCTGATTTTTTAGCCTTCTTGCCGGATTGTTCTTTCTGATCCTGCCCTTCACTTTCGGATTCCGGGAACATCTTTTCGCGGACCATATCTTCGATCTTATTGCGTAAATTCTCATCTTCCTGCAAAAATTGCATCGCAGAATCAGAACCCTGACCAATAGGCTCGCCATCATACCGGAACCAGCTGCCCCGCTTTTGGATGATATCATAATTGACGGCAAGATCCAGCAGTTCGCCTATTCGGGAAATTCCCTGACCATACATGATATTAAATTCCACTTCCTTAAAAGGCGGCGCTACTTTGTTTTTTACAACTTTAAGCTTGGTGCGGTTTCCGGTCACTTCATCTCCTTTTTTGATGGCACCGATACGTCGAATGTCCATCCGGACGGAGGAGTAGAATTTCAATGCACGCCCGCCGGTTGTGGTTTCAGGATTGCCGAACATCACTCCGATTTTCTCACGTAACTGGTTGATGAAGATCACTGAAGTGCGGGTTTTGCTCACGATGCCGGTCAGCTTTCGCAGCGCCTGAGACATCAGCCGTGCCTGTAACCCGACCTGAGAATCGCCCATTTCACCATCCAGTTCGGCCCGAGGGACAAGGGCGGCAACCGAATCCACAACAACCACATCGAGGGCAGCGGAGCGGATAAGAGTTTCGGTGATTTCGAGAGCCTGCTCGCCGCTGTCCGGCTGGGAAATAAGCAGTTCCTCAATATTGATACCGAGAGCCTTTCCGTATTTCGGATCGAATGCGTGTTCGGCGTCAATCATAGCGGCGTGACCACCACTTCGCTGAGCTTCCGCAATTACGTGAAGAGCCAGAGTCGTTTTACCGCTTGATTCCGGTCCGTAAATCTCAGTGACACGACCTCGCGGTACCCCGCCTATGCCAAGCGCGTGATCAACAGAGAGCGAACCAGTAGAAATGCTCGGCACATTATGAAGAGGCTGATCACCCAGCTTCATGATGGTGCCTTTACCGTGTGTCTTTTCAATCTGGCCAACCGCCAGGTCAAGTGCTTTTTGTCGTTCGGTTTGGGACATGTCGTTTTCCTTAATTTCGTTTATGAATATGTGCAATATATGTTATTGCGAATTCAGATGCATCCCCTGTTGTCAGATTCTGCAAATTATAAGAGCATCCTTTTGCATCAACCTTACATAGCTGAAATAATTTAATTTGTGGAGCATTCTATGGCTTTTCAAACTGTGACCTGCTTTTCCCGGTGGAAGCTAAAATTTCTTGAATCGCTTTCTTTAAAATCGAAAAAAGTTCATCGATCTGATCCCTGCTAATATAAGGCGCGGGACCTAATCTTAAAATATATCCGCGATAATCGCAAAATACGCCTTTCGCTTTGAGTTTTTTATATAGTTCAGGCGTATGCGGTGAATACAACGATAGAAATCCGGCATTATAATCGATCGGATAATCATGGTTCATCCGGATTACGCTTTCCTCAAATCCGAGTTCGGTGAACCGCTCATACATTTCCCGGATTTGTGCACGGTATTGAGCATGCAAAACTTCAGGTGAAAGGCCCTGTTCGTGAAAGAAATCAACCACCCGGGCTGCGCGATACTGTGAGGTAGAATCATAGGTTGCTCCGCCAAATTTTTGATCCCCTTCATATTCAACCGAATAGCTTTGCCGGGGTTGCTGAAGTGTGGAGAAGGAGGCAAACCACCCTGTTATGACCGGTCGCAACGGGCAATTTTCCGGAAACCGGAGAAAGCAATTACCTTCTCCCCACTGCATATATTTATAACCGCCAATCAAAAGGTAAATATTTTCCAGATTATTTTCCCGGATGGAGAGCGGAATTACATTTGTGCCGTGATAATCATCGATTAACAGTGGAGTATTCTTTCTCTGGCATACTTCAGCTACCTGTTTGATTTCAGGGTTGATCAAAGCGTTTTCAAAATAGATGCGTGAAATCATTACAGCGGTTGCCGGGCGGTCAAGTGCCTGTTCAATACGATCAGCAAATCCCTCGAGTGGCAAAGCGGGCACCTCTGTAATTTCGATTCCTTCTTCCTGCAGACGGCGTGTCTGTCTGAAAATGGTGTAGAATTCAAGATCGGTTACCACAAGCCGCTGTGTTTGAGGCAGATCGAGCGCCGAAAGCCATTTGATCAACAGGTGATGGGTGTTTTCTGCAAGGCAATATCGCCCGTTGGGATCATCGTAGAATTGACGAAGATATCCGCGTAGTTTCCCGGCTTTTTCAAAAGCATGGCTCCATTTGTCATCTACAAGTGTGGCTGCCTTGTCAAAGGCCTCGGTTTGTCCATCTCTGGCTACATCTGGCCAGGCCTGATGCGAATGACCGCTGAATAACAGGCGATTGGCGACATCAAACCGGGAATAGTGCGGCTGCAGTTTCAGCGCAAGCTCGTTAAAATCAAATGTAGTACTCATGTGATGTAATTCGATTGTATGCAGGAATAAAAAAGTCTCCTCATTCTATTTATAAACCATAAAAGTTAATGATTAAATTTACGGTTCCATTCCCGGATCATATAACTCAATATTTTCCATTTTTTTCTTTCCGGACGATTTTACGCAAGTCCGAGCGTAATTCACCGGCATTAAAAACAAATGCCATCTTATATGGTATCGGTGATGCACTTATAATAGGGGTTTTTAATCCATCAGGATGGCACCGTTACCTTACTGCCCATCAGAGGCTCCATCTAATTTGAGCGTATAAATTGAGCTTTGAAATGATTGTTTTTAGGATAAGAATAGACATAAAATACAAAAGCTTGCGTGAATTCATCATTTTGAGTTGAGTGGATATAAATTTTGACGTGATGAATCTATAGGATGCGGGTGAACAGCCAAAGGATGAATTGGGATTGTAATTTGCAAGAGTAGAATCTGCCAAACATCACAAAATTTAAAATTTGCGTTGTATTCTCTTAAATTCTTCCACAATCCATTATTAGAAAAACATTTTTATAAAATGATAGACACCCATTGCCACATATATCTCGATCAGTTTAAAGAAGATTTGCAGGAGGTGCTCGACCGGGCCGCCGGAGTTGGCATCACTGATATCTGCATGCCTGCTATAACATTTGATTCTCTTGATGAGATGGATCAATTGCACCATCCTGACATCCGGTTTCATAAAATGGCGGGAATACATCCATGTGATGTGGGTGAAGTTCCCAAGGGTTTTGAAGATCAGCTTTATGAGCACTGCAGGCAGGATGATATCGTAGCTGTGGGTGAATCAGGGCTGGATTATTATTGGTCGCAGGATTGGGTGGCGAATCAGCAAGAATCTTTGCGTATTCACAGTGAAGTGGCTAAAGCGCTGGATAAACCGATTGTACTTCATAACCGTGAAAGCACCACCGATCTGCTGGATATTATTGAAGAAGAACAGGACGGAAGGCTACGTGGCGTGTGGCACTGTTTTACAGGTTCGGTGGATGAAGGAAAACGGGCATTGGATTTAAATCTGCACCTTGGAGTAGGCGGGGTAACCACTTTCAAAAATGCTAAAGTCGGGGATCGGGTAGCCCAAATGCCGATGGATCGGCTTATCCTGGAAACAGACGCCCCGTTTTTAGCTCCTCATCCTAAACGCGGCAAGCGAAATGAGCCTTCCTACATGAAATATACCGCAGAAAAACTGGCGGAAGTGAAATCGGTGAGTTTAGAGGAAATAGATAAGTTGACCAGTGAAAATGCACGGGAGTTTTTTGGGTTGGGGAATGGGCGATGATGAATTTTACGTCTTCAAATTCATCTCAAGCAAATTATCAAAATTGCTCATTGGCACGGGGCCGCCGCGGTAAATGAATGGCTCGCCAAACTCAACTCCGATTAGCTGTCCATAGTGGCGTGCCCGACCGCGCAGCATCTCGAAAAACTCCGGCGTGGAAACATAGGTTTCCGGTTCGCCAGGTTTAGTAGGATTGTTGAATTGGCTCTCAAAGGCGAGAATAGCCTGTTCGCGAATTTCAATAGAATCTGTGATATCAAAAACTATGGATGGCTCAAGGTTCCAATGCTGCAGGTAATGGAGGATATGCTTCGGCCGCCAGGGCTTTTGTGGGTCTCCTGTATTGTAATAGGTTTGAATTTTTTCCAACCCGGAATAAAACAACACATCGGATACCAAAGCTGAAGCGTCGCGGTGATCAGGATGGCGGTCGTCAGGCGCATTGATCAGGCAGATATCCGGCTGGTATTCACGAACTACCTCCATAATCAACCGTTGATGATATTCTGTGTTTTGAAGTCCGCAATCAGGTAAACCGAGGTTTCTCCGAACAGTAAGACCCAGTATTTCAGCTGCTTTTTGAGCTTCTTCAAGTCGTTGCTCAGGTGTTCCCCGGGTTCCCATTTCACCTTCTGTGAGATCAAGTACGCCAACTTTTTTGCCTTGTTTACATAGTTTGGCAATTGTGCCGGAACAGGTTAGTTCTGTATCATCGGGATGAGCGGCAATTGCAAGAATGTCCAGTTTATCAGCCAATATGTTCAATGTTTTATTTTTGGAATTTCATCTCGCCAGAGCGAATAGTAAGATCGGGCTAATTTATTGAGAGATCACACGATTCCAAACCGATTTCTTGGAAAATATATTTTAGCAATGTAATTACGTTTGAGATATTGTAATCTGAGAAAGGTTATTGTAAATTTGCGCGACCTCAAAATTAGAGCGAAAAACTTATGATGGACAGAAAAGATCTTCCGGATCTGCATAAACAAGCAAAAGTATTTAAGAACAAAAAACGGCTGCAGCACGATGGCGGTCGCGCCTGGATTAAAGACGGACAGCTTCAGGAAGCCCGTGCGGGTGCTAATTATTTTCTTGTTACAGTCAGTGATAAGGAAAAACTGACAGAAGGAGAAGGTCAAAGAGTGTTGGAAGGCAAAGCCGGGGCCCTGGTTGAGGAAACCGATACTGGCCGAAAAATGTGAAAATATTTCCTTGTTATAACTATCAGGGTTATTGCCTTTTCGACCAGAATTAAAGCGGATTTAAGATAATAGAGAAGTTGACTTCCCTGTTTTGTATTTCCTGTAATGATGATGGAATTAGGAATGTTGGAAGCGGTTCCATAGTTTTAAAATTTAAATATAAACGAACAATATGAGTACAGAAACAATGTCTGATCAATCACTCTCATTTCAACCGGGAGAAGAACATGAATTAATTCAGCAATCCGTAAGAGATTTCGCTGATCGATATGTTGCCCCGGGAGTTATTGAACGGGATTTAGCATGTGAGTTCCCTTCGGATCTTGTGAATCAGTTAGCTGAAATGGGATTGCTTGGCATGTATCATCCTGAAGAGTATGGCGGCGGCAATACCGATGTGCTTAGTTTTACGATAGCCCTGGAAGAAATAGCCCGGTGGGATGCGTCCCTGGCGCTGACATTGGCTTCTCATACTTCTTTGTGCAGCGGACATATCGCATTGGCCGGTACAGCTGAGCAAAAATCCAAATATCTCACTCCTCTGGCATCCGGCGAAGTTTTGGGCGGATGGGCATTAACCGAGCCTGGCTCGGGCAGTGACGCCTCTCAAATGAAGAGCACTGCTGAAAAAAAGGGGGATAAATGGGTGCTTAATGGATCTAAAATTTTCATCACCCAGGGATCGGTCGGCGGTATTCATGTTGTGATAGCAAAAACTGATCCATCCCGAGGGTCAAAGGGAATCAGCGCTTTCATTGTAGAGAGTGATCGCAAGGGATTAAGTCATGGTCCCAAACTCAAAAAGCTCGGGATGAACTCCTCAGATACTACTGAATTGTACCTGGAAGATGTGGAAATCCCCGGGGAAAATCTTTTGGGAGATTTGAATAACGGCTTTATTGATACAATGCAGGTACTAAATGGCGGTCGGATTGGAATTGGAGCAATTGCGGTTGGAATTACCCGCGGTTGCCTGGAAGAGTCTCTTAAATACTCAGAAGAGCGATCTCAATTTGGAAAACCGATCGGGCAGAATCAGGCCATCCAGTGGAAATTGGCTGATATGGCTACCGAAAATGATGCGGCCCGCCTGCTGGTGCAGCGTGCGGCGTGGCTGAAAGATCAGGGTAAGCCATTCGCCAAGGAAGCGTCGATGGCAAAACTGTTTGCCTCTGAGCTTGCTACCAGAGCATCTCTTGAAGCCGTACAAATCCATGGCGGGTATGGTTATACAAAGGAGTATCATGTAGAGCGCTTTTTGCGGGATGCTAAACTCCTGGAAATCGGAGAAGGCACGAGCGAAGTGCAACGAATGATAATATCCCGTCATCTGCAGGAAGGAAGGTAGTCGTTACCGCAATTGCGCAAGGTAGGTTTATAGGCGATAATAAATTTAATTTCAATCAATTATAGTTGCACACATCTCTACTGTTTTCTCTGATTTTGTTTGAAGGTTAACCGAATATTAGAGATTTTCAGCTTAGTGGAAAATGCTGTGAATTAGAATAAAATGGAGTTTACCAATGGCCCGGAAACAATTTAATATTGACGACGCGTATAATTTTGAATCTTTATTAGATGAAGACGATCGCATGATCATGGAAACCGCCCGTGATTATGCTCAATCTCAGCTGGAACCCCGCGCTATGAAGGGGAATCAGGATGAAATATTTGATGAAAATATTCCAAAAGAAATGGGGGAGCTTGGATTGCTTGGTTCCACATTTGATCCTAAGTACGGTGGAGTAGGGGCCAGTTATACCGCATACGGATTAGTAGCCCGTGAAATTGAACGAGTAGACTCGGCTTATCGATCATTCATGTCGGTACAATCTTCGCTGGTGATGCATCCGATAAATGCCTTCGGAACTGAAGAGCAAAAGCAGAAGTATCTTCCCAAACTTGCCACAGGTGAACTCATTGGCTGCTTCGGTTTAACCGAGCCTGACCACGGTTCCGATCCCGGTTCTATGGCTACCACTGCTATGAAGGTTGATGGTGGCTGGAAGCTCAATGGTGCCAAAATGTGGATCACCAATTCTCCGGTAGCTGATATCGCCATCGTCTGGGCGAAGGCGAAAGAATCTCGCGAGGACAAGGGCGAAATCCGTGGGTTTATAGTCGAGAAAGATATGAAGGGGTATTCCGCTCCGGTTACTCATAATAAAATGTCGCTGCGCGCTTCATGGACCGGGGAAATCATCCTGGAAGATGTCTTTGTTCCGGATGAAAACACCTTTCCGGAAGTACGCGGTTTAAAAGGTCCTTTCTCTTGCCTGAATAATGCAAGATACGGAATTGTTTGGGGTGCCCTGGGAGCTGGAGAAAACTGTTATCACCGGGCTCGCCAATATGTACTGGAGCGTAAACAGTTCGGGTATCCGTTAGCGGCCAATCAGCTTATCCAGACGAAGCTGGCGAATATGCTTACTGAGATTACCAAGATGCAAATGCTTGCCTGGCGTGTAGGCACGCTGAAAGATAAAGATGAAGCTCATCCGGCAATGATCTCCCTTGCCAAACGCAACAATTGCGGAACCGCTTTAGAAATTGCACGCGAGGCACGGGATATGCTCGGCGGCAACGGCATCACCGGTGAATATCGGGTGATTCATCACATGGTGAACCTGGAATCCGTTAATACCTACGAAGGAACCTTCGACATCCACGGTTTAATTCTTGGCCGAGAAATAACCGGTATTCAGTCTTTTACCCCACGCGGGAATGATATGCCTGCTGAAAACGGTAGAGAAGATAAATCCCCCGTAAAGGCAGCCCGAACAAATGGCTCCTGACCGGAGGCAACCACAAAATCTTAAGGAGGGCGATTATGAAACATTCAATTTGGATTTTGCTCCTCGTTTTATCAGGCGCATTGATTGCCTGTAATGGTGACAATGATGAGCCGGAATTTGGTGAAGAGCTGGCTCAGACGTGGGAAGATATGCGCGACGCTTTTGTTGAAGAAGCTCAGGGCCGGCTTGATGAAGCTGAAAGTAAAATTGATGAACTTCGTGATGAAAACGGAGATGAGGAAGTGCTTGGAGAAGCCGAAGCTATTGCGGATGATATCCGTGAAAACCTGATAGAGTTACAGGAAAAGGGTGAAGAGGAATGGCAGGATTTGGAGTTCGAGATCTCTCAGCAGCTTGAAGAGCTGGAAGAAATGCTTGATGAATAATCCTGAACATTGGTTTATTAAACCTGAGTAGGTGTTTGTAAAAAAAACAACAAACACCTGCGTTCCAAACGGCTTGGTATTTGACGTTTTCTTAGGGGACTTAGAGTTTTCTTACAGACACGATTTAGCTCGACCGGAGATTGCTGAATAAGAGATGATATTTGTGCTTGCATTTTTCATTCATAACATCGTTATTACACATATACCACACACATGAGTAATTACTGTTATGGATCACAAACAACTTACGCGCAAGCAAAAGGAATTTTTTGATTATATCACTTCCTACAAAAACGAACATGATATCTGGCCGACCTACAGTGAAATTGCAGAACGATTCGGTTATCGTTCACCCAACAGCGTGACTCAAAATCTGCAATCGCTGGTTAAAAAAGGCTATCTGTACAAAACGGAGGAAGATGAATATGAAATCAACCCTGAATATGATCCGACTGCTGAGAACCGGTCTGCGCCCGGAGGCGGGATTCCGGTACGCGGGGTGATCGCAGCGGGATATTTGCAGGAAGCGGTGGATGCCAATCTTGGCCATATCACCATGGAGCACATATTTCCGAGTCTGGATAAAATGTTCGCACTCAGAGTTTCAGGTCAGAGTATGAAAGATGCAGATGTCCAGGATGGTGATTTTGTTTTGTTGATGGATGATGATATCAAAGATGGTGATATCGGTGCGGTGATGTATAATGGTGAAACCAGCCTTAAACGGATTTACTATACCAACGATGGATTACGCCTTGAACCGGCGAATGAGGAGTATGATGATATCGTCATAGAGCCGGATATTTTTGAGGAAGTCAGGGTGATCGGTAAATATGTTGGTCATGTAAACCGCTCCGGAATGTATCGACACGGGATTAATTGAATTACTATTTTGAATAACCAACTCGCCTTTATGGTAAAAAAAGAGCCTTCCCGTAATGACAGGAAGGCTTTTAAACATCTATTGAATCCCGTTCAAATCAAGTGATTTAACAGGTAATAGTAAATTAGTAAGGATCCTTTGAATTGTTCAGGTTAAAATTATATCTGTTTAACCTGTCGCAGGTTCTGCTTCCGTATCTGTTCCTTTTTCTGCGATTAATCCAAATCCGGAAATGGCAACTAATATACCGGTGATAACGGCATTCCACATGAATGCGTCACCAACTCTCAGATCGGGTATAAATGCCGAGATAATCAGCCAGATACCAACAATCATACTCACCCAATTCTGCCACTGCAGGTTTTCAAGCATATTATAGCCAACAATGGCTACTACAATTCCAACCAGCAGGTTGTTCCACATTGCCGCGTTTTCGCCAAATCCGAGGAAAGCGGCAACAATCAGCCATAATCCTAATATTCCGACTATCCAAGCCAGATTTTTCATAGTAACCTCTCCTTTGTGAGCTTATATTTTAAAAAGAGCCTTGATCCATTACGTTTGCGAGCCTGTTTTGCCTCGCATTTTAGCTCACCCGCTAAATTTTGCGGGCTATCCCATTCTTAAACTTAACTCATCACCTTTTAAAAAATAGTTACATTTTCTGTTATTCCCAACATTATAACTACCAATATCATTTCAACGGCAATTTGCAGGGCACTCAGAAAATCCGGCTGACCGATTGATTGCAACTACGAATTTTTTACGGGGCAATAAGCCAATCGATAGCTCAAATGACTGCCAGAGATTCTTCGGTCTGCCGGATTGTAGCCAATGGGTTTTCACCCGTCAGCCCGGACGGAGATGAAGCGGGTATCAGATGGGTTGGAACGATGGAAATTTGGGCAAAGAGAGCGGCCAGGCTCACCGGGTAGACGGGGCAGTTACCCGAAATTCCAGTTTACTCCCATTCCTTCTTCGGGATCCGGGTAATTCCAGTCCACAGCACCCTGATCACAAGCATACATACAGGTGCCGCATTCGATGCAATCCTCAAAAACGAAATAAACTTTACCGTTTTCATCTTTTTTGTAGCACTCAGCAGGGCAGACGTAGGTGGTGCAATGGTGTGGACAAGTGGAGTTGCAAATGTCTGTATCTACAATGATATGGGGTTTGGCGTCTTTTCGGGCCTGGTTTCGATAACTGATGGTTCCGAGGCGTTCAGCTACACTAAGCTTTTTCATAATGATCTTGCTCCTTTAATTCCGAGTTTGGCAAGTTTCCAGAAACTGCCATGTTTTTTTACAGATTGAGATAACATTTTTCGGGTTTTGGGGGTAGGCTCATTTTTTATGGAAAAGAAATTCTTTCCGAAATCGCAGACAATGTTGGGGACGGTACCAAACATATCCGGATTGTGCAACATTTGAACGGCATCCTGAAAGTTTCGGATATCCTTCATCACAAAGGAATTTTCGAGTTTGTCTTTGTAGTTTTTCATGGTGTTCGCGGAAAAATCACCTTTGCCTTTTGCCTCAACAACAGTTTCTGCCGCCAGAATTCCGGAGTGTAATGCATAATCCATCCCCTGAATCGCCTTCCCGGAATTCATGAGAAGATTGGCCGCTTCACCGGTTACCATAACTCCATCGCTGTAAATATCTTTGGGCATGATCCGCATATCTCCGGTTGAGACGACATGTGCAGAGTACTCTACAACTTCACCGTCTTTGATGATATCCCGGATTGTAGGGTGCTCTTTAAAATCATTGAGGATATCGTAAGGTGTTTTTTCTTTTTCGCGTAGATCTTTCAGGCCAAGAACCAGACCGAGGGAGATGGAGTCGCGGTTGGTGTAAAGAAATCCGCCGCCCTCAACACCGCCGGTAGCAAAGCCAATAAATTCATTAGACATCCCGCTGAGACCGTTGAGCTGAAATCGGTCTTCAAGAACTTTCTGATCATACCGGATGATTTCTTTTACTCCGGTTGCGATATAATCTGCCGGAACATATTCGTCCTGCAAACCAACCTGGCGGGTAAGCAGATTGTTAACCCCTTCGGCCAGGATGATGGAATCGGCATAAAACTCATCTTCACCCGCTTTGATGCCGACCGCTTTACCGTTATCCATTACGATTTCTTCCACAAGAACATTGGTGGCAATCATGGAATCTTCCGGATAATCGCTTTCGGCGATGGCCTCTTCAACTTTATCGGCGAGCCAGTTATCAAATTTGGCTCGCAAGACGACAACCCCTTTATACGGGGTTTCATTAAAACTTTCTGATTTAAAATCTATAGAAAATGAAGAGTCATCATCCATGAAGGTCAGGCGACGCTGATTGATAAATCGTTCAAAACCCTCGGTTTCTTCCCAGTAGTTAGGCACCAGTTTGCAGAGCCCTTCACCCCAGAGTACACCACCGGATACGTTTTTGGATCCGGCAAATTCTCCCTTTTCAATCAAAAGAAATTTAACATTGTTGCGGGCAAGCGTCATAGCGGCACTTAGGCCGGCAATTCCCCCGCCGACAATGATACAATCGAACTTTTCTTCTTCCATAAATTAAATAATAATTGAGAGCTGAGATCTTAAAACCCCTCAGCTCTGATACGAATTAGCTTTCTTTGATTTTTTTGATCTCCTCATTCAATACCGGTAAAATTTTAAAAAGATCACCCACAAGACCATAGGTGGCATAATCAAAAATCTGAGCATCAGGGTCTTTGTTGATCGCTACAATGACTTTACTGTTTGACATGCCGGCCACGTGCTGAATCGCGCCTGAGACTCCTACAGCAAAATAAAGTTGAGGAGAGACGACTTTACCTGTCTGACCAATCTGTAATGTTGCAGGGAAAAGTCCGCTTTCAGTTACCGCGCGGGAAGCTCCGATTGCAGCTCCGGTGACCTCGGCCAGTTCTTCGATCAGCTTTTTACCATCTTCATCTTTAACTCCTCGCCCCGCAGCTACTACTACCTGAGCTTCAGAAAGATCAATTTCACCATCTCCGGTAGCCTTGACAACTTCGCGCAGGGTAAGTCTGAGTGTGGATTCATCAAAATCAAAATCGACGGAAATTACTTCAGGCTCTGAGCTTTTTTCTGATACATCATAAGAGCCAGAGGGCACTGATACCAATACGGGATTAGCCTCGCTTACTGTTTTTGCAATAGCTTTGGAAGCCATCACCGGACGAAGCGCCTCAACTTTATTTTCATTTAGATCAAAAGAGGATGCTTCGGGTATTGCACCTCCGCCGACTTTGGTTGCCAGTGCACCCATGATATCCTTGGTAGCTTCTGTGGATGCGAAAGCTACCAGTCGTGGATTTGTTTCCTGAATAACTTTAGCCAAAGCGGACGTTACAGGCGCATTGAGATGATTTTCAAAAACCGAATGGGCGACAGTATAAATTTTATCCAGCCCGTAGGATTTCAAGGTGTCTACATGGGCTGACGGATCGGCATCGGTTATGACGGCATGGTTTTCAAGGTTATTTGCTTCGGCAATTTCGCGTGCCCGGCTCAGCACTTCCAGTGATGATTGCTTTACTTTGCCGTCGGTTATTGCGATATGGGTTAAAATACTACTCATGATCTCTCAAAATTTTGGTTATAATACTTTGGCTTCATTTTTCAACAGATCGGCGACCTTTTGAGCCAACTCTTCCGGCTCACCCTCAAATTTTTGTCCCGGCTCCCGCTCGGGAACAGATTGGTATTCGGCAATCCCGGTTTTTACTGAATCCGATTTTATTTGGTCTGCACTCACTCCGAGATCATCGGGTGTCACCGTTTCCATCGGTTTTTTCTTGGATTTCATAATCCCTTTAAGGCTTGGAATCCGCGGCTCATTCATGTCGTTGGAGCAAGTAACAAGGCAGGGAGTGGAAAGAGAGATGATTTCCTGCCCGGTATCTCCCTGGCGGGTGACCACCAGGTTTTCCTCTTCAATATTTAAACCTACAGCATTGGCGGCGTAGGGGAGATCAAGCTTTTCAGCAAGCATGGGGCCGGTAAGTCCGGCATCGCTATCCTGGCTTTGTTTACCGGTAGCTATCACATCATACTCTTGGTTTTTGAAAAATGCAGCCAGAATCGTTGCAAATGCTTCAGAATCGAATCCGGAAATTTCGGTATCAATGTGATACCCTTTAGTGGCACCCATGGCCAAAGCTTTTCGGATTGTCTCTTTTGCTTTATCAGGTCCTATAAGTACGACTTCCACTTCTCCACCAAATTTTTCAGAGAGTACCAATGCCTCTTCAACGGCTGAGGCATCGTAAGCATTGAGCATCAGCCGTTCATTGTCCTGTTCAACTTTCCCGTCCCTGATTTTCATTGGAACAGTGAGATCAGGAACTTGTTTGATACATGCGATAAATTTCATAATCCTGAATAATGTTTATGGTTTTGGAACCGCTTTTCCGGTTATTATGATAAAGCTTTTTTAAATAAATCTGCTTTTCAAAATAAGATAATTGCGGACTGAAGATATTAAACCCGAAAGTAAGGGACAAAGGGAAGTTTTAAGGTATCGAGGCATCAAGGCACCAAGGCATCGAGGTACAAAGTGATGATCGGGTGACGGGGGATGAAGTGACAAAGTAACAAAGTAACAAAGTGACAGAGTGATAATGCACTGAGTTTTACTACCGGTTTTTTATTTATCGGTTTTTGTGTATTGAATTCGAAATAAAAAAACCGGCTGCATTTCTCATGAATACAGCCGGTTTTAAAGCGTAACATGTCATAATTTTGGTTGTAACAGGTTGCCCAGCAACAAGTACCCAGAAAGATTATGCGGGACCGGGAAGGGGCAATACGGTGAGACTCCACATGGCAAATATAGTTACTAACAATGTAGCTGCAAAAACGGTTGGCCAAACTATTGTACTGTTTGCAGGTGGAGCAACCCTGGCACCACCACGGTATTTGACGATCAGCTCGATCGTAAACAGAGCGAAAGTGGCTCCGGCAGACATCATGCAGAACGGGCATACTGCTCCGATAATGCCAAGCTGAAGATATACGAAGCCTATTGAAGCGATCACACCTAATCCGGTGACAGGGAGCAGATATTTTTCAAGAGTTTCATTTTTGGTAGAAAGCCACAATCCACCCAGAATAATCATGGCGATGTAATAAAATGCCCCCATAACAGCCAGCGGAATAGGGCCAATATAACCCCAGTCGCTGGTAATTACTTTGAGACTACCTGGTACTTCAGCTCCTTCAGGAATTAATGGAATTGCCCAGAAATGGACCGCGGTTAAAATAGCTGACGCCATCCATCCAATGATTGCAATCGCGATAAAAGTGCTTATTAACTTGTTCATAATAGTGCTGGTTTTGATTTTCTGTTTTAAATATATAAATAAATATATATATAAATACGATGAAATGCAAATTTTCTTGTGTGCTAATTTTGAAGAAGCGAAAGACTGAAGCGCAGGCAATCTCCCACAAGCAGGCGGTGGATCTCTTCTCGGCTGTCCACCAACTGAGCAGGAGTTGAACTATCTTGCTGAAATTTCAGCCTGTTGGTGGGCTGTCGAGTCGGGAGGGTACCTTTTTACCAGGGCCGACAGCCCGCCGATCCACAAGAGGGCAGGTGGTTGTAAAGAGTGGATTCGGATCGGCGGACAGCCGGAGGGGGAAAATTATTCTCCTTTCACAATGCCTTCACGTCGGGGGTCTGCGCCTCCGTATAATGTGCCATCCTGAAGGCGCTGAATGGCCTGCAAGCCACTTGTCATATTTCGCTCCTCTACTTCATGGCCTCTTGCGTCAAGGGATTCTTTGATTTCGTCAGGAAACATATCTGATTCCAGTAGTGCAGCGGGATTGTTATAATTGGCAAAATTCGGAACATCAATAGCTTCCTGTGCATCCAGGTCCCAATCGAACAGACCGACGATAGCTTTCGCAGTGTAATGGATAATTCCTGCGCCGCCGGGTGATCCGACAGCAGCGACAAAATCTCCGGTATCCTGATCGAAAATCAGAGTGGGACTCATACTGGAGCGCGGTTGTTTTCCGCTTTCTACACGGTTAGCAATAGGGCGACCTTCGTCATCTTCCGGCGTTCTTGACAGATCGGTAAGTTCATTATTCAGATGAAATCCGCCCTCCAATCCGGTGCCTCCATCAGCCATAATACGACTTCCGAATCCTTGCTCGATCGTGGTAGTCATCGATACCGCATTTCCATCACGATCCACAATGCTGATGTGACTGGTGCCTCGTTCCGGCTGCCGCGGATGTGCGCCAAATAACTGACTTACTGCGCCGGGAGTACCGTAATCAGCTTCTTCCATTGCCTCATCTTCAATAAGTGCGGCTCGTTGGCTCAAATACTCAGGGTCAAGCATGCTTTCCCAATTTTCGCCGGGTGGATCCACAAAATCGGGATCAGCTATATACTGGTTGCGGTCGGCAAAAGAAAGTTTGGCAGCCTCCATATATTGATGGAGCCAATCTGCCGATGGTATACTATCCTGAAATGTTACTTCCGGAGAGTCGGTTTCTTCCATAATACCAAGCATTTGCATGATTGCGAGGTGCCCGGAAGAAGGGGGAGGCATTCCGCAAATTTCGTAATCACGCCAGGGAGTGCATATAGCATCAACCTCAAAATCCCTTTGGGGATAATCGGCGATATCTTCCATAGTCATTCTCCCGGGCCGTTCATGAGAGGTAACCCGTTCCACGATGCTTTCGGCAACATCACCGTGATAAAAAGCCGAACTACCGCGATCCGCGACATCACGCAGTATCTCGGCGAGTGCCGGATTCTGAAGTCGGTATCCTACCGGATGCGCTTCGTCGTCATCATCATAATAAAGGTTTGCGGCGATATCGTCGTTTCGAAGATTTTCGTCTCTGTCCAATATACCATGCAGCCGGGGACTGATTTCAAAACCTTCTTCCGCCAGTGTGATCGCCGGGGTAAATAACTCTGCCCAGGCTAACTCCCCTTGCTGATCATGCGCATATTCCAACATGGCGATCGTGCCGGGAACGCCAACTGACAGCCCACTGTGGACAGCATCAGTGAATGACAATACTTCCCCATCATCATCGATAAATAGACTTTCATCTGCGGCGGATGGCGCTGTTTCCCGGCCGTTATAAACGGATACTCCGGAGCCGTCCCAGTTGAGAAGAAAAGCACCTCCGCCAATTCCACTTGATTGTGGTTCAACCAGGGTTAGCACCATCTGAACAGCGACTGCCGCATCTACCGCATTTCCCCCGTTCTGAATAATCTGGTATCCGGCATCGGTTGCTATAGGATTCGCCGCGGCAACAGCGAACTCAGATGTTTGCCATCCGGGTTTGGGGGTATAACCGGTATCCATTTCCGGTTGTTCGGGAATCGTGTAAGTCAAATCTCGTTCTTCCGGCTCTTCGCAACCGGAGAAAACTAAAAAAGCCATTATTGAGTACACGGAAATTAATGCAGTTACACGTAGTAAAGGATTCATATTATTATTTTTAGCCTGAAAGTTTAAAAGTAACAGAGGATGGATAGCTACAGCAGAAACTATAGGAAAGCTGCTGATGCATCCCGCTACAACACCTGATTAATTATAAAATGGGTTAATTCTGCGCTTTTCACAAGTATAAATATTCTGTGGACTTGCGATTTGGTGCTTAAAGATTTCTGAATTTTTCTAAAGAAGCTGATCGAGAGCGGGGGCGTGGCGTCATACAGGTGCGGCGTTTAGCCACCAAAATTACACTTCAATAAGTGAGTGCACTCCAAAAAGTTAAAATTACTACATTTGTATTCTTGAAACCTAAAAAAGTAAAGAAGTCATTCCCGCACCTTGGTCGGGGATCCAGGAGTTAATAGCTAATATTTTGCCTAAGTCCCTGGATTCCGTCCCGAACGATTCGGGATAAGAAGCTGGAATTCCTGAATGACTCGTATTTTAAAAATTTAGGCATTAATATTCAGTTAGGATTTTCGGAGTGGCCTCATAAGTGAAAATTCCCTGATAGTGTCAAAATCTTTAGTATCAACCAGAATTTTAGTCATAAGCTACAGAAGGGGATAGGCCGCGACAAGTTCTGCCAGGTCTTTCAACAGTTGGGCTATGGCATCC
>CAZDIA010000036.1:0-25950 GCA_964505385.1 uncultured Chitinophagales bacterium
TATGGCTATAATTTTCCCAAACAGGCTCAGGATAGAAAATCATTGTACCTAAAACTTACATCCGGGACGACCATAGGTGGAAAAACTTATAACTATTATGCTACTCCCCTTTTTTAAAACTGATCCGTTATCTGCCAAATTATTTCAGAAGTGAAATTACAACTACTCAATAAGTCCGATTCAGGCTATCAAAAAGATAATTTCGGCGGCTATAAGAAATGATTTTAAATCTGTGTATGTTACACAGTGTAAGACGTTTACAGAATGCACCGTTAAAATCTGTTATAGTGCAAGGGTGTTTTAAATTAATATTGAACCAAAAAAACAAAAGGTAGGGAAAACATGGCTTATACATTACCTGATCTTCCGTATGAATATGATGCTTTAGAACCACATATTGATGCCAGAACGATGGAAATTCATCATTCCAAGCATCACAATACATATGTAACTAAGCTGAATAGTGCTATTGAGGGGCATGAGCTTGCAAGCCTTCCGGTTGAGGAGCTTTTGCGGAAAATTGACGAAGTTCCTTCAGAGAAGCGGCAGGCAGTAATCAACAATGGTGGCGGTCATGCGAATCATACACTTTTCTGGAAGTTGATGAGTCCAAACGGAGGCGGCGAGCCTGTAGGTGATTCGTCTGATGCTATTAATTCCACTTTCGGATCATTCGATTCCTTTAAAGAGGAGTTTACTAATGCGGCGTTAGGGCGGTTTGGCTCAGGATGGGCATGGCTGATCGTAGGCAAAAATGGTGGTCTGCAAATAACCGACACTGCCAATCAGGATTCACCCTTGATGGAGGGAAATACTCCGATTTTGGGCCTGGATGTGTGGGAGCATGCATATTATCTGAAATATCAAAACCGCCGACCTGATTATGTCTCGGCATTTTGGAATGTGGTGAACTGGAAGCAGGTTGAAGAAAACTTCAAGGCTGCTACCTGAGCAAAGTAAAAACTTTTCCAAGTATGATGGGGGTAGATTAATTTTTACCCCCATTTTTTTATTCATCTTCTCCGCCGGGTATCTGCAGATAAAAGCTATTGGAGTAGCCTTGGCCTAAAGCGCGGTCAACACGGTCGGCCTCGGACATCTCTTCCTGTTCCTGCCCCTGACCTTGCTGCTGACCACCACCCATCATGTCACCACCTACATCTCCACCGGCAGCGGCACCTGTCAACTCTTCCCCGGTTAGATCCTCTGCCGAGGGAGCTGAGATATCAACTTCAATGGAGAGCGCTTCACCCGGAAATGCATCCGGTGAAAATTGCTGATTTCGCCCGCCGGAAAGTGGAATGCGGTAGGATAATGAGTAAAATCCCTGCTCATCATCCATTTGTACGAGCAGACTTTGAGCTTCAAGCTCAGTAATCGAAATTGCGGAAGGCGAGTCTTCAGCTCCCTGGGTCAACATGGCACGCTGCCGCATATCTTCCTGAGCCTGATCAACGGTGGACTCATTTTGAGGCATTTCCTCCCAGGCGGGATCCATGATATAGTTAACAGCAGCACCGGGCACTTCACGCAAAGCTTCGATCATACCCATCGGATAAGTAAGTCCGAGAAACTGATTTTCAGATTCTACATTGAGTGTAAACCCGTAATCTTCAATATGCCTTTGAAGCTCACGGGTTCGCACATCCACCACGATGTACAGAAATTCATCATCAGCACCGGTGTGCAGATGGTATTGCTCCTCTTCCTTGGTATTCATCTCCGTTTCTTCAACTTTATCGAGTATAGGTTCATCGCCGTCAAAAGAAAACGGCTCGATTTCAGGTGACTCAACCGGTGAGGTTGTGGCACAAGAGGCGATGAACACGCTTAATAAAATCAATGGGCTGAAACGCTTCATTCTTTTAATTGGTTTTGGTAATGTTATTTTGTTTGCCAGTGTATAACGCAGGTTTTTTGCAATGATTTGATGAAAACCGGCGTTATCGCAGAGTGCAAAAAACCGTTGATTTGCAACGCAATGATTTGAATTTAGTACATAAACAATATCGAGGCTAATATGCAATTTGGATATGGAATAGGTCCGGATACCAGCTGGATGAGAACTGAATTAACCGACTTGGGTGTCAAAGAGATAACAACTCCCGAAGAGGCTGATTCCGTACTCAAAGATCAAAAAGGAACCATGTTGCTGGTAGTGAATTCCGTGTGCGGCTGTGCTGCCGGAAATGCCCGGCCCGGTGCCAAAATAGCACTGGAACATAGTAAAACTCCCGAACAGGTATACACCGTATTTGCAGGGCAGGATAAAGAAGCGACTGCCCGGGCAAGGGAGTATTTCAGTGAGTTTCCACCCTCTTCACCTTCTTTTGCTTTCTTTAAAGATGGCGAAGTTAAAGCGATGATTCCGCGGCATCGGATTGAAGGTCGCACTGCGCAACAAGTGGCTGAAGACCTGATTATGATCTTTGATGAATTCTGCGGAGAACCGCAGGAATCCTGAGTTTCAGATTAATAGCAAAACCATCTGATAAAGCAGACTTGCCAACGGCGGGTCTGCTTTTTTTTTGAAAACACCATTTGAGGTTTGTGCAATCAATGAATATTCAACAGTTTTGCCGCCCGGCTTAGTTTTTTTCCGGTAAAGCATTATTTTAACTTTTTGGCCGGAAAATCGTAAAGATATTACCAGAACGCGTAATGTAAGGGGTATCATAAGCTTAAAGCTGTTTTTATTCTATGCAACTGAACTTTACAACCATACTGGCTTTTGCCGGCCTTATCGGGGTGCTCACATTCATTGGATTGCGGCCGGCTATCGATTTTCAGGGGAGTAAACCAATTGATCCGGGTAAAGATAAAATTGAACAAAAAGCCGGAGAGCTGCTTGCCGAGTTTGGTTTTCAAACGGATACCCTTCATTATGTGTCATTTTATCATCAAAGAGAAGCGGTTTGGAATTCCTACTCAACAAATGAAAAACAAGTACATCCCGGAGAATTGAATCGCAGCGGGTTTCCCGTAAGCGGGTGGGGAGTCAACATTATCCGGTCATTTGATACTGTTGAGCCATTGAATTCTTTATATGATATTCAGGATGGATTCGGGAAAATTATTATTGAATACACCTCCGATCAGCGGCTCTACTATGTTGATGCTATTCATCCGCTTAAGTTGCCTTCACCGCCCCTTGAATGGATATCTGAGCGATCAGGTGATTTCATCGAAAACCACATGGGATATTCACCCCGAATTTTTGAACTCGATACGCTTACGGTTGACGGGGAAAAAAATTCCTGGCAGGAACTCGCTTTATCAGATAGCATAGACGGATCAAACGTTTTGCTGACCTGGAAACAGGAGACCCGGAGATCCGGCATACCCCACCGTATAAATATGGACATGGAGCTAAATGACGGTAATTGGGTTTTAAGCTCGATCAGCACGAGTTTTTTTGACGATGATCAACCCGGAATTCAGGTGCCGGCAGAGCCGGAATTATTCGGCATAGCTTATATTATTGTAATTTTCATTGTTCTCGGCCTGATTATACTGGTAACCGGGCTGCGAACTATCTTTAAAGGGCAGGTGGAGTGGCATCGTGTTTGGATCACGTTTTTGCTGTTCTTTATACTCTTCATGCTGAACCGATATCTGGTCACTAATCCCATTATCAGTGCATTTACAGGTGACATCTGGCTCATTGATACATTGAATATTACCCTGGGGTTTTTGTTGCTAACGTTGATTGTTTGTCTCGCTTATCTTTCCTGGGAGGCTATCGGGAGGGAGCAGAGCCAGCATCAGGTTGGGGTGGTGGACAATTTCTGGCAGGGACGGTTCTTTACAAAATCGACCGGTAATGCAATTTTATCCGGATATTCTGTGGCTGGAATTATTTTGGGAGCATTAGCGCTATCTCTGTTTGCGGTTGAAGGGTACTATACGATTCATGATTTCAATCCGATGGGGCTAACGCTTGCATCCTCTCCAATACCTCCGCTTGGATTAATTTCCGGCAGTATTGCATATTCGGCATTTTACTTAATCTGCTCAGTCGTCATAATTTGCAGCCTGCTGAATAACCTGATCAAAAAAGAGTGGCTCTATTTCCTGGTTTCAGTTCCGATATTGACGCTTATTTTTTATGAAATTGGATGGATCACATGGGAAATAGGCGCAGCTGATTTCTATGGAAAAGCATTGATTGCCGTATTGCTCACTGCTATATCTGTGTTTGTATTCAGATACATTGGTATTGTCTCATTGATCAATTCCTGGATCGTAAGCACTACATTATTATGTATTTTTGCCTTCTGGGGTGCCTCCGATTCCGAACTGCTCACACATTTTTGGGTAACGATCGGGATATTGGGGCTGCCGTTTTTGTTTGGGTTGGTGACTTCAACCAAAGGAGTTGACCCCGAAGAATACAGCGATTACCGTCCTGATTATGAAGAACGCCTTGTCCGTCAGCATCGCTACGAAAAAGAGATTCAAATTGCGCGGGACAGCCAGCTTACGCTCATGCCCGATTCCGAGCCTGAAGTGGAGGGGCTGGATGTAAAAGGTTTTTTCATTCCCTCACTGGAGGTCGGTGGAGATTATTTCGATTACGATGTAATTCAGCAAAATGGAATAGCCAAAGAATTCAACCTTGCCATTGTTGATGTGAGCGGAAAGGGGATGCAGGCGGCAATTACGGCCATTTTCACGAGCGGGCTGTTGTTGTCCCGGCTTCTGACAGACCGTGCGCATACAGCAATGACTAAAGTCAATTCCATCTTAAAGGAAAAAACTCATCCTCAAACGTTTGTAACCTGCCTGATCGCTGAATACCAGCTTCAAAACAGAACCTTGTCGTATGCGAATGCCGGAAATTCCAAGCCCATGTTAAAACGCGGTAAGAATGTTCAATATCTGGATGGTACATCCCCTCGTTTACCGCTTGGTGTAAGGGAAAACGTAGAATACAAATCATCGGAAATTGAACTTGATCCGGGTGATGTACTGCTGTTTTATTCGGATGGGCTTCCGGAAGCGCGGGCGGAATCCGGCAAATTTCTTGGTGATGAATATATTCAAAAATTGATAAAGTGGATGGATACTTCAAAGCTTACTGCAGCAGAGATGTGTGACATCATTCGCCGGAAAATTCTCGATTTCAGTAATTATGAATTGGCCGATGATATCACCGTAGTGGTGATGAAAATTGAAAAATAAAAAGCCACAGGCGCATATGCACCCGTGGCTTTTAGCTATTAAATGAATTACGGATTACTTATTGGCGTACTCAAAATCATTAAGAATTTGCTTTACGCCATCTTTGGGTCGTTCCGTGATTGATTTGGATTGCAGAAATTGCCCCAGATAATCAGCACCTCCTGCTTTCGGATCTGTACCGCTCAAATAGAAACCACCAAAAGGCTGGGCTCCCACTATAGAACCGGTACATTTCCTGTTGATGTACAGATTTCCAACATGAAAATCACGCATTACCCGGTCGATATTATCTTCATTATTGGAGATAAAACCGCCGGTCAGGCCATACTCCACACTGTTGGCAACGTTGATTGCCTCATCGAGGGATTTGCAGGAAACCAAAGCGAGTACCGGACCAAAAATCTCTTCTGTGGCGATACGGGCATCCGGCGCCACATCACCAAAGACAGTCGGTTGGATATAATAACCCGGCTCTGCAGTGTCTGCTTTATCACCGCCTGCAAGCAGTGTGCCTTCATTTTTGCCGATATCGATATACTGGAGCACTTTATCATATTGCTCTTCGCTTACAACGGCATTTACAAGATGATTCTCTTTGGCATTGCCGAGGTCCAGAGCTTTGGTTTTTTCAACAACTTTATCCTGCAACTCGTCATAGACGTCCTCCATAATTAGGGCACGCGAACCGGCAGAACATTTTTGCCCCTGAAATCCGAAAGCTGAAGTAACTATAGCGTCTGCGGCAAGATCGAGGTCGGAATCGGAATCGACGATCATCGCATTTTTGCCACCCATTTCGGCGCTAACCCGCTTCAGCCATTTTTGGCCTTCAAAAGGAGTATTGGCCAGATTTTGAATGTGCAAGCCTACAGCTTTTGACCCGGTAAAGTTGATAAAACGGGTATCCGGGTCACGAACCAGGTTTTCACCTACTTCGATATCATCACCTGTAACAAAATTAAACACCCCATCCGGCAAGCCGGCCTCTTCAAATATTTCCCGGATGATTTGTGTCATCATCGGGGATTCCGGAGCCGGTTTGGCAACTACAGTATTGCCGGCTACGATCGGCCCGCAGGCCATTCCAATTGCAATAGCAAACGGGAAGTTCCAGGGTGATAGGGAAATTCCGGCGCCAATGGGAAGATATATCGTTCGGTTGGTATCACCCTGTGAGTTGATAACTTCCATGCCTTCATCGTACCTGAGAGCCTGCCGGGCGTAATACTCGAGAAAATCAATTCCCTCGGCAACCTGTGCATCGGCTTCCCAGAAGTTTTGGCCTACTTCAGTGACTTCCCAGGCGATGATTTCCAGTTTGCGCCGCCGGGCTATATCTGCCGCTTTAAACATCAAATCGGCGCGTTCCTGAGCAGGTGTATGCTGCCAATCTTCAAAAGCTTTCCAGGCAAGCTGCAGTGCTTCTTTCGCTTGTTCTTTACTCGCTTTTTGGAAAATTCCTACGGTTTCATCCGTATTGCAGGGATTGATGCTTTTGAATGTTCCCTTATCGCCTTTAGATTCTTTACCGTTTATAAACAGGGGATACACTTTTCCAAGCTTCGACCTCACTTCATCAACCATTTCTCTGGCAGCTTGTAACTGCCCGGGATCGTTAAAATCGAGATACTTCTCATGATCGTAGGGTGGAATGTTTTGCTTATTCATACTGAAAATGTTGTTTTATTAATAAATCAGGGCCGATTTATCGGCTGTTTTTTTATAAGATTTACTTAGCTAAATATAGTAAAATTCACAACCCGTAACGGAAGCAATGCGGATAATGCTTTTTTAAAGATATCTGATTTAAAACTGATTGAAATACAATAAATTGGGAGCGCTTCCACATGATTGAAAATGCTGAAATTTCTTGAAAAATAAGAGAGAAAATGGTAGTTTAAGCAGCAATTAAAAAACATTTAAAGTATTCAAAAACCAAAACAGAAAGGAAAATATTTATGGCCAGAGTAAAAGTTGGAATTAACGGATTTGGTCGGATTGGGCGCCTTGTAGTTCGAGATATTTTAGAAAGAAAAAATGATGAAATCGAGGTAGTAGGCGTAAATGATCTAACGGATGCAGCCACGCTGGCACATTTGTTCAAGTATGATTCAGTACAAGGCAAGTTTTCAGGCACGGTTACATCAGAGGGAGATAATCTGGTAATCAACGGAAATAAGATTGCTGTAACGGCTGAGAAAGACCCGGCTGACCTGAAGTGGGGTGAACTCGGAGCCGAAGTGATAGTTGAAAGCACCGGCTTATTTACCCATAAAGATAAAGCCGAAAAACATCTTGCAGCCGGAGCGAAAAAAGTCGTTATCTCCGCACCGGGAAAAGGGGATGTTCAGACGGTAGTTCTCGGTGTAAACGACAAAGATATTGACAAGTCCAATACCGTATTCTCCAATGCAAGCTGCACCACCAACTGCCTGGCTCCAATGGTAAAAGTATTGGATGATAACTTTGGTGTTGAGAAAGGTTTCATGACTACCATCCACGCCTACACCGGTGACCAGGGTACGGTTGATGGTCCGCATAAAGATCTGCGCCGGGCACGGGCAGCAGCTATCAACATTATTCCTACTACAACCGGAGCGGCTAAAGCGGTAGGTTTGGTACTACCCCACCTTGAAGGTAAACTCGATGGTGGTGCAATGAGGGTACCTGTTGCAGACGGATCACTTACGGATTTCACAGCCGTGGTAAACAAAGAAACGAATGCTGATGATGTTCGCAAAGCAATGCAACAAGCAGCTGACGGAGACATGAAAGGCATTCTTGAGTACACGGAAGATCCTATTGTATCAACAGATGTAATAGGTAACCCGCACTCCTGCATTTTTGATGCTGAGCCCACAAAAGTTAGTGGTAATCTGATAAAAGTAGTTGGATGGTACGATAATGAATTCGGCTACGCCGCACGTACTACAGATTTGATTCTTAAAGTAGTTTAATTCTCAAATCAATCCTGACTTGCAAGACATCCCGGTTAACATTTCCGGGATGTCTTTTTTTTGGATAATATTTATGTTTAAGTACAGTTCTTCAGAACTTGCTTAGAATATAGAATGCAGATACGCGTTCAATTTTAGTGAATATCGGGGCGTGGCTCAGTCCGGTAGAGCGTCCCGAAGGATCGGGAAAGTCGCTGGAGTCAACTCCAGACGATGAGCAAAAAAACTCGGGGCGTGGCTCAGTCCGGTAGAGCGCCACGTTCGGGACGTGGAAGTCGCTGGTTCAAATCCAGTCGCCCCGACAGATGGCCGGGTTAATTAAATTAGCCCGGCTTTTTTTATGTTATGGCATTCAATTTAGCAAAGAGGGGAAAATGGATGATCCAAAGTGGTATGTGTATGTGCTGGAGTCCGAAACCACGGGACGCTATTATTACGGGTCCAGCATAGACCCTGGCCGGCGATTCAGGGAACACAATACTAACCATACCCCTTCAACGCGAAACCGGGGTCCCTGGAAGCTGAAATGGATTTGTAGTTTTAAGGACAAAAAGGAGGCTGGCGAGTTGGAAAGATGGTTTAAGAAAACCAAAAACCGTGTAGTGATAGACCGGTATCTGAAAGAGCATCCCACAGAGGATGTTAAATTATATTGAGCTCAGTCCGGTAGAGCGTCCCGATCAGATCGGGAAAGTCGCTGGTTCAAATCCAGTCGCCCCGACGGATGGCCGGGTTAATTAAATTAGCCCGGCTTTTTTTATGTTATGGCATTCAATTTAGCAAAGAGGGGAAAATGGATGATCCAAAGTGGTATGTGTATGTGCTGGAGTCCGAAACAACGGGGCGCTATTATTACGGGTCCAGCGTAGCCCCTGGCCGGCGGTTCAGGGAACACAATACTAACCATACCCCGTCAACGCGAAACCGGGGTCCCTGGAAGCTGAAATGGATTCGTGGTTTTGCGGACAAAAAGGAGGCCGGTGAGTTTGAAAGATGGTTTAAGAAAACCAAAAACCGTGTAGTGATAGACCGGTATTTAAAAGAGTATCCCACAGAGGATGTTAAGTTATATTGAGCTCAGTCCGGTAGAGCGTCCCGATCAGATCGGGAAAGTCGCTGGTTCAAATCCAGTCGCCCCGACGGATGGCCGGGTTAATTAAATTAGCCCGGCTTTTTTTATGTTATGGCATTCAATTTAGCAAAGAGGGGAAAATGGATGATCCAAAGTGGTATGTGTATGTGCTGGAGTCCGAAACAACGGGGCGCTATTATTACGGGTCCAGCATTGAGCCCGAATTTCATTCTTCAGGCACCCTTTCGAAAACTACTTTTTTGGCCGTAATAATAGAAAAGAAAACAAATACAAGGGCAGCGATACCAATCATAGCCGCATAGGTGGGCAGGGGTTCGCTGTAACGAACGAATAAATAAACATGACCGACCACTAAAGTGATAGCCACCAGAAAACCACCCGCTGATGCTCCCATCAATGAGCGCTTTTTTTGATCCGGCCGGATTTTGGTACCACAATTGGGACATGTAATCCGGGACTCCTGCTTTAGTTTAAATGCAACGGTAACCGGAAGTTTGGATGAGCAGTCGGGGCAATGAAATGGCTGGGACATTATTACGAGTTAATAATTTTGTGATTCGATTTTAAAAATTAAATATACCGGTTTACGGTATCAATTTATGAAAACGTAAATAGGATCAAACAGTAATGAGTTTCTCAACCGTTTCCGCAAACGCTTCGAGCTCGGAAGTGGTATTGTAATAATGAACTGAGGCGCGAACTAAATCACCAAAACCGTGTCGATCCATATCCAGCAGGGTGCTGCTGCGCGGAGATACCGAAACATTGAAATTCCTGTTGCTGAGTTGCTCTTGAAGTTCGGATGGTTTCAATGGAGAGTCAAAGGTAACGATTCCGCCTTGGTTTCCACCCGGATCATAAACTGTAACTCCATTAATCCGGCTGAGTAACGAGCGCAGTTCTTTTGCCCGTTCGGCAAGTGTGGTGTGTACGTATTCAGGATCTGCTTTGAGGTAATAGTCAATCGCCTCGGCCAACCCGGTTTTTCCGCTTAGATTTTGCTCCCACTGTTCATATCTGCGAGCATCATTGTGAATTTCATACACATCTTCTCCTGTCCATTCGGCGCTGTGAAGATCGATAGTGCCGGGTTCGTTTTCTGCAAGAGCCCGGTCGGAAGCAAATAGCAATCCTGACGAGCGCGGTCCCCGGAGGTATTTACGGCCGGTAATGGATAAAAAATCACAGCCGATTGCATCCACATCAATCGATACCTGCCCGGCGGACTGGCATGCATCAATAAGATACCAGACACCTGTATCCCCCAGTAACTTTCCAATCTCTTCAACCGGATTGATGATGCCGCTGTTGGTTGGAATATGAGTAATGGCAACCATTTTCACTTGTTCATTAAGCAGCTCATCGAGCTGGTTCAGGTCAACACGACCATGTGGATCCGAGCGGACAGGAATGACTTCAATGTTTTTTACTTTTGCGAGATGGAGATAAGCCAGATAGTTGCTGGCATACTCAATTTCGGAGGTCAGAATCCGGTCGCCGGCGTTGAACGGTACCGAGTTAAAAGCGCGCAGCCAGCTCGTGGTGGCGCTATCGGTATAGGCAATATTTCGGCGTTTGCAATTCAGCCATGATGCTGCCAGCTCATAGATTCGATCCAGCTCTTCTTTCTTTTCCCGGTTAACTTCATATCCGCCAATTTCAGATTCACGGCGGATGTAGCCCAGTTGTGCATCCGTAACAGGATCGGGCATTAATGCAGCCCCGGCATTATTAAGGTGAGTGACTTGTGCTGTGCCACGTGTTTGATCCCGGAAATCCCGGATTTGATCTTCTGAGAATAAAGTACTCATCATTAAAAAGGTAAGATCGGATTAAAATTATTTTGATGTATGACGTTCAGTTTCCTGGAGTTTTAAAAATCAAGCTGAAGCCTAAGGGATGTTTTTCGGGGTGATGCAAGGAAGGCGGGGCGTTCTACATAGTAGTACTGAAGTGCGTTATCCACGGCTATAGTAGTGGTTAGAGCAAGATTATCCCCAAAAAAATTAAACTGCCTTGCTAATCGGGCATCCAATAGGTAGACGGGTTCCATCACATCAGCATCCGGTACGAACAGGTTGAAATCAGAGTCCTGCCGTTCCGGTTGGCTGAAGTATCGAAAGTCGACGCCCAATGACAGCGCTCCCGGCAACAGAGTTTGTATCCCTGTTACTATCTGATGCTTCGGGCGATAAACCAAAGGCTCATTAAGGGTTAGATCCTCCGGTTCCAGAAAAGTATACCCAAAATGCAATTCGTGATTATTCGCCAAATCCCTTGCGGCCAACTCGAATTCCGCACCGCTTATTCGTGCCTCGGTTAAATTTACAAACTGAAACGCCTCAAGTTCCTCCTGAAAGACAGGTTCAATTAAACCCTCATATTCATTGCGGAAAACAGTCGCGTCAAGCTCAACCTGAGCCAGATCCGGTATCCTGAAAACATAATTTGTGCCAAGCTCAAACCCTATGGATTCTTCGGGGCGCAGATCCAGATTAAATTCAAGCGGGAGAAAATCGCGGTTATTGACAAACCTCTCCGATACACTTGGTGCCCTGAAACCCAACCCGAATGCTCCGCGAATCAGCCAGGCATCGGTGATGTTATATGATATGCTTGCCCGGGGGCTGAGTTGGGTTGCAACATCACCGGTATCAATCCGGTAGCCGTCGTAGCGAAGCCCGGCTGACGCCGTAAGTCTTCTTGTTACATCACGGTCATACTGGGCAAATATCGCATACTCCGGTTGATCCCGAAGCATTAAGCTATCCTGTCCGATAAAAAACTCTGATTCCGCCACGATATCATCATAGGTAGCACCGGCAATAAGTGTTTGCCGCTGATCGGGAGACCAGTTTATCTCAGCTTCTGCGCCGTAACGGAAACCAGTAGTATGCTGATCTGAGTCCCGCAGTTCTCCTTCATCATCAATCGGGCGGATCGCCATACCGTAACCGCGAGCTCGTAAGGTGTAATATAAATTATCGTTTATAAAATGTCTGAAAGAGGGCAGGATAGAATAGAGTTCAGATTGAATATAATTTCCGCCTTCCGCTTCATTTCCGCCGAAATCAATGCGTCCCATTCGAAACGGGTCGTTTAATCCGTTCCAGTATAAAAACTGCTCTTTTCGGCCGCCGCGAACTCCGGCAAGCAGATCCAGCTCCATATCATCTGCCGGTTTCCATCCGATTTTGGAATATAGCTGAAAAGCCTGCTCAGCCGTATTTTCGAGATATCCGCTGTTATCTGTGTAAGTGCCATTAAGCCAAAATCCAAAGTTTTCGCTTACCGCATTGGAATGTGAGAAAACAGCCCCGCTGAAAGGTCGGTATTCCGAAGCGCCATCCCAATCTTCCTGCCATTCATCATACATTGCAGGTTCGTAAAAGCCGGAGTAGCCACGGATCATCGTCTCAGGTTCTTCGGGAAAGTCTTTTGTGATTAAATTGATCACTCCGCCGAGCGCGCCACTGCCATACAATGCCGAACCCGGTCCTTTCACTACTTCCACACGCTCTACCTGGCTCATTGGCATGGCGTCCATTTCTATATCGCCCTGACCCGGACCCATCAGAGGAACTCCATCTACCAGTAATAAAACTCTGCTTCCCACGCCGTAAGCATAACCTGAGGAGCCCCGAATGTTGACCTGTTCTTCGGCGATCTGCACGCCGGATACGTATCGTAAGGATTCATCCAAACTCATGACATTTCGGCGCTCAAGTTCTACTGCGTCGACAGTACTCACACTTACTGGCACTTTACCCGCCATTTGAGCCCGGCGGCCGGCCGTCACCGTCACTTCGCCGGAAGTTATGGTTATCGCTTCCATTTCTATTCTCAAGTCATCAATAGCCTCTTCATCAACGGTTACTTCAAGGGATTTCCGCTGATATCCTACTATACTGACCTGAAGTGTGTATGTACCGGCTGAAAGATCGGTTAATTCAAACTCGCCGTTACCCCGGCTAACTGTGCCACGATCGAGATCAGGCACATAGATATGGGCGCCGGCAAGCGGCTCACCTTGCTGATTTACAACTTCCCCTCTCAGATTTGATTCATCAGCAGGTTGAAAGGTAAGGGCAAGGATGGCTGCTATGTAGATTAAAAAGGTGATCATAGTGGATCCTCTGGTGGAAAATCCGGCAAATCATCAAAATCAACAACTACATCAATTTCTACGACATCGCCGCGAACAGTAAACTCGTTTCCGTTATCTTCGTACAGTCCGAGCACCCGCCAATCCTGAAAGATATTGGGGCTGAATTGCCAAGCTACACCGCTGTAAAAAAACATTCCGTTGCGCACATCTTCAATGACCACACGTTGCTGATCTACATGAGTTTCAAGTTCGTCACTGATTTCCAGCTCTTCAAGCCGCAAAAAGTCAGTGGTTGATTCCGGGACAAATCTCATGGCAACGAATCGCAGATCATAGAATTCATCCTTATCAGGCCACTCTCCCACATAGGTAATATTGGCGTGAATTTCTCCCTCTTCATCAACCGGCGCGAGACCATGGTCACACGCGACTGCAAAAAAAACCGGCACTATGAGCAGGAGATAATTTTTCATCCGAAAGGAAACGCAATTGATGGTGCTTCACATCAATATTAATATAAAATGTGAAGTATAACAAAACCGGGCAATACCTCTGCGCTTAATCAGGCTTGTGCCGTTTTTCCAGCTCACCGATTAAATCATTCAGCTCGACTCCGCGGTCAACCAATAACATAAGCAGATGGAACAGGAGGTCGGAAGCTTCATAGATCAATTCCGGATTGTCATTTTTTGCGGCGATTACCGTCTCGATAGCTTCTTCTCCGACTTTTTGGGCAATCTTATCTGATCCTTTTTGAAAAAGTTTACTTGTATAGGAACCTTCGGGGAGTTGCTGTTTCCGGTCGATGAGCAGTTCTTCCAGCTTATGCAAAAAGTGAGATTCTTCAGACGGCTTGAATGCAAGCTGATGAAAGCAGGAGGTTTCACCGGTATGGCAAGCGGGACCGGCCGGATTTGCCTGAATCAGCAAAGCGTCGTTGTCGCAGTCCTGCTGGATGGAAACAACATGTAAATGATTGCCCGAGCTTTCACCTTTGGTCCATAATCTTTCTTTGGATCGTGAATAAAAAGTAACCTGACCATTATCGATAGTATGATGCAGCGCTTCTTTATTCATATAGCCCAGCATCAGCACCTGGTATGTAGAGGAGTCCTGGATAATTGCGGGAACAATTCCGCCTGATTTTTCAAAATCTATTTGTTCGGGGCTGAAGGTTACTTCCATATAAAAATTGGTTTCAAGATTACGCGGGAAGATACTAAATGAAGCCGGAATTGCCTATTTAATAGAAAAACTAAGAAATAAATTTACCGAAAATCCGGTATGAAATTTAGCTTAATTCAATTAGAATTAACTAAAAATACTTCATGAAAAAACGGGCTAGCTTCTGGCGTCCTCTTCGGTATGGCGGCATGAGCAGTTCGGCAAAAGTCCATCCACGCTTCCGGTGAAAGAGTGCTTTCTCATTGCTAAGCGTTTTAAAACCATATTCTCCGTGAAGTTTTCCCATCCCGCTTTCATTTATCCCGCCAAAAGGAAGGTTGGGGTTAACATAAGACCCAAAAAAATCATTGATTATCACAGTGCCGCATTCGATGGATGCCGCTATTTCTTCAGCTTTATCCCGGTTTTGAGTAAATACATATGAGGCAAGAGGTGAACTTCCACGGTTGATGTAATCAATGGCTTGTTCCACACTGGTGTAGGTAATAACCGGGAGAACCGGACCGAATATTTCCTCTTCGCGAATTGCTGCATCAGAGGGTACATCGGTGATGATAGTGGGTTCAATGAAACGGTCACTTTCAACGTATTCGCCCCCGTGTGCTAATATTGCTCCTTTTTCCAGTGCATCATTCAGTAAATTCATGATCCGCTGATAATGTCGATGATTTACGATACGGGCATAATCATTCCCGTTTTGAATCTGTTTGGTATCGCCGTATGCAGCTTTAGCTTGCTCAGACAGCGCTTTTACCACTTCCAGCTTTCTGTTTTTGGGAACGAGCAGATAATCCGGGGCAACACAGGTCTGTCCGGCATTTGCCATTTTGCCCCAGAGGACTGAGGAGACGGCTTTGTTCAAATCCGCATCGAAATCAATCAGCGCCGGTGATTTGCCGCCAAGCTCAAGGGTAATATCGGAAAGGTTGGCTGAAGCCTGTCTCATCACTTTCCGCCCGACGGCAGGGCTGCCTGTAAAGATGATATGATTAAACGGATGCTCAATTAAAGCTTCAGCTGTGCTTGATTCACCCAATACGACTGCAGCTTCACGCGAATCGAAAACCGTATCGATAAATTCATATAATAATTGTGAACTATATGCAGAATACTCTGATGGTTTAAGAATAACAGAGTTGCCGGCTGCTATCGCAGTGATCAGGGGAATCATGGAAAGGTTAAAAGGGTAATTCCAGGGTGAGATAATCAGAACCTGGCCTTTGGGCTCTTTAATAATTTTTGATTTTGTGCCTGCAAATTTGATTCCGCCGGAAACAGTTTCCGGACGGCTCCATTTTTTCAGGTTTTTCCGGATAAAATGCAACTCATTAAGCACGGGGTAAATCTCCATTGCCCGGACTTCCATCGCAGGTTTGCGAAAATCCCGAAAGGCCGCCTCCTCAATGCTTTTTTGATTTTCTTTGATAAAATCTGCTAACCCTTTTAACTGGCGGCTACGCTCATTGGCAGATTTTCGCTTTAATACCGGAATATAATCTCTCTGACGTTCAAAAAGGTGAGTAATCTGTGAATCGGCATGAGTTTCGGTAGTTGCAGCCATTATTAAATCAGGATTTATAGTTTAAACTTTCCCGGCATAAATGACAACGCATAGGTTTTACAGGTAGGTATGAAATCAATGGAGTGTGTATGCATGATGAGTTGTAAATATCTTTAATGTTGAGTCCACTCCGAAAAGTCTGAAAAGCTTACGACATATGACGAAAGCATAAATAATTAAAATAGTCATTCCCGTACTTTAGTCGGGAATGACCGTTACTTTAATAATTTAGGTGTTAATATGTAGCCCGGACTTTTCGGAATGGGCTCAATATTCATGCTAATAATTGAGAATTTAACTTATCTTATACTTCGCCTCACCTTAATCTAATCCCATATAATATGAAGTGGCTATTTGTTTTGCTTTTTTTTCTCACCTCATGCAATACTGTTTCATCAGCTCAATCGGAAACGGATCAGGATGATTATCAGCGAATAATTTTGTATCCGGGTAATTTGAGTCTGGTCAATGATTTTCGCAGTGCTGATTTGCAGGAAGGGGAAAACAGACTCACCGCTACCGGTTTGCCAGCATACAATTTAGAATCATCCTTATTGAATCTGAACATTGATGCGGAGGTTTTATCCCAGTATTATCGTGAGCAGCGCCATGGTATGGAGCAAATTATTAAAAACCTCGAAGGAGAGGAAATCCGCTTGGTCAGTGATACCGGACAAAAAATCGAAGGAAAACTAATTTCATATCATAACGGAGTGGCTCAAATTGAGAGGGAGGATGAAAAGTGGATCACCATTTCTAATCTGCACAACTATCATCTGATAACTGATGCGGGCAGAATTGAGCATCAGAAGCTGCCTTCTGCAAATTGGAAAGTAGATGTTGAAGAAAGCGGAACTTATGAATATAACATTCGTTACCTGCTTCGTGGACTCACCTGGCAGCCTGAATACAAGCTCCATGTGGATGAAGACGAAGAGCAACTCGATTTTTTATTTACAGCCACAGTAAAAAACCATATCAATTCTGATTTTAACAATTCGGAACTGGTGTTTGTGGCCGGAGATATCCAGCTTCGGCCCGGCAGAGAGCCACGTATGCACTACGAAGGTGCCGGGGAGGAAATAGCGATGGATGCTGCGGCTGCAAGAGAAGTTAGCCGTGAAGAGGCCTTTGAATACTTTCGCTATGTTTTGCCGGGCAGGCACAATATCGAAAAACAGGAACATCACACATTTACCCTTGAGAAATCCGGGGAGCTTGAAGCGCGCAAACGATATCGGGATAATCTGCCGGGATTCGGCTCACAACAAACTGAAACGCGACATTTTAATACCGGCTTTGTACTTCAAAACACAGAAGAGTTCGGCCTCGGTATGTTGATTCCCGCCGGCAGAATTTCTGTATATCAGGAATATAATGGAGGGGATCAGCTTTTGGGGCAGGATCAGATCAGGCAAAAAGCGGTAGGAGAGGAAGTGTTTGCTCAAACCGGTCGTAGCTCCAATGTTACCTGGAGTCAACGGCAGATTTCCGTTGATCAAACACCGGAGCAAGCAACTACTGAGGAACGCGAAATCACACTTAATAACCGGTCAGATCGTGACGTGGAAATCGAACTTGAACTCCGGCTTGGAATCAGAGATGCTATTGAAGAAACCGATATGGAGTATGAGGAACTTACCGCCAGATCATTTTTATTCACGGTGCCGATTCCTGCAGAATCGGAAGTAACCCATAACTTAAAACTGAAACGGGAGGATCGGCAGCGATAGGATCAGAATCAGACTTGCTGTTTTTCCGGGGAAAATTCCTCAAGCCGGCGGCATGCCTCTTCAAGTTCATGCTGCTTTTTTGCAAAGCAAAACCGTAGCAGATATTTGCCGTCTTCCGGGTTGGTATAAAATGATCCGCCCGGTACCGAACCAACACCGGTATGATCAATCAGAGATGCGCACGCTTTCTGATCATCTTCGAATCCCGGCATGTTGCTCAAGGGCTTGAAGCTGGCAAAAACATAATACGCGCCTTCCGGCCAGGGAACATCAAAACCCGCTTTTTCGAGCGCCTCACACATGAGTGTGCGTTTTTGATCATAATCGCGGAGTAACTCCTCGTAATAACTCTCATCTTCCGGAAAACCCTCGGCAAGGCCGTATTGCAGCGGACTCGGTGCGCTGATGTAAAACAGATCACTCAACAAACCCATTTTCTCAATGATTTCCGCCGGGCCGGTTGCATAACCGAGCCTCCAGCCGGTCATATTAAATGTTTTGGAAAAACTCGACAGGGTGATGGTGCGATCAAAAACTTCCGGGAGCGTGGCGAGGGAGATATGTGACCGCCCGTCATAGGTCATATATTCGTAAACCTCGTCAGTGATCGCATAAATATCGTGTTTGATCAGCAAATCAGCCAGTTGCTTCAACTCATCCCGGCTCCAGACTTTTCCGCACGGATTGTTCGGAGTGGTGATGATGATAGCTTTGGTTTTCGGTGTGATGAGCTGTTCAAGCTTTTCAAAATCCACTTGCCAGTCCGGCGGATACAGCGGCAAAGTTTTTTGGGTTACTTCTCTGAGCTTCAGAATATTACTGTGATATCCATAAAGAGGCTCAAACATGATGACCTCATCGCCGGGGTCGAGCAATGCAAAAATCGAGGTGACGAATGTGCCGGTAGATCCGGCCGAGATGGTAATATTTTCCTCCCCTTTGACAGGGATGTTGTTGAAGGAGCGAATTTTCTCCAGGATATGCTCCTTGAGCGGCTCAATGCCGGCGTATGGCGCGTAAATGGAGCGGTCGTTATCTATCGCGGATTTTGCGCCTTCTTTTATGGGATCAGGTACAGGCATATCACAAATGCCCTGACCAAGATTGATACCGTTAACGGCATTGACCCGCGCGGTAACAGACCGGATGTCACTTTGAGTAAGACCCTGAGTAACTTTTGAAAGTGGTTTCATGGAGTTGGGGGTGGTTTATGGAAATTTTGAAAAGCTGGTTTTTTGCTTTTGAAAAAATCCCATCAGTTAATCTGAATATGAGGTTTTCCTGAATCAACAATGCTGGAGAATTCAATCTTCCGGAACGAGCCTTCCTTCTGAAAGTTCAAATGTTACATCTGCTTTTGAGGCAATATTGGAGTCGTGAGTCACTAACACAAGAGCCACTTGTTCTTCTTCACGGATTTCAAAAAGCAGATCCAGCAGGCTTTTTGTGTTTTTTTCATCCAGGTTACCGGTGGGTTCATCCGCCAGAATATATCCGGGATTGTTCATTAGTGCCCGGGCAACGGCAACGCGCTGTTGCTCCCCGCCGGATAGCTGCGATGGCCGATGATCCATTCTGTGATCAAGTCCGAGGCGTTTGAGAATCTTTTTTGCCTGTTCAGTTATTTCATCGATATCTATATTACGAATGAGTGCCGGCATGAATACATTTTCCAGTGCGGAAAACTCAGGCAAAAGATGATGAAACTGAAATATAAACCCTATGTTTTCATTACGGAACCGGGCAAGATGCTCATCACTCATGTCAAATATGGAATCATTGCGGTAATAAATTTTTCCCTTATCGGGGCGGTCAAGGCCGCCAAGGATGTGAAGCAGGGTACTTTTGCCTGAGCCGCTTGCTCCCACAATGGAAGTTATTGAGGATGGACTCACTTTCAGGCTTACATCAGTAAGAACATGAATCCGTTCCCTTCGATCGGTTGAAGCAAAACTTTTACTGATATTTCGGGCTTCAAGCAAGGTTTACTCCTCTTCTTTCGAATTCTGAAAAACCGGATGGATTACCGGCTCTATGTGTAGGCATTTACCCGTTTCGGTATCGATTTTGGAAAAAACTCCGCAAATGCGGTTATCTCCGTTGGCGGATTTATACCGGTGGGGAGTGCCGAGCAGAAAACGTTTGATGGCCGTTTGTTTATCCATACCAATAACGGAGTTAAACGAGCCGGTCATACCCGCATCGGTGATGTATCCCATACCTCCGGGCATTATCCGCGCGTCATTGGTGGGGATGTGGGTGTGAGTACCCACCATCACGGATGCCTTGTTTTCAATGTGCCAGGCAAATGCCATTTTTTCGGCTGTTGCTTCAGCATGAAAGTCAATGAACAAAAGATTAGTCTGTTCACGGATTTTATCAACGATGTACTCGCCGGTTCTGAATGGGTCATCAATATCCGGCATAAATGTTCTTCCCTGAAGGTTCAATACGCCGATCTTGCAATCCTGGCCCGGAACATCATATATCCCGTATCCATAACCGTGCGCACCCTTAGGATAATTAAACGGACGCAGCAGATTGCGATCGGTTTTCATGTATGGATAGATCTTCCATTTATCAAAAATATGATTTCCGCCGGTGATGACATGAGTACCCAACCGGTAAAACTGTTTGATGATCTCTTCATTGATTCCCATGCCTTCGTGTGAATTTTCCCCGTTGACGATCACAAAATCAGATTTGTGTTTTTTGATTAATGAGGGAAGGAAGGTGTCGAGCAGTGCGAGGCCGGGGGAGCCAACTACATCCGCAATGAATAAAACATTTATTGAAGATTTTGCCATACAATGAGTTGAGTGAAAAAGCAATCTGTAAAATAAAAAAAGTCGCTAAAGAAGCAGGGGAATTACAAGATAACCATTACATAAGCAATGTGGGTGCCCACTCAACCGGTTCTGACTTCCACTATCCCGAACGGATTCGGGATGAGGCCTGTCATTGCCGCCTGAAGTTAAGCTCCCTGGTTAATAAGTGTTGTTCTTGTTTATTCAAGCCTGCCTCTAAAGCGACTTATTCAATATCGGAATTTTCGCGTTCAATTTCATCCAAAATCGTTTTTAAGGACGAATTTACTTTCGACATTATTTCGTCTTCAGAGCCGCTGTTTGCCTCATTTTTATTCTTTTCAAGGAAAAGTTCTTCGGCGATGCTAAGGCTTGCAAGAACCAGTATGGTCAGATCCTGCTGGTTAGTGAGCTGCTTCTTGAAATCATGAAACCGGGTATCGACATAGTCGGCAATGCGATACATCATCTCCTCATCGTCATCATTGACTTTTAGAGGAAATTGTTTGCCCAGAACGGTTACTTTAATTGATTTCATTGATGATTATTGAGATGGTTATCAATGCGGCTGATGAGTTCCTTGATTTGCTGGCGCATAGCCAACCTTTCACTTTCGGTTAAATCAGCAAAAAGGTCTCCGTTTTCTCCGGTGGAGGAGTCTGGTTGGTCTGCCTGTTTTTTCAAGGACTCGTTCTCTTCACGCAGAGCTTTGTTTTCCTTTTTTAATTGGCTCAGCTCTTCGCGAATTTTCGAGATCAGTTGTTCAAACTCTTCATGATATGTACGATTACCTGAGTTCACTCATCAGGGGGTTTTTGCGCTTAAAATTTTATATCTCTGGATCCTTTATCCGAGAAAATAAGAAGTAAAGAATTTTAAGTAGTTAAGAGGTAAAGAAAATAAGAGTAATTTGGCAGGGTGACATTGGCCTGCTAAAGTTCATTCTGTCTCTATCCCTTATCATCTTTACCTCTTTTCCACTTACCCTCTTTACCTCTTTTAATTCCGGATTAGGTAAATCAGGATCTCAATTTTGCAGAATATTCTTTTTCCAGCTTTTTAAGTAACGTGGAAATAATCGGCTCTACATCATTGATTGTAAGTGTTTTTTCAGTATCGAGGAATTTAAGCCGAAATGCAATGCTTTTTTGCGTTTTTTCCAGTTGATCTCCTTCATACACATCAAACACCTGGACATCCGTAAGTGTTTTGCCTGCATTTTCTTTGATGGCATCCATCAACTCTCCGGCCTGTATAGATTTATCCACGACTAATGCGAGGTCAAATTCGAAAAACGGATAGCGGGGCACGGGGGTGTAGACCCGCTCGCTTTCCTTTTCCGCAATATCACAAATTTGATTGAAATCGAGTTCAGCTGCGAAAGCCGGCTCCTTCAGGTCCACAAGTTTACGGTTTTCCTTGGAAACCTCATAAATCTCACCGATAACCGTATCCTTAAGAACCACTTGCAGGCCGGTATCCTGCTGCATGCGGTATCCGAGATATTGCAGCAATCCCAACCCGCGAAAGAGTCCTTCAACATGCGACTTTATATCCAGGAGATTGTAACTCTTCGGCTCTTCATTCCAGTGTGGGCGGTGAGATTTACCTGAAAGCCCGATCAAGAGTGACGTGGTTTCTTTTACTCCCTCAACATAGGAGCCGTTGTCTGATTTCTCAAAGATGTTACCGATTTCAAAAAATCGTACTCCATAATGATAGTGCCGGAAGTTGTGAGCCGCAGAATGCAAGAATCCATAAAGCAGCGTGGGGCGCAGGATAGACTGATCCCGTGAAACCGGATTCAAAGTTGCGATCATCTTTTCTTCAGCGGCAAGCTTGCCGAATACTTTTTCCGGCAACAGGCTATTGCTGTAAATTTCTTTCAAGCCCAGCCCCGAAAGTTTAACCTCGACTTCACTTTTGAATTTTTCCTTAAACGGAAGGGGAGTCAGATTTCGAAGTTTGATGTGATCAGGCCGGGGCACATTGTTGTAATCATAAATCCGGGCTACTTCCTCGATCAAATCTTCTTCACCGTGGATGTCGGGGCGGAAGGAAGGGATGCCGCAATTCAGGTCACTGTCTTTGTTTTCCTGCAAATCAAATTCCAGGCGGCTAAGTATGCGCTTAACTTCTCCGGGGTCGATTTCACCACCAAGTACATGACGTAACCGGTCCATACGCAGTGTTATATTGCGCTGCTCGTGCTTTACCGGATGCACATCTTCCAGGCCATCAACAACAGTGCCACCGGAAAGTTCGGCAATTAGCCGCGCGCACCGCAGGGCGGCCGGCAGTGTGATCTCCGGATCAGCTCCGCGCTCAAATCGATAGGACGAATCGGTTTGTAGCGCGAGTTTTTTTGCCGTTTTGCGAATTGAAACCGGTTCAAACCAGGCGCTTTCCAGCAACACTGTAGTGGTGGACTCGCCGATCTCGGTATTGGCTCCGCCCATAATACCGGCAAGGGCGATCGGTTTTTCCGCATCACAGATAAAAAGTGATCCGGCCGGCACTTTTCGCTCCGTTTCATCAAGGGTGGTAAATGATATCTCCTTGTCAAAACTTTTTACATCGATGGTATGGTCAGCCAGCAAGTCATAATCAAAAGCGTGCAGCGGCTGTCCGGTTTCGTGAAGGACAAAGTTGGTGGCATCAACGATATTATTAATCGGTCGCAAACCAATGGCAAGCAGACGGTTCTTCAGCCACTGGGGGGATTCGTCAACTTTTATATTTTCTATCATTAATCCGACATAACGCCCGCATTGGCTGGTATCGGAAATCCTGATGGTAGCCTTCCCGGCCAGATCACCGGAGGGAATAGTCTCTTCTGCATGCGGTTTATAAAGGGGCTTATCGGTAACGGCGGACAGATCCCGTGCGCAACCGATGTGGGAAATAGCATCCGGCCGGTTCGGTGTCAACTCCACTTCGTATACCGTATCCTTTTCAAGCTGAAGCGCATCTGATAAAAGCGTCCCCGGCTCAGCAGGCTGATCCAGCACCATAATACCGGTGTGATCATCGCCGAGGCCAAGCTCATCTTCGGCACAAATCATCCCCTGAGATACCTCACCACGAATTTTCGTTTTTTTGATTTTAACCGGCTCCCCGTTCTCACCCAATGGCAGTGTTGTGCCTGTGGGGGCAACCGCTACATACTGACCCGTTTCCACATTGGGAGCCCCGCATACAATTGGCAAAGTTTCATCTCCGACGTTGACTTTACACAGCGATAACTTATCCGCGTTAGGGTGTTTATGGCACTCTTCAACCTTGCCCACCAGTATTCCGTCAAGAACTTCTCCGTGCTGTATCACCTCATCAACTTCGAGGCCGGTCAAGGTCAGGGTTTCAGCGGTATCTTCCGGCGAAAGATCCAGGTCAACGTATTGCTTGAGCCAGTTGTAGGAGATTTGCATTGTTACGTCTTAAAAAATCGATTTAATAATTTGAAGTTTGTACTACTGTATAGTTTAACCAGCGGTGTCTATTATGGGAATTGCTCCAGGAACCGAATATCGTTGTCGTAAAACAACCGAATATCGTCAATACCGTACCAGAGCATAGTGAGCCGTTCGACTCCCATTCCGAAAGCAAATCCGGTATACTGCTGCGGATTGAGATCGACGGATTTCAGCACATTGGGATGAACCATGCCTGCGCCAAGCACTTCCAGCCATTGTCCGCCTTTTTTGGATCCCCACCAGATGTCCATTTCAAGGCTGGGTTCGGTGAACGGAAAATAGGAGGGGCGAATCCGGTAAGCGGTATCCGACCCGAACATTTCACGTGTGAACAGGATCAGCGTTTCTTTTAATTCAGCAAAGCTGATATCCACATCAACTGCCAGACCTTCGACCTGATGAAACAGGCAGTATGATTTGGCTGTAATCGACTCATTGCGGTAAACCCGTCCCGGCATGATAGCCCGGATAGGCGGGGCCTGTTCTTTCATCAGCCGTATCTGAACCGGCGAGGTGTGGGTTCTCAGCACTTGATCATCGGAAGGGTCATCCTCGTTTTTCCGGATAAAAAAAGTATCCTGCATGTCGCGGGCAGGATGTTCCGGAGGGAAGTTCAGAGCGGTAAAATTATGGAAATCATCTTCCAGTTCCGGTCCGTCGGCTATCGTAAAGCCGAGCCGGTTAAAGATGGTTTTAATTTGATTCATCCCTTGCGTGAGCGGATGAAGCGATCCCGTTTGAACCGGAACGGGCGGCAGGGTAGGATCATCGGTAGCTGTAGCAAACCGGCTGTCACCGGATTCCAATTCATTTTTTGCGGAATCAAACTTTGACTGGGCCAGGTTTTTAAGTCGGTTGAGCTTTTGGCCGAGCTCGGCACGCTGCTCTTTGGGAGCCTGCCCGATTTTAGCCAGCATGTCCGGGATCAGTCCCTTGCGCGATAAGTATTTGAGCCTGAATTCCTCCAGTTCGTCCTCAGAAGTGATTTCGAACGAATGAATTTCTGATTCGATTTTTTCTATATCTGACAGCATGCTTCACGTATTTGGGATAAAAAAATACCGGCAAGCCAACGTATGACCAGCCGGTATAAAATATCAACTAATATTTAATCAATTTTTGGTAGCGGTTTGAACGATTTGGGAGAAAGCCTCCGGATCGCGCACGGCCAGATCGGCCAGCACCTTACGATTGACTTCAATATTGTTTTTCTTAAGGGCTCCCATCAGCCGGGAATAAGTGGTGCCATTCAGGCGTGCGGCAGCATTGATTCGGGCAATCCAGAGCTTACGGAATTCGCGCTTGCGAACTTTGCGGTCGCGATACTGATACTGCAGCGCTTTTTCTACCGCGTTTTTGGCAATGGTATAGACCTTACTACGCGCACCCCAGTAGCCTTTCGCCTGCTTTAAAATCTTCTTGCGACGGCGACGGGAAGCCACATGATTTGTTGAACGTGGCATTTGATTAGCGGTTTTTAAGGTTCAAATTTCTGTTATTTATAAGGAATTAATCCCTCAATCGACGGTTGATTGGAGCTGTCTACGACATATTTCTTTCGCAGATTACGCTTTCTCTTCGGCGATTTTTTAGTAAGAATATGGCTGGCAAACGACTTTTCTCGCTTTAACTTGCCTGAAGCAGTTCGCTTAAATCGCTTGGCCGCGCCACGTTGGGTTTTCATTTTAGGCATAACTCAGAAATAATCCTTTGGATATGATTCTGTTTGACAACAAGCTCATAAGATAATAAAACAACTGCGCTTTATCAATTAAAAATACAGTCAACACACCTTTCCCGAAAGGTCAGGCGCGCCGGGCTGACGTTTCTCGTTTGGCAAACATGATGA
>CAZDIA010000037.1:0-25537 GCA_964505385.1 uncultured Chitinophagales bacterium
GAGATAATCCAGAAACATATTGAACATCTGTTAGCCAGTTTTTCTGAGATATACGAACTTCAAACTGATCTTGAGCTTGGAAAAGGGGCCCCACCGGTTCGGAATGATGACACCCTTGCCGGTCTTGCTAAACAGGTAGTGAGCAATGAGGAGGAATTCACGCTCGCTGATTGTAATCCAAGTATGGGAGGAGAAGACTTCGCGCACTATTCTCTGCACAAACCTACTCTTTTTATGAGATTGGGAACCAGTTCAGGACCGGAAACATCACATGCCGTTCACACCCCTTTTTTCGACATTGATGAAAAAGTGCTGGAACCTGCCGTAGGTTTGATAGGTAATATTTTGATGGACAGGTTACAAGTTAAACAGACCATCTCGTGAACCCGGATGAGCCCGAAATAAATTAGTTGGTCGTCCCCGCACACATAGTGTCGGGGATGACCGATATTTAAATTATTTGGGTATTTTGAAAAACTATTTTTAAAAGATAGACTTTTCGGAATGCCCTCAAGTTAAAAGATGTGTGAAATCATAATGGAAAGATAAAGATATCGACAAGGCACCCGGTTATCGATGGAAAATGGCAGAACTGAACTATTAAGCTAAAAAACTCAATAAAATTATTTTCACAATGCGTGTATTAAAATTCGGCGGCACTTCTATGGCGGATGCCTCCTCCTGGAAGCAGGTAGCCACAATTGCTCAAAAAAATCAACCTTGCCTGCTTGTAGTATCAGCTACATCCGGCACAACGGATATGTTAATTGAATCAGCCTACCTGGCAGAAAAAGGAGAAATAAATAAAGCGCTGGAATATGCTGACCAAATAAAGGCGAAACATGAGGAGATAATCACCGGATTTGTATCGGAAGAAAGTATTGATCTTGCCGTAATGCAGCCGGGCTTTGATCACATCAATTACCTGTATGAACAGTTGAAGCAGTTTCTGAATGGCATTTACACCCTTGAAGAGCTGACCAGCAAAACCATGGATAGTGTCTCCTGCATTGGTGAGCAATTATCTTCGAGGCTGCTTGCCGATTGCTGCCGGGCCGCTTCAATACCGGCAGAACATGTTGATGCCAGGGAAGTGATCAAAACCGATGCGACCCACGCTGAAGCTTACCCTCTGCGGGATGTAATAACCAAACAGGCCGGGGAATTTAAAAAGAAAATCGGCACAGGTAAGATCCTGATCATGGGTGGATTTTACGGCAGCTCACCGGATGGCAAAACGACCACATTAGGCCGTGGCGGATCTGATTATTCGGCAAGTTTAATGGCTGAAGCGCTCGATGCTGATGCGGTTGATATCTGGACGGATGTAAGCGGTATGTATACCTGTGATCCCCGTGTGGTTCCGGATGCAAAATACATACCGGAAATCAGCTTTCACGAAGCTGCGGAGCTGGCCTATTTTGGCGCAAGGGTGCTTCATCCCGCTACCATCCAGCCGGCTATTGATAAAGATATTCCTGTATACATTAAAAACACTTTCGAGCCGGATCATCCCGGAACGGCAATTACTTCTGTAGTTAAACCTGAGCAAAACGTGAAAGCTATTGCATTTAAGCGGGATATTACGCTTATAACCATCACATCATCCCGGATGTTGATGGCCTATGGTTTTCTGGCAAAGGTATTTGCGGTGTTTGAAAACTTTCAGTTGCCGGTGGATTTGGTAACTACATCCGAAGTTTCGGTTACAATGTCTATTGATCAGGTCGACCGGCTTGACGAACTGATTAATGCGTTGGAATCCTATGGGCAGGTTTCGGTGGACAGGCAGCAGGCACTGTTATGCGTAGTAGGCAGCAACTTTTTGCAATCCCGGGGAATAGCTTACCGGGTGTTCGGGTCGCTGGCGGATATACCTGTGCGTATGATATCACAGGGAAGTTCGGATATGAATTTATCTCTGGTAATTGGTAATGAATTTGTGGAACAGGGAGCCCGGGCTCTTCACGATGAGTTTTTCGGGTGATGATCCCGAATACCCCCGCACGCTGTAACGGGACAGAAGATTACAAAACAACACTCACATTTCATAAGTAAAATCATATGATACAACTCACCCTGCTCGGATATGGCAGAATGGGAAGGCGGATTCACGAGCTTGCAAAAGATTACAATGCGGAAGTTTCTTGCATTGTAGATCCGAACTCAGCCGGATCGGATCCCGATATCCAACCCGACAAGGTTGCTATGTGTGATGTCGCTATAGACTTCAGCCATCCGGATGCCACTCCGGGCAACCTGCAGAATCTGCTGAATCTGAATATTCCGGTTGTGATCGGTACAACAGGGTGGTTTGAAGATTTGGACAAAGTGAAAGCTCAGGTGCAGCAGTCCAAAGGCAAAGTCCTTTACGGCTCCAATTTTTCATTGGGAGTACAGCTTTTCAATAAACTGGCGGGCCGGGCTGCTGAGTTGTTCGGATCTTCGGGGTTATTTGATGCCGGAATACATGAAGTGCATCACACCGGCAAAGCCGATGCCCCGAGCGGTACCGCCCAAACGCTTGCTGAAAACTGGATTGCAAGTTCAAAATCAAGTCAGAAAGTGCACTACGGCGTACCGGAAAAAGGGCGGCCAGCTCCTGAGAATTTTTATGTTACCTCCCAGCGAATCGGAAGCGTGTACGGTGAACACCATTTGAAAATCACTTCAGAATTCGATGATGTCGAAATTTCACACAAGGCGCGATCCAGAGATGGTTTTGTCGCCGGTGCTCTCCGCGCAGCAAACTGGCTGCATGGCAAAGAGCCGGGATTTTATGTGATTGAGGATGTGATTGAAGAAATGGCAGAGAAAATTTAATCAGTGCCTCTAAGAAAACGCCAATATCTTCGTTCCGCTCGCCCCAAAAATGCTCATCCCGAAAGCGTTCGGGACTGCGCTTTTTGGGTCTTCGCGCGCCTTGATCTTGGCGTTTTCCTAGGGCACTTAGAGTTTTCTTACAAACAACTAATTGGATAACACTGACATTCTGCATCAGCAATTAGATTAAAAATGTACCACAACACCATTATGACAGATTCTGATTCCAGTTACACCATACCGGCTCAAACGCGAATCGGCCATGTTCATCTGAAAGTGGCTGACCTTGAGCGTTCACTTGCTTTTTACAGAGACTTGCTTGGTTTTGAGTTGACAACGATGTACGGTGATCAGGCTGCGTTCATTTCAGCTGGCGGGTATCATCATCACATCGGGTTGAATACCTGGCACAGCAAAGGAGCTGATCCTGCACCTGTTAATTCGACCGGATTGTTTCATGTTGCCATTCTGTACCCGACGCGACGCGATTTGGCAGAGATTCTCTACCGGTTGATCAAAGCAAAGTATCCGATCGCCGGCGCCAGTGACCATGCAGTTTCAGAAGCAGTTTATTTGAGTGATCCGGATAACAATGGCATAGAGCTTTACCGCGACCGACCGGAGAGTGAGTGGAGCTATCGTGATGACGGTACTATCGAAATGGTTACCCGTCCGCTTGATCTGCAGGAATTGCTAACAGAGTTGAATTGAATTGTCAACCAACTTGATTAGGGCTTATATACTTTAAAAATTAGCTTCCTGTAAAAGCCATTGTAGTCCTCAATTTAACCTCACTTTCGCTTCGTTGACGAGCTCCCGTATTTCATCTTTGCTGACCTGGTAGCGTTCGCCGCAGAAATGGCACACCAGTTCCTGACCTTCATGTTTCATTTCTTCAAGGTCTTCGAGGTTCACCATACTTAATGCATTTTTGAACCGGTCGCGATTACATCTGCAGAAAAAATGCACCGGATAACGATCCAGCTCTTTGATTTGCCTCGGAGCCATCACGCTGTGCATGATCTCATCAATATACTCCCCTTGTTGCAAGCGAACAGGCAAAGGCATCATCTTGCTGATATTCTCTTCAAGTTTAGCTTTGATGTCATCTTTTGCTTCCGGCATAGCCTGTACAATCAACCCGCCGGCTTCTGTGATTTCTCCGTTTTCATCAATTCCCACATCAATCGATATAGCCGATGGCACCTGCTCGGATTGAAACAAATAATGAGCGATGTCTGTATTGATATCGCCTTTCTGCAGCTCTACGGTGCCGGTAATCGGCCGGGCTTCGTTATACAGGATTTTCGAAAAACTTAATACCCCAAGGCCAAGCGCTTCTCCTATATCCTCGGTTTCCTCGTAGTTCAGCTCCAGTTGCGGATTTTGCGAATAGCCTCTTATTTCCCCGTTACTGGTTGCTTCTACTGCCAGCTGACCAATAGGACCGTTTCCTTCCAGCTGCATGTTGATACGCTCTTCTCCTTTGAGATTAGATGCCAACAGCATGCCGCCGGTCAGCGTACGCCCGAGCAGTACACTGTTCAGCAGAGAAAGATTATGCCGTCGCCGGGCTTCTTTAATAACATCAGTGGATTTTACCACAGCGATACGAAAATCGCCTTCGACAGTAATCCCTTTAATGATGCGATCTTTTCTGAGAAAATCTTCTTTGCTGCCCATAAAATTTCGTTTTTTCAGATATACTACAGGTATAGATCAACTGATGGAGATCGTGATGGGTTACTACTCACATTCACATACTTTTTGTCAAAAATGTGTGTGTGATGTTAGTGCATAGCCTTCTGCAATAGTTTTAAAGAATTACAGTGCCTGTAAAAATGTTTCGGGTAGCATTACGCCATCTGGAGGGGAATTATTTCATGGGGAGCGCAAATCAATAAAATAAAAAAGGCGGCCCGTGCTACCGAACCGCCTTTGGTCTACTTAAGGGAAAAGTTTACGGGTTAGGCGTAGTCACTCATCTCCCTTACAGTTATGGACTGCTTGATGCATAAATCGATTTAATTTTTGATATCGCCTTAATACGATCTTCGGCAAGCCTGTTAGAGGCTTCAAAAGTGGGTACGTCATGGGTTGAGGCATAATCCAGGACTTCTTCCATTCGGTTATAGATTTCGGATGCTTTTTTCAAAGCGGCATCTTTGTTGTATCCGCCGGGTTCGAGCTCATGTGCTACGTTGATAAGACCGCCGGCATTAATCACATAATCCGGAGCATACATGATGCCTCGCTCAATTAGTTGCTTGCCGTGTTTGTCTTCGTCTTCAAGCTGGTTATTAGCTCCGCCGGCAATGATATCGCATTTCAACTTTGGGATAGTTTCGTCATTAATTATTCCACCCAGAGCGCAAGGACTTAATATATCTACATCAACATCGAAGATATCATCAGCATCAACCGGCGTAACCCCATATTTTTCTACGACGTTATTGACACGGTCCTCAAAAATATCCGAAACATAGATCTGAGCGCCGGCCTCTGAAAGGTGCTTTAACAAAAAATCACTCACGCTTCCGGCTCCCTGAACGGCAACTTTTTTCCCGCCAAGATCGTCGCTACCGTAAAATTCTTTAGCACAAGCTTTCATCCCCATATAAGTACCGTAAGCAGTGACCGGTGAGGGGTCGCCGCTGCCGCCCAGCCTTTCAGGAATTCCAACCACATTATTGGTTTCCATGCGAATTTTTTCGATTTCGCTCAGCCCGATACTAACATCCTCGGCGGTGATATAGCGACCTCCTAAGCCTTCAAGATAGCGGCCGTAGGTCCTGAAAAAAGCTTCTGAATATTTTTTCCTCGGGTCACCGATGATGACCGCTTTTCCTCCACCAAGATTCAGACCAGCAACCGAAGCTTTGTAAGTCATACCTTTTGAAAGCCGCAGTACGTCGTATAATGCTTCCTGATCACTTGAGTATTGCCACATTCTGGTACCGCCAAGTGCAGGGCCAAGAGTGGTATCATGAATAGCGATTATAGCTTTCAGCTTAGTTTCAGGATCCGAGCAGACTACTATTTGTTCGTGCTCATGGCTGAGCAGCTGATCGAATAGTGAAAACTTGTTATCAAATTTTACCTCACTTGGAGTTTCCATAATGTTTTTGCTAAATCTTCTCTTATTCTGCTAGTTGTTACTCGTTTTATATGTTATAATATACACAGCGTTTTGGAAAAGCGCTTCCATAATTTATAAAAAATGTAGGAATTTCAAAATCCCGTTGCACATGTTTTACCACTTATTACTCTCTGACCCGACGAAAAGAGGTTAAGAGGTTAAGATGTGAAGAAGTAAAGAGGTAAAGAAGTTAACCGACCCCAACCGCTCTTGAAAACCAATCTCTTATTATCTTGACTTCTTTATATCTTGACTTCTTAAAATTCTTTAGAGACAGAGGCTACAATAAAAAAAATTATCTACCAAAGATAGCAGTAGCGAAATTTTATGCGCCTAATGCTTTCACTCACTTCCGGCAGCCATTTTTTTCCTGGAGCTGCGGATCGAATACTGAACCAGTTCGGATGGAATGTTACCATTCATTAAAGGTACTGAGAATTCCTCCTTGAGTTTTAAATTCTTTTTCATGTCAGGATCAGCGGTAAACAGAGAGACCTTATACCCAGGGGTTTTATACTTAAGCAAACCGGGTAACTCATCATACAATTTTTGCAAATAATTTTGATCTGATACCCGCTTACCATAAGGCGGATTGGTGACTATGCTTGCCGGAGGTTCCGGATAATGAAACCGGTTCATTGGAGAGTTTTTTATAGAGATATTTTTGGCAAATCGCACTTTCTTGATATTCTGGGATGCGATTGCAACTGCTTTTTTAGAAATGTCGCATCCATAGATCCAGTCAACATCGGTGCGTACTTTATTGAAGGCTTCATTATGGATTTTCTTCCATAGAGCTTTGCGGAAGTATGGCCAGTTGAATATGCCGAAGCCATCGTGTATGAGGCCAGGAGCTTTATTTTTTGCTTTAATTGCCGCTTCGATCAACAATGTGCCCGAACCGCACATCGGATCAACAAATGGTGTTTCCGGATCCCATCCGGAAAGATCTATGATCCCGGCAGCCAAAACTTCGTTCAAAGGCGCTTCACCTCCGCTGATGCGATATCCCCTTCGGTTTAGCGATTTACCGGAAGCATCCAGACTCACGGTTACCTGACCGCTGGCATCAAGGTGTAAATTCAGCAGCACGTCAGGATCTTTGGGATTCACATCCGGCCGTAGCCCGAAAGTATCCCTGTATTGATCGACTATAGCATCTTTGAAGCGCTGGGACAAATAAATATTGTGATTCATTTTATCGTGAAATGTCACACAATCGATGGCAAATGTTTTTTTCAGTGAGATGTATTCATGCCAGTTTACGCTGCGGCCGAAATCATACAGCTCATCTTCATTTGCAATCTTACCCTGCTTTACCGGTAACAGAACCCGAAGTGCCAACCGGGAATACATCAAAATCCGATAAAGAAGTTCTTCGTCGCCATCGCATTCAACTGCTCTGTTGAGGTTAGTTATATTTTGTGCGCCGATTCCGGAAAGCTCCTTATTGAGCGGTTCTTCCAGGCCTTTAAAGGTTTTGACAAGTATTCGGTCGTATTCAATCACGATAAAAGATGTTTGAAAAATTCATGGTTACTGATATTGTGTAACCTGCAAAAAAGTAACCTTCAGCAAATAGCTTTAGTATTGAGAGAGTTGAGGCAATTTATAAGGGTAATGGTGCCCCGGGCAGAATAAATTTTCAAAACAGAACCGGTGGCTATGTTTTTTTGTTGTTATAATATTAATTGCGGATTCAACTTCGTAATTATAAGATGAGATAAATTTAATGTTGATAAATTATATGTGAACAACACTGCCTGCAGGCTTTAAGATATTCCGTTCGCGCGGTGTCTGATACGGCAGAAGCTAATAATCAACATGCTGGTTAACGGTTTGATCGCCGTAGGCCTCTTCATGAAAACAAAACAGAACATAGGAACAATATGTCATTCCGATGGATTTTCAATCAAACGGAAGATGAGGAGGCTGTATCCGAACTGCAAAGGCAGTTGGGCGTTTCTCCCACTATTGCAAGGTTATTGGCGATCAGGGGGATCAACTCATATTCTGATGCTGAATCTTTTTTCAGACCAAATAAAGACAACCTGCACGACCCGTTTCTGATGACCGACATGGAGCAGGCTGCACAGCGGCTTGCCGATGCCATCAGAACACAGCAAAAGGTTGTTGTTTACGGGGATTATGATGTAGATGGTACTACGGCAACTTCAATCATGTATACCTTCATGAGTGATTTTGGCGTGGACGTCTATTATTACATCCCGCACCGTTTTAAGGAGGGATACGGTATAAGTGAAGAAGGCATCAATTATGCCTGCAATCTGGGTGCCGACCTGATTGTAGCTGTCGACTGCGGAATTACTGCTGTGGAAGAAGCTGAGCAATGTCGTGAAAACGGGCTGGATCTTATCATTTGTGATCATCACAATACCGATTTAAATGTCCCTCGCGCATGTGCTGTACTTGATCCGAAAAGACCGGATTGCAATTATCCTTTTGACGGACTTTCAGGTGCGGGTGTTGCATACAAGCTGATTGAGGCGACCCTAATAAAGCTCGGGCTGCCTAAAGACAGCGCCTACCGGTTTTTGGATTTGGTAGCCATATCTATAGCATCAGATATAGTGCCGATTGTAAATGAAAACCGGATCCTGATGCGCGAAGGGTTGATCAAACTCAATAGTGATCCCAACCTTGGCATAAAGGCGCTAACCGATTTAATCCAGCTGAAAACCTCTGAGATTGATACCACCAATATTGTGTTTTCTATAGGCCCCAGGATTAATGCGGCGGGCAGAATGGGTGATGCCGCCAAGGCGGTTGAACTTCTGATCACTGATAGCCTGCATGAAGCGGAGGCTCATGCTCACGAGTTGGAAGCAATCAACATTCGCAGGCGGTCTACCGATTCAGAAACGATGAAGCAGGCAATCCGGACGCTTGAGCAGGACTTCAATGAAGAGAAGATGTCATCGGTAGTACTCCATGATCCTGACTGGCATCTTGGTGTAATCGGGATTGTAGCTTCCCGTATTGTTGATTTATACTGCCGGCCTACCATTATGCTCAGCACGGTTGATGGGCAGATAAAAGGATCAGCGCGAAGTGTTAAAGGGTTTAATGTATACGATGCGCTCAGCGAATGCGGCGATCTTCTCGAGCAGTTTGGCGGGCATGAATATGCTGCAGGAGTGACACTTAATAAAGAAAACCTTGAGCCCTTTATCGAAAGATTTAACGATATTGCCAACCGGTACCTGGCTGAAAATGATTTCAAGCAGGAGCTTCTGATTGATGATGAGCTTGAACTCAAACAGATAGATCAGAAATTCTGGAATGTGCTTCGCCAGTTTGAGCCTTACGGGCCGGGGAATATGAAGCCGGTTTTTTTCAGTCGGAATTTATCGGTTCAAGGTAATCCGACGGTAGTAGGAAACGGCCATTTGAAAATGCGTCTGTATCAGCCGGGTTCTCCTACCTTTGAGGCAATTGGTTTCAATTTGCATGACTATCTGCCCGCTGTACGAAACTGCCCCGCAGGCAGTTTACATGTCGCTTATGTTCTTGAGGAAAATACCTGGAATAACAGAACTCAGATTCAAATGCGAATTAAGGATATCAAAACCGATGCAAATGAGTTGCCTGACTACAAAAACGAAAATTTAATTGCAAAAAATTGAGGAAGGGGCTTTATTTCTGAAGCTATAGCTATTATATTTAGTAGCTCAACATTTGCGCGGGACTGTAGCTCAGGTGGTAGAGCATGCGACTGAAAATCGCAGTGTCGGCGGTTCAAATCCGCCCGGTCCCACCTACCGAAAGCCTTTGATTGCCGAAACGAAGATGGTAGTCAAAGGCTTTTTAATTATTCCCTTCTTTATATTACATTTCAGTAGTCTTGTTTTTGTTTCAAAGATTTTCTGACGACTATGGAAACTATCCCCAATCATTTGTTAGCCAAGCCAATAACCGGGGTGAACCTGAGGGGGAACACTTTGGGACAGGAGATAGGAGGGGCGGAAACACTGCTGGTTTTTCTCCGGCATTTCGGCTGTATTTTTTGCCGTGAGCTGGTTCGTGATATCAGGGATTATCATTATTCACAGGCAGGATTTATCCCGGTTATATTTTTTTATCAGGAGAGTCCGGAACAGGGAGTCAGATTTTTTGATAAATACTGGTCGGAGGCCAGGGGGATTTCTGATCAGGAAAGGGAGTTTTACTCTGCATTTAGCCTGGGCCGGGGTACAGTCAATCAGGTATTGGGGCCGGAATCAATGGTGTGTGGGATACGCGCTACCCTTAAAGGCAACTTTATGGGAAAAGCTTCGGCGGATGTTTGGGAAATGCCGGGGATGTTTCTGGTCAAAAACCGGATGATAATGTGGAAACATTATTACAGGCACGCCGGTGATCATCCCGATCTCTCCAAATTTCCGAGAATGATGCCCGCCTGATGAAGAAGAAAATTTCCATAGCAGCTGTGCCGGATCTCGGAGGCGGCCCCTGGCGGTACGAAAGATGTAAACCATGGTTTCCACCGAATGTTAATTTTAAGGTAATCAGTATTCCGGGATTTGGTGGGCAGCCTTCGGATGACCATTTCAATTCTGCCGATGTTTTTGCTGATCATATTAAGGCGCAACTGCAAAACATGGCAAAGCCGTTATTTTTATTCGGTACCGGGGTGGGTGGTAGTCTTGCACTTCAGTTGATTCAAGATCCCAAATCCCGCCCTTACGGTACAATTTTACATGCGCCTATGGGACCGAAAGTTGTGCCCCAATTCTATCCGGAATGGATGAAACGATCCTGGAGCCGCAGGATCGTCCTGAATGCTATGGCCATAAATACATTCCGGGATCATTTAAGAAAGAAACTTTTCAGACAACCGATACCGGATGCTTTTGCCCGGCAGTTTTTTGAAGAATACCGCAACTGTGAGGCATACGATCAGATATTCCGGATTATAAATCCTCAATGGTTTTACAAACTCGATCCGATATCAAAGCCTTCAGTAATTTTATGGGGAGGAAATGAAGCGAAACCCACACAGGAACGAATAGATGCTTTTAAATCAGTATTACCGGATGCCAAAGTTAAGTTTGTAAAAGAATGGGATTATTTCCCGATGATTGAACAGCCTCGCTCATTCGCACTTGAGCTGACTTCAATTACGCAGGAAATGCTTGCTGCCGAAAAGCAAAAGGAGAGTAAAGCAAAATCCTCTTCAGCTTGATGATGTAGAAAGTATCACTTAACAAACATCATTTTTCCGGTATCACTGAACGAACCGGCCTGCATCCGGTAGAGGTACATGCCGGTGGATAGATTATACTCGGAGGCATCAAACTGCAGATCATAGCTTCCGGCTTCCTGGCGTTCATCCACCAGAGTCGTAATTTTGCGGCCGGTTACATCATAAACTTCCAGCGTTACGTCAATCTCCATGTGGAGACTGTAGGTGATGGTGGTCTGCGGATTAAAGGGGTTTGGATAGTTTTGCTTTAGCTTGAACTGATCATCGGCAATAGGTGGCTCGCGTAAATCCGGTTCGAAATCCGGGTCTGTTCCATGAATTTCCGTGGTCATATACAGATTATTGTTGTTCTCAAACGAACGCCATTGCTGGTTGCCGGTTAGTACCAGTGTTCGTGCTGGCTGATAATAATCGCGGGTTTCATCATCATTAAGGAGCTCTTCGGTTTCTCCGTCATCAGCAATGAATTGCAATCGGGCTTCATCCGAATCGGGAATCACGCGGTAGGTGATGAAATATTCATCATTACGACTGACTGACCAATCAAGGTCTTCAAGTTCAACACTGTTCATTCCTTCACCGATTTCGGAAAAATCTACTTCAGTTTTTTTGATGGGATTATCAATACTTGCCGGAATCGGGAACGGGTCGCCTTCGCGTGATTCAGATTCAGTCAACCCGATTTGAAGTTTGCCACTTCCACTGATCGCATCTTCATGCCGGCGTACGCGAAAACTGATTTCTTCAATTCCCCCGGTTAGTGACGGAGTAATTCGCTGAGCGGCCACTTCCGGTGAATCCGGATCATTGGAGGAAATAGCAAAAAATGATCTAGGCTCATTAGCAGCATAGTTGAGCTGCTCTACAAGAGTTTCGCCGGGTTCCCATTCACCCGCATACGTGAATGTGCGGGAAGTCGGCCGCTCATCATCTCCACCCGGATCAGTGTTAATTGAGATCAGAGTCATATCGACGATTTCCTCATCAAACCGGTGTGTGCCCGACTGAAGCTCTTCAAGTTGGTGGGTATCATCCGAGGCGGTCCGGTACCAGACTTTATGCCGTATTCCCCGGCCGGATTCAATTCGCAATTCGAGATCGGACACATCCAGCCACTTGGTGTATTTTACTCCGCCAAACTGCAACTCTACCTCCCGGTTTTGCACAAAACGCGCCTGAGAAGCATTGTAGATGCGGGGAAAATTTCGAACTCTCAGATTTTCCAATGTGGGATTAAAAGAATATTTGAATGCATCCTGCCCTTCAAAATCGCGGTTGATCAGATTTGCGACATGAAAATCAACAAGAACTTCCTGCCAATCCAGCCCCTGCCCGGAAAGCGCATCCTGATAACCGTTTACGCCCCTGCTGCCACGTGTGATGCTGCCGGTGGCCTCTTCCCCGATCCGTTCGGCGATATAGGTGTGCAGAAGTCCGGCCCGCTCATAATCCTGGATCACTTCATTTTGTCCCTGTCTCCATCGGAATAACCCATCCGTTTGAGTAGTTTCAACGATACCTGTGCGCTCTTCAGGTTGGGATAAAAAAGTCATTGGACGAGGTTGAAAACCGGTAAGAATTTCAGCCATCTCACTCTGACCTTCGTTCTGAAAAATATTGAGTCGGGCATAATCGGCATTGCCGTGGATCAGGTGTTGAATTTCATGTGAAAGCGTCGAGTGCCAGTCAGATGCGCCAAAATTACCGCCATAAATGAAAGGGTTGGAGTTGATGTAGATAATATCAGCGCCGTTGCTGTTATCGTGACCGGGGTTAAGATCTATCGGATTGAAAAATCCCAGCGTGATGAGATTCCGTTCATCGCCCCGGTCGGCTTCCTGGATATCCGTAATGAGCACATTCAGTTTATCCGAACCGTCAATATTGGGGTAGTCCCCGAAAACTTGATTGTTTAACTCATACAGACCAAGCTCCGGATTCACGGAGCCGGAAGGTGTGTTTTCTGAGAGTACTTCCATCATACCGGATATAACCGATTCACTCACCTGATCTTCTCCAAGCTCATCCTGTTCCACCCATAAGCGGACGTGTTCACTTTTATCGGCTAATTCAAATTCGATTTCATCATACGAGTCACTGCTGCCCTCACTTTCCTCAAAGTTGATCACTTGAAATATTTCTGTATCTCCGGGTTCGAACTCCAGAAACCTCAGTTTGGCTTGCTCCAATAGCTCCGGATCATCAGCCCGGTCAAGATATTCCTGGTAAGCTTCGCGGATTTCGGGGCGTTCCATCAGGTAACTGGTACGATGCGCCGGTTGATAATCCGGGTCGGATAACCCGAACGGTTCCGAATATTCCCGGCCGGTCCTCAGTTCTGTCTCGTCCTGAGCATTGGACAATTCGGGAGTAGTGATCAGCGGGATCAAAAAAAAGGTGTATATCGCTATGTTTCTGACGCGCATATGTTACCGGGCAGCACAGGAATTAAAGTGTTAGGATACTGTGGGAATGACCTATAACGAAATGGATGGCAGGTTAGTAAATGACCGCCCAAAATTGATCAGCTTATTGGCAGAATGCGTTTATTCATCGGATTTTTTTCTGTTAAGGAACTTCTGAACTGCCTGGTGGTGGCGTTCATCTTCCCAGAAGTAGCTAAACTCTTTAAGCTCAGTTTCAATAGAGGTGTGCCGGTCATTTAATTTTGCAGTGGCACTTCCGTCTTTGAGCCGGCCGATGAGCTCGCGGTCGAGCTTTGAAAGGTTTTCGCCCCATTTCCAGGTGTTATCCCGCAGATTTGCGGTGATAGAGACATCATTGATCAGGTTGGCGGTGAAAGCAAGGTTTGAGTCGATAAGTGATTGAGAACCAAGCCAGTCAAGTGCCCGGGAGCGCCCGACCCGTTCGATTAATCTTGTAAGCCCTCCCCAACCCGGAGGTAGGAAAAATTTGCTGTGAGTGAAGCCCAGTTTCGCAGTTTTGCTTGCGATGGAAAAATCATGAGCCAGCATCACTTCTACGCCACCCCCGTAAGAATCACCATTTATGCAGGCAATTGACCAGAAATGACCGTCTTCAATTCGCTTGAGAATTTCAGACATCCTACGGGCCATATGGTATCCATCCTTGGCGGTTTTAAGTGCCGAAAATTCTTTTAAATCCCCGCCGGTGGAAAAATAATCATTGTGAGTGCCGCTCAGGATAAGTACTCTGATTTCCGGATTGTTTTCAATTTTATCCAGCAGATCTTCCAGCTCATCCATCACGTCAAAATTAATCGCGTTTTTGGCATGTGGCCGGTTAATTTCTGCCCAGATGATGTGCTCATGGTGAGTGAGAAGTAGTGATGACACAGTCCATAAGGTTTTGAGTTCGTAGTTGACGCAAAGTTACAGTATCAATGGTACAGAGTAAAATGCGAACCGGCGATTTTTAAAAGCGAGTTGCCTGAGTTAACCTCATTTATTGCGACGGACTACTACCAGTGTGATGTCATCAAACTGTGCTTCATCTTCCGTAAAGTTTTTTATTTCTTGGCAGATTAAATCAATTAAATCATCCGGGGTAAGATGTTTGTAGTTTTGGATGAGATTTTCGAGTCTCTCCTCGGAAAAGTGTTCGCCTTTACTGTTGGATGCGTCATTAACTCCGTCAGAAAACACCACAAGAAGGTCGCCGGGATTTAACTGATATTCATGTTCTCCAAAAGGGCTGTAGGGCAGAACCCCGATTGGCACGCCACCCTCTTTCAATCGTTGTACAGAGCCATTTCGAATGAGATAAGGATGTTCATGGCCGGCATTGGAATAAGTAAGCGTATGCTCTTTGGCGTCGAGCACGCCAAAAAACAGAGTGATAAACTTTCCGCTGCTGCTTACCCTGCTGATGATTTCATTTGCACGGGACAAACAATATGCGGGCGAGCATTTATGGTGAGGAAGATCATGCAACACGGTTTGCAGGGTAGCCATCAAAATGGCGGCGGGTAGCCCCTTACCCGAAACATCACCCAGCGTAAATACAACTATGTCATCGTTTATGGGGATGAAATCATACATATCTCCGGAAGTCTCTTGTGCCGGTATATTTATGGCAGAAATCTGATAACCTGGCAATTGAGTGATATGAGCCGGAAAAAGGTTTTTTTGAACCTCAGCGGCAGCCGACATCTCTTTTTCCATTTCAATCTTTTTCTGCTCCTGTTTGTAAAGTCGGGCATTCTCCAGAGCAGAAGATACCTGCATAGACAAGGTTTCGATAAAATTTTCATCTTCTACCGTAAAGGGGCCGCTCTTTTTATTTAGAAGCTGAAACACCCCGAGCATTTTTTTCTCTTTATTTCTGAGAGGCATGCACAGAATGGATTCCGTTTTGTAGCCGGTTTTTTTATCAATTTCCGGATTAAAACGGCTATCCTTTGAGGCATCCTGAATATTCATGATTTCACCTGTTTCAGCAACTTTTCCGGCTATTCCTTTGCCCAGCGGCAGGCGGATGGTCACAGATTTGCCCCCCTCGAAAACTTTAGACCATAGTTGGTTTTTCTCTTCTTCAAGAAGATAAACCGTGCCTCGGTCACCGTTCACTCCGTCGAGAGCAGTTTCCAGGATCATCTTGAGCATTTCATTGAGATCCAGCGTGGAATTTATCACCCTGGATACTTCAACCAGTTTTTCTAATCGGGCTACCCGTTTCAGTTCTTCGGTTATGGAGCTGACATCAATACGGTTGGTAAGTATTTTGGAAATAGCACGGGGGAACCACTCAGTCTGCTCAAAATATCTGGTAAAATCATCCGCGGCGATAAAATCTGCCTCGCAATCATTTGCGACCTTAATATGATCAGCAGCCGGGATGTGCAATATCATCTCACGTAATCCCACGGTTACTAAATCTCCGGCTACATTTCCGACCATAGAAGCACCGGCAATATCCTCTATATTTTTTGCACTGATGATGAATAGGCCTTTGGGATGATTGCCGATTTCGAGAATAGAAGCGCCCTTCTGAAGTTTTTTCTTTTCAAGTACCCCTGAGAGCTCCTCTGTAATCAGTTTGACCTCTTTTTGCTTGGTCTCCATAATTGTGATATTAAATTTTTGAAAATCCCCGAATTCTTTACAGCAGCTTATCGCAATACCAGATACCCGGAATGTAAAATACGGTTGCCTTCCGGTTGCTTATTTATTTATCCCGCTATTTTTAGCTGCACACGCTAAAGTATATGAAAAAATACTAAATTATTGATTAAATGAATGAAAAATGATCTGTATGGAGGGAAATCAGGTTTTAGACAAAATTAATTATAGCTTGAAGATATTGTAACCAAGGAATATTACTGTAAAATATCGGATCAAAATAAACATCTGGCAGCGCATCTCTATTTTTACGTAAGTATAGATAAAATGGTTTGTTACTTATATTTTTAAATTTGCCTCGATCAAAAAAAAACATCATATTACATGTTCTAATTTGGAGTGTTGCGGGGTTTATACATTTATCTACAAAATTGCTAATGTTATGAAGCATTTGAGTCGGATCGGGGTTAAAGCAGCATTGTTCTGCATATTGGCAGTTGTTTTATTACATCCTTGGCACCTTCAAGCTCAGAGTCCGGATATACATCTTGAGCTGGAAATTGACGAGCAGCTCAGGCAGTCTCAGCGGCTTGATTTTACCTGGATAGGTGTCGACGGACTTGGCGGAGATCCTGTTGGAAATGTTCTCATTGAGAATCTTGAAGATCATGGTGTAGATAACCTTTTTCTCTATAAGAGAGTTGAGGCTTCTGGGATAGGTACATTGGTTGAACTTCATCAAAATCGGGATGGGCCATTTTCATTACAACCGGGTCAGGTGACTATGGCTGATTTTAACCAGCTTGAAGATGGGTTGCCCGGCGTGCAGGAACAAATACGATTTGAGGATGATCCTGGGCTCACTCCGGAAGGCGATGAATTTCTGAGAGACCTTGAAGGTACAACCAGATTACCCCGTAAAGTTTATACCTTAACCGTTGGTATATATCGCGACGCCAATAGGCTAGAGGGCGGTGAAGAGCTTGCTAAGGTATCTGCATCCTTCGGAGCAGATGCATTAGGCGGCTTTGATGACTCAATTTACTTGTTGAGCCCCGGGGATGTTCTTGGATCTTCGGATGCTGTTATTCATACCACTCGCCCGTTTTTCTTGTGGGAAGGTGATGTCCAGGATGAATATCGCCTGGTAGTTGTTGAGGATACCGGCGATGATGCTGAGACTTTAATCCAAAATGCAATTTCGGATGACCCGGTCGTCAACTCGGATACCCCAGGGAGTTATCTTGATTATGAAATGGCTGATGCAGTCATCACAAATGCCACAAATTTTACCTACCCCAGCAGTGATGTCCGGGGACTCGAGGAGGGTCAGCGATATTTCTGGCAGGTTTTTATCAATGTTTCCACCAGTTCGGGTGAAGAGTCGATTGAATCGGAAGTTTTTGAATTCACCGTACAGGATCCACACGAAGATATGACCGATGCCACACAACAGGAAATACTGCGGCTGCTCGAGGAAAATCTTACCGGAGAAGAACTTGAAAAATTGCGTCGGATGATAGAAGAGGATTTTACAGTTGGCGCAATTGAGTTAGGAGGCGAACAATATACCGGTCAGCAAATTCTGGGTGTGCTTGAAGAACTATTTGAAAAAGAAAGCGATGGAGATATCACATTTTCAAATTGAATGTATTTTCAGCCATCACATGGATCATATAAAAATTCAGGTTTCATTTTTAATCAACGGAGCCAGTTAGCATGAAAGTGATTTATATTCCGATTATTCTGATGTTTTTCGCATTGTCAGCCATCGCTTTGAGCGCCGAGGTTTACGCCGAAAACGAGCCTGAGATAAATGAAGCTGTATCATCAGTTGAAAACCAGGAAGATGACCGTCCTCTTGCGATTGTCAGAAGGTACCGGCCTACTGTCAATATCGCATCAGCAAGTTTTGACGAACTGATAGAAGCAGAAAGAGCTCAAGAATTAAATGATTCTGACACGCTGGTTACTGCCGAAGATGGCTACGCGATGGTTCAGTTTATGGATAACAGTGTGGCCAGAGTTCAACCCAATTCGGTTTTGATAGTTTCCGGAGAATTTACTGAAGAAAACACCACGGCAGCCCGTCTCGCACTCCAGCTTGGAGAAGTGTTTTTAAATGTACAGGATGATCGTTCTGATTATGAAGTTTCCACATCTAGTGCGGTTGCGGCAGTTCGTGGAACGGAATTCATAGTGACATCCGACCAGGATGGAAGCACGCGGTTTGTTGGGATGAGCGGAGAAGTAGAAATTTTTGCTATAAACTCGGAAGAAGTCGCAACGCTTTTGCAAAATAATATGGCTACAGTTGATTCGGAAGGCAACGAAATTGACCTTACTGAATTGACTGATGAAGAAATTGCCGAGATTAGGCGTCTTTATGAAGAGTGGGACAGCCGTACCGAAACCGAAACCTTCCGCATTCAGTTTGAAAATGAAGAAGGGGAAGTGCGTGATATTGAATTACAGTATTTCGATAACATTGAAAATTAATCAGTCCGCAGTTTTTTAATTTACCCTGATTTGAATAGATGCAAATGAAATTGACAATACCTTTCTTTCCGCTAAAGTGGAGTTTAATGGGGGTGATTTGCATCTTATTCTCTTCAGAAGTTTTTGCTCAACAATATATTGATCATCAGGTGCCGGCCGGGTTATCTGCGAATGAAACCGCCGAACTGCGGTTTTCATTGACCGGCATATCATCAACCGATATAAATGAAGCTACTCTGTATTACAGGGAAGAGGGTGATCTTACCTACGAAAGATTGCCGGCAGATGTGAATGATAATCAGGCAGTTGCACAACTGGATATTGCAGAGCATCTGCACTCTTTGGAATATTATTTATGGATTGAGGATCATGGTGGAAATGTCTACACCTACCCCGACTCAGACCCGGAAGAAGAACCTGTCAGGGTTAATATTGTTGAGGAAGAAGCTGAAGATATTCCAGGGCCGGTAGATTATAATATTTTAAGTCCGGCGCCGGGGGAAGAAATTTCCGGCAATGATGTTATGCTTGCAATCAGCATGTTTTATGATGAGCAAGTAGCTGTAGCCGATTCTTTCCGGGTTTATGTTGCCGGTGAGGATGTAACATCGGATGCAAAAATAAGCCCTTATTTTATTTCATATCTGCCGGGTACCATGCCTGCCGGAGATTATCCGGTTAGCATTGCGTATTTATCCGGTGGAAACGAATATACTGTTGCGCAATGGTCGTTTACAGTACGGGATCGACAAGCTGCACAAATGCAGGAACAGGAAGTGAGCGCCTTGCCTTCCGGAAGATTTGAACTGGCGGGGCGCAATCAAAGTGTAGCGGGTAACAACAGTGATATCTACAGAAGCAGATTACAATTATCCGGAAGAGTTAATGAGGATATAAGATATTCACTGAACGGATTACTGACCAATCAGGAATCATCCCGGCTGCAATCACGAAACCGGTTTGGCGGAGAGTTGCACTATAGTAATTGGTTTAGTTTTAAAGGAGGGCACATTTACCCGTCTCTGAATCCAATGATGATGTCCGGGCGGAGAGTTTACGGTTTAAATGCCGAATTGAGACTATTCAATGAATTTGTAAACCTGGATTTCATCTACGGGAGACTCGCCCGCAACATCAGTAACCAGTTTACTGATATTCAGATGAATATCAATGAAAATGCGGATGGCCTGGCGGCTGATACCACGTTTTCATTAGGATTTGAGCGGGGAGGCCGGGGTGCTTACCAGCGCAGATTAATCGGCGGTCGGGTAGCTTTCGGCACCGGTGAAAATTTACAGGTTGGGGTAAATGCGCTTCAGGTAGAAGATGATATCAATTCACTTGAAGTCATAGAAAGTGTGGATGATATCCCCGAAGACCTTATGCAAACACTTGCTCCTGATGAACGCAGTTTTATTCATGAGAACGAAAATGCATTTCGCTTTGATGGAAATCAGCCTCGCCCAAAGGCTAACTTCATCCTTGCTACTGACCTGGAGGGAAACGCTGATAACAACAGGATCAGATTTCGGGCCGATGCCGGTTACAGCCTTGTAAATAATGATATCAGTGCCGGCCATCTCACCAGAGAACGCGCAGATGAACTCGGCATCGATTTAAGCTCGCAAATAGAAAGTGATCTTGGAAGACTCTCTTCATTTATCGTGATCAATGAAAATATGGCAATTTTACCATTACGTTTTGAGGCTTCACAAGCTGAAGGGTTTGTACCCATGGGCGCTTTTGGATTTCACTCTAACCTAAATCTCAACTATTTCGGCAATAACCTTCAGATCCAGTACCGCTGGGTAGGCCCGGGTTATGAAAGTCTTGCCAACAGCGGAATCCGCCGGGATGTTGAAGGGATCCGGATAACCGACCGTTTTCGAATGCTCAATAATTCCGTTTATGTGACCCTCGGATATGAAAACTTTAGCGATAATGTGGTAGATGATCGCGAGGCCACAACAACATCTAATATTTTTCGGGGTGATATAGGTTGGTATCCTGCAAACCCGAACCTGCCGCGCATCGGATTTAATACGCGATATCAAATCCGTGATAATGATGTGGATTTGATACGAAATACTTTTCTTGAAGATGCCGGTATTTCATCCGACCGTGCAGTGCGTAATGTCGATCTGAGCGGGGATGAAGTTATGATCCAGCCCAGACCGCGGGAAAGCACAACGTTGAACTTCGGAGCCTTTCTTAATAAAAGTTTTTCATTGTGGAATATATCCCATGAAGCATCAGCGAATTTTAACTGGCTGGATACCCATGATGAAGCATTCCGGTATGGTGACTTCTCGAGTAACAGTTATTCTTTAAGTATCACAAGTGATTTTGACAATTATCCTTTGCGGTTAAATCTGCAGGGTAGTTATACAGAAACCGAATCGGTTAGCGGGCTGAGCAATCTTGATATTTTAGGATTCAGCTCCGGTGTCACTTACCGGTTTCTAAACGAAAGACTCTCTCTTCGGGGGGAATTTGCGCTTACTGAAAACCGGCGTGAGTTTACCGGTCTTGGAGTCGGAACTGCTGATGCCGGAGATGCCGATGTTGATCCGATTTATCTACAATACTATCAGCCTCATGAAGAAAGCGAAGAAGAGGTAACCTGGTCATACCTGTTTCGGGGAAATATCAGGTTTGAAATAACTTCAAACCATGCTGTTGTATTTTCAACCCGGATCAATAATCTTGTTGCACAGGAAGCCGGGCGTCAAATCCCCAACGACCAGTATTTTCATGCTCAGTATGTATTTTCTTTTTAATCAATTATAATTCAGCGGTATGTTTTTCAGGCAGTCAAAGACCTATAAAAAAGTGTTGATGGCTCTGGCTACCGCTGCGAGTGTGTTTGTTGCTTCCCTTTTTATTGCGCACACCCCTCCATTTCGATACATGGAGCTGGTAGTTACCGACCAGCTTTTTGAAATACGCGGCCCGGCTGACATGGATGACTCTCCCGTGGTTCTTGTTGCGATTTCGCAGCAGGCTGAGTCGCAAATCCCCCAGGGATGGCCGTGGCCAAGAGATGTCTTTGCTCATCTGGTTGATAATTTGGGAAAGGCCGGTGCAAGCGTAGTAGGGTTTGACGTCACTTTTGAGCAACAGGATCGCTATAATCCCCAAAATGATACTACATTTGCCGCATCCATAGCCGAGCATGAAAATGTGGTGTTGCTCGGAGATATGCGAAGAGACGCCAACCTGCACCAGGTGATTCCACCTTACGAGCTGCTCAGGCAAAGTAATCCGAATCCATACGGTTTAGGAACAGTTTATTATGATCAGGATGGCGGATTACGTCGCTATCGCCTGAGCCGCGCGCACATGGATAGCACTTATCTGAGTTTTGGTCTTGAGCTTATTCGAAAACATGAAGGCTGGGATGCATCTGTAGAGCTTGAGGATAAGGGCGACCATTTTAAGTTCGGGGATTATCTGATGCCCAAATACGATCAACACAGCATCAAAATTAATTATCATGGAGGGCCGGGGAGTTTTACCGAGTTTCATTTCGATCAGATTATAGATGACGCCAATTATCTTACAGTTGATGACAGGGAAATCTGGGGATACGAAAGTGTGGAGGAAAAGGAATACGGAATATTTGACGACCCGGATCCCGAGTTTGGCTTATTGCATACCGGTGATCTGGAGGACAAAATTGTGATCGTAGGAGCAACCATACCGGATTTGCATGATTTTCATACCACTCCCTTCGCAACTGATGGCACGATGCCGGGTTATGAGATGCACGCAAATGCTGTCCAGACAATACTAAGCGGTAATCATATCCGGAGTGCCGGTTTTGGTTTGAATACACTTACGCTTCTGGGCGCTTCGGTTATCACCGCGTTGATTGTTGTATTTGCTACACCTCTTTGGGGATTATTATTGGTGATCCTTCAAATAACCGGAATTGGATTGGGAACAGTGTATTTATTTGCTAATCAGTCATTTAACATTGAACTGATCGCCCCGGTAATGGCTGTGGTTTTTGGCTATGTCGGAGCACAAACCTATAATTATCTCATAATTCGCAAAGAGAAAACCCGAATACAGAATATGTTCGGGTCATATGTGTCTCCCGAGCTGGTTAACAAAATGGTGGAGTCGGAGGAAGAGCCTAAACTTGGCGGCGACGTGGTTTATATCACCGCGTTTTTCAGTGATATTGAATCATTCACTGAATATTCCGAATTGCTCTCTCCAACTCAGCTGGTAGAGCTTATCAATGAATATCTATCCGGGCTTACAGATGTACTCACCGACAGAGGGGGGACCCTCGATAAATATATTGGAGATGCCGTGGTGGCTATTTTCGGGGCACCGGTACCGATAGAAGATCACGCTTATCGGGCTTGCATTACTTCCCAGTTTATGCTGATGAAACAGGAAGAAATAAAGAAGAAATGGCGGAGAGAGACAGATAGATGGCCGGAAAAGGTAGGCAATATCCGAACGCGTATAGGTATTAACACCGGCTGGATGGTTACCGGAAATATGGGCTCCAACAGGCGCTTTAACTATACAATGATGGGAGATAATGTAAATATCGCAGCGCGCTGCGAATCCGCATCAAAAGAATACGGAATTAATACGATGGTTACAGAAGACACTAAAATTGAAGCCGAGCGCTACGGTAATGAATGTGTGTTTCGGTATCTGGATAAAATTGTGGTTACCGGTAAAACCAAACCGATAAAAGTATATGAGATTTTGGGGCTAAAGTCGTGGATGTCGGATGAAAACTATGAGTGCCTACGTTTGTATAACGAAGGTATCAAAATGTATCAGGATAGAGATTGGAAAAATGCTTTAGAGGTATTTGAGGAATCTCAAAAGTTTGAACAGTTGCTGCCTTCCGGTGAATATAATCAAAGCAAAAACCCCTCTCTTGTCATGGCGGAGCGATGCCGGGAGATGTTGGTTAATCCACCCGGAGATGAATGGGATGGGGTTTTCAGGATGAAGAGTAAGTGAGTAACTGAGCCGGCAAAATTTGAAAGCCTCCTCCAAACTCGTCTCCATTTATACAGGTGATAGACCGGAATTGCCAGTCTTCAATTCCTTATCTCACTTTGCCGTGATAGCATCATCCAGGTATAAGGCGGGTCAGCCTATCAGCCAGTTTGGCGCTCAAATTGCTGCAATTGCCAGTTACCATGGAGCCACACTTGCAACCAGAAATACGACAGATTTTTCGAATTGCGGAATTACGTTGATCAACCCGTGGAACCAATTCTAATAAATCCGATACTGATTATAGGGACAAGGCATGCCTTGTCCCTATAATTCAGGATTCCATTTGAATATGGAACTTCCCCCTATCGCACAAAAACCAGTAAAGGTATTGAGACCGGTATGCTTCGTTTTAAACTGGGCAAATAATTAGTATAATCCTGGTTAAAGATTGTTGAGTAGGCACATACAGAAAAAGTTAACCATTTGGTAAAAATTATTGGTTAAACCACTTGACAAGTGTTACGCGATGCTATATATTTGGCTTAACCTTTTAGTTAATACATATGGTTAAACCTTGTAGATAGTAATATTAACACAACAATTTTAATGACTAAGAAAGACACCAATACCGAACAGCAAATTAAAGATGCCGCCCGCCGGGTGTTTCATCGTGAAGGCTTGGAAGGCGCCCGAATGCAAGCAATCGCGGATGAAGCAAACATCAACAAAGCGATGTTGCATTATTATTACAGGAGTAAAGAGAAGCTGTTTAATGAAGTATTTGAAGAAGATTACATTAATCAACTCGCACCGATCATCCAAATTACACGTGACCCTTCAATCCACGTGGAAGATATGATCAGATTGTTCGTGCAAAAATATCTCGATGTCATGACGGCCAATCCGCAACTTCCGCTGTTTCTGATGTCTGAAATTGCCAGAAATCCGGATCGGTTGCTTGCCATTACCCGGAAATATGCGCCGCTATCGGAATCAGATGACTCCGATCATGATGACATGCGGGCTATGACGATGATACGGCAGATTGAAGAAGGGCAAAAAGAGGGCCTGTATAACCCCGTAAATCCCGAACATTTTTCAGTATCCCTGATCGGGATGTGCGTATACCCCATCATTGCCAGGAATACCTTAATGCAGGCCTTCCGGATGAATGAGGAAAAGTATCAAACCTTCGTGGAAGAACGAAAAGAAGAAGTGGTGGATCACGCATACCGCATTCTGATGAAACCGGAGTATTACCGGCAGCGTATGACTGCTGAAAATAAAAATGAGCCGGGGTGACGGCTCAAAAATTTTATCAGGAGTTAACCAAGTAGTTAGTTAACTCGATTCATTAAAATTAAGAGGCAATCAACTCAATTATCATGAAACTAAAAACATCCATTTTAACACTCTTTACAGGCCTGCTGATGGCGACTTCACTGCCGGCCTCAGCTCAGGAACCGGCTGAAATTCTCGACCGGATGGAGCAGGTAATGCGCGGAAATTCCAACGAGGCCGAAATGACTATGAAAATCGAGCGCCCCCGCTATGAGCGCGAAGTGTCCATGCGCTCATGGCAATATGGCCGTGATCACTCGATGATCGTCATTACTGCTCCATCACGCGATGAGGGTACTGCTTATTTAATGCGCGGCAGTGATATATGGAACTACGACCCCCGTATTGACCGCACCACAAGGATGCCCTCTTCCATGATGGCGCAATCCTGGATGGGTTCGGATTTCACCAACGACGATCTGGTACGGGATAGTGATATCGTGGAAGATTACGAGCACGAGCTTTTGCGAACCGAAGAATATGAGG
>CAZDIA010000038.1:0-22404 GCA_964505385.1 uncultured Chitinophagales bacterium
ATGCGGGATTTTGTCAAGCTGTTTTACGACCGCGCTCTCGATGCCGGCGCGGAACTGCCGCAACACCTTCTGATGTTCGGCAACGCGACATTTGATAATAAGGGTGTGCTCACCGGTTCAAGGATGGAAAATCTGGTAATGACTTACCAAAGCCAGGAAAGCATTGACCGAATCGGCACCTTTGCCAGCGACGACTGGTTTGCTCTGCTTGGCGACAATGAAGGAGAGTGGGGATCAACTCAGGAGCGTATCGATATGGGTGTGGGTCGGCTGCCTGTTCAAACTGAAGAAGAGGCCGCATTAATCATTGATAAAATCGAAGAGTATGAATCCATTGAAAACCGCGGTGACTGGCGCTCGGTATTTTCATTCTGGGCAGACGACGACCGCAGACCGGGTGATCGCAATGATGATGACTTGCACATACTTAATGCTGATATAGCATCGCAGGAAATCGACCGTGACGACACCGGCGTGCGGCTGGATAAAATTTATCAGATTGATTATCCCGAGGAAGTAACAGCGGCGGGTACACGGGTTCCGCAGGCAACTCAATCTATTATTGATCAATTCCACAACGGTGCTTTGGTTATGAATTTTTCCGGCCATGGCAACGAGCGATGGCTCACCGATCAGCGGCTGTTCAGCATCGATGATATCCCCAGGCTTTCAAACCGGGAAAGGTTGCCTATCATGGTCACCGCAACCTGTGAATTCGGCCGGTATGATGACAATGAGCGTTACTCCGGCGCCGAGCAGCTGCTGCTCCATGATGAAGGAGGCGCCATTGCCGCATTGACAACCACCCGCGTTGTATTTACAAGCCGTTCACCCGGGGGCAACAATTTCGGTCTCAATATTGAACTCACCCGTGAAATGGTGCGACGCGACGATGATGGCCGCCCGCAACGATTGGGAGACATCTTTTTTCATACCAAAAACACTACCTGGGGAGCTTCAGCCAACAACAGAAAATTTTCAATGTTGGGTGATCCTGCCATGCGTATCGGGTTACCCGAAGACCAAATGGAGGTCACTCATATCAATGGAGTGCCGGTAGAAGAGCAGGAAACGCTTGAATTACGGGCACTTGATAAAATTGAAGTTCGCGGTCGGGCGGTCTCCGGTAACCAACCCAATACTGCATTTTCCGGATTAACGACGCTTCGACTTTTTGATGCGGAAAGGTTTGTCTCCTACCCTGCTGATCGCGATTGGATCCCCAATCGCTGTGACCTTCCCGGTTGCGGTTATTTTATTCAAAATGATATCCTCTTTAACGGCCAGTTCTCTACCGACAATGGCGAATTTACAAGTGAGTTTGTTATCCCTAAAAACATCTCCTATTCTGAAGATCCCGGCCGAATCCACATGTACGCGTTGGGCCCGGATGGTGACGCGGTAGGTTCTTTTTCGAACTTTGTTATCAATGACAGAAATCCCGATGCCGAGGATGATGGTGAAGGTCCCGAACTGAATGTCTATCTCAATGATGAAAGTTTCTTCGACGGCGACATGGTAGGTGACAATCCCACGCTTTTGGTCAATCTTTTTGATCAGAGTGGTATCAATACTTCCGCCGGCGTGGGCCATGACCTGGTTGCCAATTTGCAGCGGGATGGTCAGGATAATCAGCAAACTTTTGTTCTGAATGATTTTTACCAAAGCGAGCTGGACGACTACCGGAGAGGCAACATAGAATATCCGATATCAGATCTGCAGGAAGGTAGATATGAGTTAACCGTACGTGCCTGGGATGTATTCAATAATCCCGGAGAGGAAACCATCTCTTTCGAGGTGATGCCAAGTGATGAGCTGGTAGTTCGTGATGTGTACAACTATCCCAATCCAATGAACAATTCAACAAAGTTTGTTTTTCAGCATAATCAAACGAATAATCCGTTAGATGTAATGATTCGGATATTTACACCTTCCGGATCACCTGTAGCAACATTAAATCGTGAAGGTGTGATACCTAACGACAATTTTGTACGAATCCCATGGAATGGAATAGATGATGATGGCGACCGATTAGCTAATGGTACGTATATCTACCACATGAGAATACGGACCAACGATGGCAGTGAGTCCATGAGCACCGATCAAATTGAACGATTAGTAATTATACGTTAATTTTAAAATAAGAAGTAACTTCTAAATAACACCAATATCCATAGCACTATGAAAAAGCTAACTCAAAAAGTTCTGATCCTCACATTCGCGGCTTTAATTGCGGGTATATTCAGCACGGATTCGGCGAAAGCACAACCGGGCTTAACGGCTGTTCCTTTCCTTCAAATTGAACCCGACTCCAGAATGGCCAGTATGGGTAATACAGGAGTAGGATTTGTTGATAATTCACACGCTGTATTCTGGAACCCGGCCGGACTTGCTTTCCAGGAAGGACATGAAGCGAGTTTAACGCACGCCAACTGGCTGCCTAACTTCGACACCGATATGTTCTACGATTATTTGGTTGGCAAATATGATGTTGAAGGGCTTGGACCGATTGGGGGACATATCACCTTCTTTAACCTTGGAGAACAAACCCGCACGGATGAAGGTGGTAATCACATGGGTACTTTCCGGAGCTATGAAGTTGCCACCGGACTCTCCTACGGGCATAAACTAACCGAAAACTGGGCAGTAGGAACCGGATTAAGATTTATATACAGTAATCTCACTCCCACTATGGAAGTCGGCGGCCAGGAGACACAGGACGGAGTTAGCGTCGGACTTGACCTCGCAACAATGTATAAATCTAATTATTTCAATGTCGGAGGTCGTAACGCACAATTTGGATTTGGTGCAAATCTATCCAATATTGGTCCTCACGTTCAATACGCTGATGAGGAGCAGGCAGATCCGCTGCCTACAACGCTTCGGGTTGGCTGGAGCTATAAAATGGAACTTGACAGCCAGGGATACAACACCTTGCGTATCGCCAACGATTATTCAAAGATCATGGCGCGACGTAACGATGATCAAACCGCTATGAATCCCTTAGAGGCGCTCGTTAATTCCTGGGATACCGTTACTACCCAGGACGATGCAGAATTAACATTAGCCGAGCAAGTTGTTATTGGAGCAGGTCTGGAATACTGGTACGACAACTTATTCGCCCTCCGTACCGGTTACTTTTACGAACACCCTGACAATGGTGCCCGTGAATTTTTGTCCTTCGGTGCCGGTCTGAGATATAGCATAGTTGGCGTTGACTTCAGCTATATCTACCCGCTCGAAGAAGATCACCCACTTGCCGATACAATACGTCTTACTGCAATGGTGAACTTCTAATTCCGGCCGGCAATATTGTTGATGAAACCTTTTCTTAGTGCTTGCAGGAGCACGGCCTCCACAGCCGTGCTCCTTCTTTTTATCCTATCACTCATCCTGGCAGGGTTGCAATCCTCACATGCGGCTTTTCCTGATCCTCCCCAGCGGGCTCACGGGAAAATTAACATCGTCGCGGTCATGGTTGAATTCGAACCGGAAGAAAACCGCTTCACCTCCGGGGATGGCACTTTCCAACTTGATTATCTTGACCGTGATGATATCGTGATTGACCCTCTACCTCATAATCGTGAATACTTTGAATCACACCTTGAATTCGCCCGAAACTATTTCGAGCGGGTTTCAAACGGCAATCTTGAGGTAGAGTACGAAGTGCTGCCCGAAGTCGTCCGGGTAGACGGCGTGATGGCTGATTACGCTCCCATCGGCGAAGATGATGATGAAAATTTTAAGCTTGCTGAACTCGCCCGCGACGCCTGGTCTGAAGTAGCTGAAACCGGTCAGGCTGATCTGTCCGGTTACGACGCCGATAACACCATGTTTATCGTGTTTCATGCCGGTGCAGGAAGGGATCTTGAATTGCTTGGAACTACTCTGGATAAAACCCCTCAGGATATTCCCTCCGTCTACCTTGGAGAAGACGCGCTCTCCCGCCTCCTTGATGATCCGCAATTTGATGGATTCGCTGTGGATGATTCCGGTACCAGGATTAAAAATACCGCAATTTTACCTCAAACCCAGTCTCGTGCCGGTGAAGATATTGAGCAGCAAGAATTTGTGCTTGAGCTTTCAATCAACGGCATATTAACAGCAAACGTGGGAAGCTTCATAGGCCTGCCCGATCTGTTTAATACCGACACCGGCGAATCCGGCATCGGACGGTTCGGCCTCATGGACGGCGCCTCCATATTCTCCTACCGCGGAATGTTCCCCCCCGAACCATCCGCATGGGAGAAAAAATACCTTGGCTGGCTGGAAGCGGATGACATCGATCTGCACGATGAAGACGAATGGGACCTGCCGGCTGTGAGTCTGCGTGAAGATCGATCTCTAAAGCGTTATAACATCTCATCAGACGAGTATTTTCTGCTGGAAAACCGCCATCGTGACCCTCAAAGTGATGGAGTCACAGTTACCGTTCGAACACCGGACGGCGAATTAGTAGATCACCATTTCGATAATGAAGAAGAACGGTTTGATCCGTTTGATGACTCCGATTACGATGAAATCCTTGAGCCCGGGGTTGTAGTTGATGTTTCAAACTTTGACTGGAGCCTCCCCGGCGGTATTGATATTGTGGAAGAGGATGACGTCGATGTAGCGGAAGGGCGCGAGTTAAATGGCGGTATATTAATCTGGCAGATAGATGAGTCGGTTATCCGCCGGAAAATCGACGATAACGAAGTAAATGCCGACTCAGAACGGCGCGGGGTAAACCTGATTGAAGCAGACGGCGCCCAGGATATCGGCCGCCCTATCAGTGACACCGATGACTCACGGTTCCTGCAGGGGCACGCCTTCGATTTCTGGTGGGAAGGCAATGATTTCACCGTCATCACCCAGCAGAGGGATAGCATCGTGGTTTACGAAAACCGCTTTGGCCCGGACACCCAGCCCAAAGCCAAAACAGCATCCGGCAGCCCTGTTCCAATCGAGTTTTATGATTTTTCCGATAACATCCCTAATGCCTCCTTCCGTCTGAGAAGTGCTCAAAGCGACTTATACACACGCAATCGACTTGATGCGGATCTTGGCGACATTGAAACCATAACTTCTGACGATCGCGCCCACACCTGGCCGCTGTCACTCGACGCATACACAATTGATGCTGATACCTCATTAATTATCCCCGGTAAAAACGGACTCCGAACCGTAACCTACTCTAATGACCAGCCTCAAGTTCAGGATATAAACCTGCCTAACAGCAATCAGCCGCTGCTGACAGACAATGAGTTGATTACCTCAACCTATGGCGAAGAGCCCCCGAATAAAATTTCGGGATGGATCTTCCAAAACAGTGAATGGACACCGACTTATTCTGTTGAGGATGATTTCCCTATTCCGGCACTTATCAGCAAAGAGCCGGATCGACCGGAACTTTTTATTGACGGAACCAACATCATTTTTGATGAGGACGAACAGGCTACATTGGGAGACCGGGATGTGCAGCGTTCTGCTCAGCTCAACGGAATTCAACTGGAAACCAATGGCAGCCAGATATTTCTACCTGAACAGAACACGATAAACTTATCTCCGGATTATCGCGAGAGTGAGCGAATATATGTTGGCGGTCTTCGGGAAACCCAGCCCGGCTTTTTTCTTATGACCGATTACAATCTCGATCGCATTAACCTGGCAGAAGGAGAACTGGAAAGCTGGATCCGGGATACCGAATTTAATCAACCTGCTCTGGTTGATTTCAATGAAGATGGCAATATTGATGCATTATATGTTGATCGTGATAGGAACAAACTTAATGCCCGCAATCAAAAAGGCGCAACCCTCGACAACTTTCCCGTATCAGCACCGAAAGATTATCAGTTTGTAGGCACACCGCTTATTGCGGATATTACCGGAAACAATTCTAAAGAACTGCTGCTAACAGTGCAGGATGAATACAGCATCGAAATCATCGCTTACGATAACAATCTGAGGAGAATCAGAGATGAATTCCCCCTGTTCGTCGGTGCGGTAAATGATAAAGAAGATGTGCCCGTTCACCCTGTATTCTTTGATAATACTCTGCTTGCGATAAGCCATCATGGTGATATTACGACCTGGACATTTTCGGATGCCGGAGAAATCATGTGGCGCGGACCATACGGTGAGTTTGATTTGAATAAAATTGTTTCCCACCAGACAAGCGGCGAACAGGCCGAACCTCATGCCAGCCTCCTCAACAACGATGAAACATACAACTGGCCCAATCCGGCAGATGATCACACTCATATCCGGTTTGAAACCTCACAATCTGCAAGAGTTTCTGTACAGATAGCCAATATGAGCGGAACAGTAGTTTATGAGGATGATTTTGAATCGAGCGGAGGTATGCCTGAAGATATTCAGATAAACACCTCATCCTGGGGAAGCGGAGTTTATTTCGGCAAGGTAGAAGCCAGAAATGGTGGCAACCGGGAGTCAAAAATGATTAAAATTGTAGTTCAACATTGATGAAGAGCAGTTACAGAAATATCCTTGCTATTTTGATGCCTCTGGTGGCAGTACCTTTCCTGCTGCCGCCCAACATAATAGCACAGGAAAACCCTGCATTTTACAACTTCCCTCATAACCACCTGGATTGGTATACCATAGAAAGCGATCATTTTCTGGTGCATTATCAGGAAGGAAATGATCGTCCCGCCCAGGTAGCTTCGCGGATCTCAGAAGAAATCTATCAACCTATCACGTCATTTTATGAATATGAACCGGATCAGAAAATCAGCATTGTGCTTACTGACCGTGAAGATTTTGGCAACGGCGCCGCCTTCTTCTTTGACAACAAAATTGAGATCTGGCTTCCTGCACTGGATACCCCTCTAAGGGGCACTCATAATTGGATGCGCAATGTGCTAACTCATGAATTCACCCATATTATACAGCTTCAGGCATCCAAAAAAACAAGTCGCAACCACCCTGCCACATACTTGCAATGGCTTGGCTATGATGAAGTAAGACGCCCCGATGTACTTTACGATTTTCCCTCAACCTTTCTCTCCTACCCCCTTTCGACCATAACCATGCCTGCCTGGCTCGCTGAAGGCACCGCACAATACATGACCGAAGAGATCACCTATGATGACTGGGATAACATCAGGGATATGATATTTCGCACCAGGATTCTGGATGAAAACCAGCACAGTCTCGAAGCGATGGGCACCTTCAGTTCCAAAAATGCGCTGGAACGCGAGTTGGTCTATAACATGGGATTTAATTTCACAAAATATTTGGCTGACCGGTTCGGCCCCGAAATTATCCCGGATATTACCAGAGAGTTTTCCGATCGGCGCCTGCACGATGTTAACCGGGCTATTGATCGAGCTACCGGATACGAAGGTAATGAGGTTTATGACCAGTGGATTGCAGAGATGTCTGAGCATTATGAAAATCAGATAAGTGATGTCTCCGAAACCCCTGAAAAATTAATTGAAGAGGGCGGCTACTTTAATCTCTACCCCAGATTCTCTCCTGACGGCGACGAGATCGGCTACATTACAAACCGGGAAATTTTCAATACACTTGTGATCGAAAGTGATGAAAATAATGATCAAACAGCCGAGCTGAATGTGGGCCCCATTTTAGCATCGGAACACCATCAACATTCGAATCACGATCACCATCAGGCCCGGGGTATGATGTGCCATGTTTCATCTGATGAAATTCGCCGGATCAATCATGCGTGGGACTTCTCACCTTCCGGAGATTCACTTGTATTCAGCAAACATAACCTGAACAAATACGGTGAAAACTACCGGGATTTACACATTTACGATCGTGAGGAAGAAGAAACCCGCCAGCTCACCGAAAGCAAACGGCTGACGCATCCTTCCTGGAGTCCCGGAGGCCGATGGATTGCAGCCATGCAAATTGAGGATGGCTCCTCCAATCTGGTGCTTTATGATATCCACAACGACACTTTGAAAACAGCCTATCGCCACGACCGTGGCCAGCAAGTATATGAGCCGGCCTGGCATCCGGATGAAGAAACTATCTATATCCCTTACAGCAACCTGGATCATCGCGGAATTTACCGCTTTCGGCCTTTCGATAGTGATACGGAACTAAGCGAAATATTTGTATCTGAAGAAGCTGATTTCCGTGATCCTCATATAGATCAGGATGGACAATATTTGTATTTCAGCAGCGACCGTACCGGTATTTTCAATATATATCGTAAATCACTTGATGACGGCAGTGTTGAGCAAATTACCGATGTGATCGGCGGAGCCTTTATGCCTGTAGAAAGAAACGGAAAACTGTTGTACGCCTCTTATCATTCCGAAGGATACCGCATTGCCTCAATGGAACTAAGCGAAGGTTTGCTTGCATCCGTTGATCTTTCAACAGAATCTACAGGAACCGGCAACCCCGCGCAAGATGGTAATAACCCCATTTCTGCAGAGTTGGCTGCCGGTACATCATTCGATCTAAACCGGTTTGATGATACCGACTTAGGCAACCTTGAAGCAGATGCACACGCATCGGCCGATACCGGAAGCTATGCATTTCAAATACCTACCCGCGGACAATCCTCCGACCGTCAACTCTATTCCTATGAAGAAACCTTCACTTCATTTAATATCCTACCGGTTCTTCGCTTTGATAATTACTCTCAACTTCACGGTCCTAATCGTTCTTTATTAACGGAAGGACAATTTGGACGTCTGGGTGAAAACTTGTGGCGTGACAGCAAAATCGGGTTCTACCTCTCCTCCTTTGAGATGCGTGATCGCTTTAATTTTTTCGGCGGCATAATGGTAGGTCCAGGCTCCCGCGGCGCTGACGGCATTGGCGATTTCTTTGCTCCGGGAAGATTAATCAACCTCGACCGGGACGCTTTTCTCACAGTTGAATACACGGGACTTCCATTTATTGAGCGTCGGTGGAACCCTACGATTTCAGTTACCGGATTTAATATCCGCAGAAATGTAGAAGACGGCTTGTCGGTTGAAGATTTCCCATGTACCGGGTGTATGCCGGATACGACCCACACTGATATCGCATACGATATGTTTGAGCTGGAAGTGAAGTTAATGAGTAAAATCAATCAGAATAATTTGATTGAATTAACCTATACCCACAGCCCGTATCGCGTTAGTACCGAATCGTTTTTTATGAATGAATTTCAACAAGAAGTTGACGGCACTACTTCGCGATATTTTATCGGAAACACATTCTCTACAGCCTGGCACCTCGATGCTGAAATACCTTATCGAAACAGTGATATCGCCCCGCTTGGATTGACTTCGGAGGTTCGCTACAGTTACCAACCCAGTCGTCTGCTGGATAATTATACCGTGCGGGACGGTACACTCGTGCCGGAATACGATTACTTTGATAACCATAGTGTTGAACTTGATGCGAGATACGGATTTATCTTCGCGGATCAAACATTCTCCGTTAATTCACGCTTTTTCTCATATCTGAATGATCAGGATGAATATTTCTTTACCGATTATATCGGTGGATTTCCCGGTATGCGGAGTTATCCGTTTTATTCGCTGGGTGGCAACACTACCGCTTATACACAGCTTTCCTGGTTTATACCCATACGTGAGAACATCGAACGACAGATAAACCGGTTTACAGCCGACAAAATTTTCGCCAGATTATTTGCCGAAGCCGGCAACGGCTGGGGCGGTCCGCTGGATATCGGCAATGATATAAAAACAGGAGTCGGAGCCGAATTACGTTTCAGCCTCAATTCCTACTATCTGATGCCCACCCGGCTGTTCATAAGCGGAGCATATGGATTTAACAGTTTTGACCTGCAATTTCCTGATGAGTTCGTAACCACTGACGAACCCGACGTCATTGAGTATGGAAGAGAATTTATGTTTAACTTTGGCTTGCTGTTTGACTTTGATTTATAACCAGATTAATAAATGAAATTTTACATCACACTTGCTCTCATTTTTGTGATTATCGGTATACAATCCGTTTCGGCTCAGTTCCCGGAAACTACCCCGATTGCATCACACAACAATGATATACTTAATACGGATACTGATCTTAATGAGCAAGATATCCGGCCGGAAATGCTTCGGTACAGTTCTATACTACCCGGACCTCAACACGTCGGATATACCACACTAAAATCGGCAGAGCAAAATTCAGTTGATTCCGGCGGATTTTTGAACACAGTAGCTGATAATCCCGGTTATCTATTTTTATCATCTGCACTGGTACCTGGGTTGGGTCAGGCCGCTAACCGGCAATGGTGGAAGACTGCGGCTTTCGCTGCCGTCGAAGCCACAGCTATCGGTGTTTATATCTGGAAAGAACGGTCGGGGCGTGATGGCGAACAGCTATATCAGGATTTCGCTCATGAAAATTACAGCGTTGCACAATACGCCCGGTGGCTGGTAGATTACAATCACAGATTTGAAGAAAACACCGACTTGAGTATCGAAGATCTTGCCAACGAAGGATATGAAGATAAAATACATGAAAGCCGGTTTAACAATGGTCAGGCCCAGTGGGATCACGAAAAAGACTGGGCCATAGTTGACCGGGAAGCATTGAACGAACTCGAACGCAACAGCAGGTATTATCAGGAGGACGGGCAGCGAACTTTCCCCCACACCCTTGATCCTTATGGATCCCAGCAATATTATGAGCTCATAAGCAAGTATTTTAAATACGGTCCCGGCTGGCGCGACTGGGATAACGGCCTTGATTTAGAGCTAAACAGCGAATTCATGTCACCCATGTGGCGGGAACACGCTGATATCGGCGGAGAATTTAATACAGACCTCCGCATTGCCAGTAACATGCTTGGGCTGTTAATTGCCAATCACATTGTTGCCGCATTTGATGCATTTTTTGTAGGCCAGTTACGTAATGCCAGAATGGAATCTTCGTTCACACCTACAGAAGGTCCGATATTAACTGTAGGTTTTGATTTTTAAACTCAGCCGACACTTTAAATGTCCCAGCGATGAAAGCATATTTCACAGATCCCAAGCTATATATACTGCTTCTATCCCTTATGCTTATCGGGGCAGGTACGATTTTTGCTATTGACCGGCTGATCATGCCTGTCTACACCAATCACAATGAAGGCTTAACTGTGCCAGATGTAACCCACATGAGCCTTGAGGAAGCAGAGGAGGCTCTTGCCAATCACGGACTGAGATTTGAGGTGATGTCTGAACGCACCCATGAAAGCTTTCCGGCAGATTATGTGGTAGATCAATCTCCCGGAGCCGAAAATATCGTAAAGCCCAACCGCAAGATTTATCTCACTATAAATGCATCAGAAACACCAACGGTTGAAGTCCCGGATCTGACTAACCTCTCATTGCGCAATGCCCGGATTCAATTACAAAACAAAGGTTTGCAAGTCGGAAACATTAACTACGAGTCTGAGCGGTTTCAAAATACAGTACTTGAACAATCAGTAGCATCGGGGCGTACGGTTGACCGTGGCTCAACCATAGATTTGGTTGTAAGTGACGGACTGGGTGGGCGACAGATTGAAATGCCATCCATTGAAGGCCTGCGACTTAGCGAAGCCCAACAGGAATTGCAGCAATCCGATCTACGAGTAGGGTCAATTCGCTTTACTCCCCGTGCCGATGTGGAACCTAACATTGTTGTTTCCTACAGTCCAACGGCCCAGGACAGCATTTTCGAAGGCACGGAAATTGACCTTGTAGTCTCTGAAGAGCCTGTTGACGAAGGTGATGAAGTAGAGGAAGGAGTCATCATCGATACCAGTGAGGTTGACCCGGATACCCTTGATATTGATTAGCCCGGATTTCTCACAAAAAATAATGTTAATATCTTATAACTTATTGTCTAACAATAGGATGAATGATATTTTTTATCGAATCCAAATGACAGTGTGTGAATGCTGCGAACTTTGGGTTAGTTGTATTTTTTGTAAATTCTACCTTTCCCCGAATAGCGGGAAGCAAATACCAGGCAAACAACTGTTAACTTTAATCCTGTAAATGTGAAACGACCGGATCCTTTAGTTGCTCCATCCCTTTTAGCCGCAGATTTTACAAAACTTGAATCACAAATATCGGAAGCTAACAAAGGTGGCGCTGATTGGTTACACTGCGACATCATGGACGGCCACTTTGTACCAAACATCAGTTTTGGTCCGATAATAGTGGAAGCTGCCCGCAGAGTTACTGACAACTTTCTGGATGTTCACCTGATGATCAATAATCCGGAGCAATATATTGAAGAATTTGCCCAAGCCGGTTCGGATCAAATCAGCCTGCATATTGAAGCTACTAATCACATCCACCGGGCTTTGCAAATGATCGAGCAGTCTGGCTGTAAAACGGGTGTCGCTATAAATCCCGGTACACCAATTGCCTCTTTGGAGCCAATTTTGCACTTGGTGGATGTAGTTATCGTAATGAGTGTAAATCCTGGTTTTGGCGGGCAGAAATTCATCCAGTCAAGTATTAATCGGGTGGCTCAGCTATCCCGGCTCCGTAACAGCGGCGGGCAACCGTTTTTGATCGAAATTGACGGAGGAGTCAATGCGGACAACGCCAGAGAAATAGCCGCAGCCGGCGCAGATGTTCTGGTGGCGGGCAATTCGGTATTTAAAGCAAAATCAATACCGGAAAGTGTGAAAAAGATCAAATCAAATGCTCAAAGCGCATTGGCGCCGGTGGTTTGATCTACGGGAATAATAAAATCCGGACAAACGTTAATTGGATAAACTGAATTGATAAACAAAACAGCTACTAAACCCAATTTGATAGAAGAACAGATAACCATTGAAGGGGTAGATCCCGTCTCAGTTTACGGCCTTAACGACCAGATTCTAAAGAAGATAGAATCTTCTTTCCCCGAGGCGAAAATCACGGCAAGAGGAGATAAAATTAAGATCAAGGGGAGCCGTGAGCATTATGAAGATATTAAAGCTATTGTGGATGAATTAGTCCGAATGGCGCGCCGCAAGCAGGATGTTAAAGAAGAAGATGTTGAAACGCTTATTGCTCTGCGGAAAAGTGATCAGATTCTGGATAGAAAAGTTTACGAATCCGATGAAGTTATCCTGCACACGCACAATCGCGAGCCAATTCAGGCTAAGACTCCCGGTCAGAAAAGCATTGTAGATCACTCCGCTAAGAATGATGTGGTATTTGCCATAGGCCCGGCGGGTACAGGTAAAACCTACACTTCGGTAGCTTTGGCTGTTAGGGCATTAAAAGACCGCCGGGTTAAGAAAATCGTGCTTGTACGACCTGCGGTCGAAGCCGGAGAAAGCCTGGGGTTTCTGCCCGGTGACCTGAAAGAAAAAATTGACCCTTATTTGCGCCCTCTCTATGATGCGCTTGAGGAAATGATCGATTTCGACCGTCTACAATTGAATCTGGAAAAAAACGTGATCGAAATTGCCCCGTTGGCCTATATGCGGGGACGCACCCTTAACAATGCTTTTGTAATTCTGGATGAAGCTCAAAATGCCACCCAGATTCAGATGAAGATGTTTCTGACCCGGCTTGGCATCAACAGCCGCGCGATTATCACAGGAGATATCACACAGACTGACCTTCCACAAAAACAAACTTCAGGGCTTGCACCCATTCAAAGCATACTCGGTGATGTTGAGGGTATTTCATTTGTTTATCTGGATCAGCAGGATGTAGTGCGCCATAAACTTGTGCGCGATATCATCGATGCCTACGAACGCCACGACGACAAAGGCTAAAAAGAGCTGTAATCACCTGTTTTTTCTTTCGGTGAAACATATGAACAGGTTTTCATGTTTATCTGTTTGATCAGATAACTACGAAAAACTGCTGCATACCCGCCTGCAATAATCCATCAAAATTATCTTAAGTGAATCAAAATTATTTATGAGTATCTACCCTGTTACTGTCAGTCCGCTTTATGAAGGCACTTTTTCTATCGGTACTGACGCTATAATGAAACCAATTCGTCCGGATGAGCCCACAGAAAAAGGAGCCCTGAAAGTTTCCATCAACCCGTTTCTGATATCCACGCCTGACCGAAATATTCTTATAGACACCGGCCTTGGTCCCTTCGGCCCGCACGACCATTATGATATTATGGCTAAACATCTGGCCGATCATGGTCTTTCGGAATATGACATCACCGATATCTTTCTAAGCCACTTGCATTATGACCATATCGGTGGGCTGGCGCACCGGCAAAATGGATATTGGGAGCTTACGTTTCCGGATGCATGTATTTACACTCATCAAACTGAATGGGAAGAAAACCTTGAAAAATATGGCAATCAGGATGAATATCCCCTCCTCGCGGAGTTTCTAAATTTCGTAGATGCCCGTGCAGATTTTAAGTTTGTAGCTGACGGAGACCGGCCAATCCCTGAAATTAATATTCAAGTGATCAACGGGCATACTCCATACAGTCTTGGCATTTGGTTTGCTTATGAGGATTACAAGTACGTAATGGCCGGGGATGTCATCGGTTCAAGCAGTGCCGTTAACCGAAAATTTGCGGCAAAATATGATCATGACGGCAAACAAAGCATGAAGATGCGTGAGGAACTAACAAAACGTGCATGGAAAGAAGGTTATATGTTTCTATTTTATCACGCTACTGAAAACCCGATCGTCCGATTCGATGATTATGATGATCGGAAAGGATACGTGATTAAACCTGTGCAATATGAAAACTCAACCCAAAAGTGATCCGAGTGCCATTGCCGCTTTCCTGAATCAGCGTGGGTGGGATAAGGTTGATACAGCTGTAATACTTGGTTCGGGTCTGGGGGATTTCACAGACCGAATAAAAAATGCAAATATCATTCCTTATGACGAAATATCGGGCATGCACGGAACCAGTGTCGCCGGCCACAAAGGGCAACTATTTTACGGGGAAGCAGGAGGCAAAAAAACGGTCGCATTCGCCGGGCGTTTCCACCGGTATGAGGGGTACAATTTGGATCAAACCCTGTTACCTGTACGCATCGCCGCAGAGCTTGGTGCTTCCGTTATTCTGATTTCCAACGCGGCAGGCGGAATTAACCTGCGTTTTAAAGTGGGTGATCTGATGCTGATCGATGACCTGCTTAATCCCTCTCACCTGCAATTTGCAACATCAGAGAAGCGGGAGTTTTTCCGCTACCAACCGGACCATTGGGTTGATAAAGCTAATACAATTGCTTCTAATCTTGGCATCACGCTTCAACAAGGTTGCTATATGTACGCAATGGGACCGAGTTATGAGACACCGGCAGAAATAAGGGCTTTCCGGGCTATGGGTGGTGATGCCGTAGGGATGTCAACTGCCCCTGAACTTCTCGAAGCACTCCGCCTTGGTATGGATCCTTTTGGGATCTCGCTGATCACCAACAAAGCTGCCGGCATAACGAAGGCTAAGCTGGACCACAGCGAAATCAAAGAAGCTGCCGAAATGCGCAAAGAAGATTTTGCCAATCTTGTTGAGGGATTGTTGGGCAGTTAGAACTCACTCACTGTCTGCGTCATAATAAACTTTAAAAAAGTGCGCCATTGGCGTACTTTAAAGTACACCTAAGCGTTATACGTGGAGTTTATTGAAACACCAATATTTACCAAACGTATAAAACAGTTGATTTCCGACATGGATTATCAACTGTTGTAACTGGAACTTGCCATTCATCCAGACTCCGGAGACATTATTAAACAAAGTGGCGGACTCAGAAAAAAACGATGGGGCGGCTCCGGACGTGGTAAAAGCGGTGGTATTCGAGTCATCTATTACCATATAGAACAAAATGATCATATTTACATGCTTTTTGCTTTTGCAAAAAACGAATCAGATGAGTTAACTCAAGAACAAATTAAACAACTTAGACTTTTGGTCCGGGAACATCTGAAATGAAAGAAAAGCTATTTAATGAATTAACCGAAAGCATCAAACAAGCTGGTAAAATCCGAAAAGGCGAACTCAAACCTTCCGGGACTACCGTTATTAGTGATCCGGATGTAGCTGAGATTCGCAAGAAACATAACTTGAGTCAGCAAGAGTTTGCTGCACTTCTTGGAATCAGTATTGGTACATTACGAAACTGGGAGCAAGGGCGAAGAAAACCCCGCGGACCAGCCAAAGTGCTTCTTAAGGTTGCTGAGAAAAAACCTGAAGCAATTCTTGATTCACTTTCAAGCTGATCACCAATTCAATCCGGTTTAATCTTCAATCAATTCATCAAGCTCATCAAGCAATTCACCGTAGCGGGCCCAGTTGCCGTCAGCCATAGCTTGCCGTAAATCCTGCCATAGCGTGCGAATTTCCTCCATTCCGGAGGCTTCCAGATCGACCTGCTGGACAGGTTGTTCAATTCCGGCATCAGGATCTTCAGCCAATTCTGCCAACTCTTCTTCTGTGAGTAATTCTTCGGGTTCAACCTCAGGTTGGAGGAAATCGGCCTCATCACCAAACAGATCGACCATAGCTGCCTGGATCGTCGGCTGCATGGATATTTCTTCCCCAACCGCTACGATTACACGCTGGAGTTGCGGTATATCTTCATCATCAGCCAGCAGAAATACCGGTTCCACATACATAAAGGAATTTTCAATAGGCACCACCAGCAGATTACCACGTATCACCCGTGAGCCACGTTGATCCCACAATGCAATCTGACGCGAAATTTCCGGGTCCTGGTCAATGCGGGATTCAATTTGGGATGGGCCGAGGATGAGACGATCCGGTGGAAGGTTATAGGTAACCAGCTCACCATAATGCTCCGGATCGGAGCGTGCTGCAAGCCAGGCAATCATATTATTACGCTCACGCGGAGTAACCGGACTAATCAGTTTAAATTCCAGATCATCTGTATCAGCATCAGGTAGCCGTCCCAGCACATAGTACGGCTCCATTTGTTGTCGTTGACCGGCATACTGCTCATTAGGCCGCGCCCAGCGGTCTTCATCATTATAAAAGACACGTGGGTTTGTCATGTGGTAGCGGTTATACAGCTCAAGCTGAGCTTCAAACAGATTCACTGGATAACGGAAATGCTCATCCAGACCATCGGGCACATCATCTATAGATTGAAACATATCCGGAAAAATATCCTGGTAAATTTGAATAACCGGATCATCCTCCTCTACTACATAGTAATCAACTGATCCCTCATAAGCATCAACAACAATTTTGACTGAATTGCGGATATAATTTTGTTGACCGTATGGTTGAGAGTAAGGGTATTTAGATGATGTAGTATAGGCATCCTGAATCCAAAGCAACCGGCCGTCATGCCTCACGAGATAAGGATCGTCATCCAGGGTGAGAAAGGGAGTAATTCTGTTGATCCGTTCCTGAACACTGCGCCAGAATTGAATACGGCTATCCGGCTGGATGTAGTCAGAGAGTATAATATTGATATCACCTTTTTCCCAGGCAAAAAGCAATCTTCTTAACCAGTTGCTGACTTCAATACCGCCTTCACCTTCATAGTGGTGATAAACGTTACCATCACCAGATGGATAGTGCAACTCTTCGGTTGAGGTGTTTACGATATAATACTCTCCGCTGTTTTCACCATAATATATCGCCGGATTATCTACTTCGAGACCTGCACTGGCAACAGGCGGCAGATCCCGGATATACAAGAGCGGTTCACCCTGCCTGTTGGTCCGGTTCACCGGGCTCATGGCCAATCCGAAACCGTGTGTAAACTGTAAGTGACGATTGACCCAGGTATCAGAATCGGAAGGTAATTGCGGTACCAGTTCCCTTGCAGATAGCATAACTTGTTCTTTTTGCCCGCCAATCGTATAACGGTCAATATCCACATCATTAAACTGGTAATACGGTCTTATCTCCTGAAGCTGTCGATAGGTTTGTATCAGAAGACGTGGGTCCCACAACCTAATATTTTCTATGATGTCTTGATTTGGACGGATATCTTCGGCAGTCAGTGTATCTTCGGCGGAATAGCGCACCTGGCGCACATCATCAAGGCCGTATGCCTGGCGGGTCATACTGATATTATTTTCGATATACGGGCGCTCCACTTCCAGCTCATTCGGATCAACCTGAAACTGTTGCACAGCCGAAGGCAGAATCACCCTTCCGCCGATGAGTGTAATCACAACCAGCGCAGCTACGCCAATCAAAGGTTTATTCAGGTTGATCCAACGACTTGCCAGTATCATTGCCGCGAGAGCAAGTGTAAGGGCAAAAGCTATCCAAAGCGCTGGTAATTCAATACTAACATGAGTATATCCCGCACCGAACACTACGCCATCTTCGCGAAACAGCAACTCATAGCGGGATAAGAAAAATCCAAAAGATAATATCACCAGCCATATGGCGGCATTTATCTTAACCTGCCACAGAGCCGCAGAATTGGCGCGAAAGCCCTGGCCGGGTTTGGCACTGATTTGATCCGTAAAAAAATAAACTAATGCCAGAATGGCCGTAGTAATGAATGTGATCACACTTAATGAACTCTGCAATACATCAAGAAACGGCAACTGGAACATGTAAAACCCAACATCACGACCAAAAATCGGATCCGTTTCCCCAAATGGCTGTCCCCACAAAAACCGGAGTGAGTCATCCCATCGCAGAACAATACTGAGGGCAAACATAAGGGCGATAAACAATGCGCCTGCTGTAAAAAAACGAGTGATCCACTTCTGCTGCCGATCGGGCGGAATGGAGATATTCAGATTATCGATCGGGGTATCCATCAAACTGATTGTGCCAATACGACGGGCCAGAATCCGGAAGTTGAATATCACATAAGCACCGGCCAGTATAATTGCACCAAAAAACAGGATCACCTGGGCACTTTTCAATACCTGAAAAACTTCGGAATATCCCAGTTCCCGTAACCAGAGCCATTCCAGGATCCAGTTTGTTGAAATAATTAACAGGATTAAGGGAATAAGGAGAATTAATGCAATGCGTAGTATTCTAAAGGCCATAAACCGATTTCTTTTGGGGGATAGAATTACAATATAAAAAATTTTATCCGGCTTACCTGAGTTTCGCGCTCATTTAATTATTAAAGCAATGGCAATTTTAATGGCTTGTGATAAAGCGGCATTTTTCACCATTTCCGGATCCGAATACCATCAAAATTCAATTCAGGCGCCTAAAGTTTCACTTCTTCCCCGACTCTTTCTTCATCTGCTCAAATACCTTCTTAATTTCTTCCCTTGGTGCCATTTGAGCGATAAAGTTAAACTGACCGGCATTCAGTCGTTCACCGCCATCAATCGGGATGGTAGCGCCGGTCATGTATGGGGAAAGATCAGACATCATGAAGGCCGCAAGATTACTCAACTCCCATTTCTCCCCATAGCGTCCCCCGGGAATACGCGCCTGATATGCTTGTTCCATTTTGGGATCAGGCATGAGCCTGCTCCAGGCGCCTTCCGTAGGAAAAGGTCCGGGAGCGATTGCATTAACCCGGATACCGTATGTGCCCCATTCATACGCCAGTGAATTCGTCATGGCCTCCACACCCGCTTTGGCACAGGCAGAGGGCAGCACAAAAGCGCTGCCGGTTTGGGTATAAGTTGTTACGATATTCAGAATTGAGCCTTTCAGGTTCTGCTCTATAAGTCTCTTTCCGATTACCTGACTACAATTGAAGGAGCCGGTAAGCACAATATCTACCACTGCTTTAAAACCGTTTGGCGATAAATCTTCGGATGCAGCAAGAAAATTGCCGGCCGCATTGTTAACCAGCCCGTTTATTACGCCACCATCCTGTTCGAGTTTTTCCGCCATTTCCGATACGGAATTGTAATCACGAACATCGGCGGCATGCGTAAACACACGCCCTGAAGCTGAGCGTGATAAGATTTCCTCTTTGGAAGATGCAAGTTTCTCTTCCGATCGACCACATACAGAAACGGTTGCACCTAATTCCGCAAACCGGGCGGCCATATCGAGACCCAGACCACTTCCGCCTCCGGTAACAAGAATGTGCTTGCCACTTAAGGTTGAGGGATCCATATGCGACTCAATACATTAATATTCATCTTCTTCATAAACCTGATCAATCTCTTTTGCATATTTCTCCTGTATAACGCGGCGCTTCATTTTCATGGTTGGAGTCAATTCACCATCTTCAATGGTAAATGGCTTAGTCATGATAGTGAAGTTTTTAACCTGCTCCCACTCGGCAAGACTTTTATTAGCTTCTTCCACGGCCTGTTCAATCAATTTACGCGTTTCAGGGTCATTGGCTAAAGCTTCAACATCTGATGCATCTTTATTGAGTTTTTCGGCAATTGCCTCAAAAGCAGGCACAATGAGGGCACCGCAGAATTTTTTATTGTTGCCTACAACCGAAGCCTGCTCGATATAAACCTGATTTCCAAGCAGATTTTCGACATTTTGAGGAGCTACATATTTGCCGGTCGATAATTTAAATAAATCCTTCTTTCTGTCGGTAATATACAGAAAACCATCATCATCAATATAGCCGATGTCGCCGGTTTTAAGCCATCCTTCATCATCCAGTACATCAGCGGTCGCCTGGGGCATTTTATAGTACCCACGCATCACATTCGGCCCTTTTGTTATGATTTCGCCGTCATCAGCTATCTTAACTTCAACATTGGATACAACTTTGCCCACGGAACCAATCCGGAGGCTATTACGATCAGTGGCTGATATTACAGGTGAAGTCTCGGTAAGCCCGTATCCTTGCCCGCAATACAGACCTATACCGTTAAAAAACTGCATCACTTCGGATGATAGCGCTGCACCGCCGCTGATCATTCCGATCAGCTTTCCGCCTAATGCATCCCGCATTTTGGAATAGATCAGCTTATCGGCAATTTTATACTTAATCCCGTCTTCTCCTTTTTCTATATCCCGTTCTTTGGCAAGCTTCATAGCCCAGAGATATAATTTTTTCTGAACTCCTTTAAGCTGTTTCGACCTGCCCATCATCCGGGCATATACTTTTTCGAGCAGGCGTGGTACAGTAGCAAAAAAATCCGGTTTAACATGCTTGATATCCTCAACAATTTCTTCAAGAACCTCGATAAAATAAATAGGATACCCCATATGCATATAAGCGTACTCAAGCATGCGCTCAAAAATATGGGAAAGAGGTAAGAATGAGAGCATTTTTAATTCACGCTGTTTCTCATGATCAAAGGGGACCCTTTCCATCGCCATTTTAATATTTGAGGCGATATTATCATGAGTAAGCATGACACCTTTCGGAGGACCGGTGGTGCCGGAAGTATAGATGAATGATGCTAAATCATCAGGGGCTACATCATCCTTTAATTTTTGGTAAAGCTCCGGATCCTCTTCTTCTTTTTCCCTGCCCTTTTCAATTATTGATTCAAGCGAAAGCACATTTCCGGATACCGTTCCGTGCAGCGTAATTGTCGCTTCAAGCGATTGGATTTCACTTACATGAGGCTTGAGCTCTTCATATAACTCATCGGTAGAATATATGTGAAACTTCGCTTCCGAGTTATCAATTATATATTTAATCTGCTCGGCCGGCTGTGTCGTGTATATTGGCACATTTATTGCTCCGATTGAGAGTAATGCATAGTCGCATAGTATCCATTCTGTACTGTTCTCCGAGTGAAGTGAAACGCGATCCCCTTTGCGTAATCCTTTCGCATATAATCCGAGTGCAAGATGTTTTGCTTTGGTTTGAAAATTTTCTACAGTCGTTTCATGCCAGCTTCCCTTGCGTTTTGTGGAAGCTATAATTCCGGTTACATTCTTTCCCAGCCCATGATCAACAAGACTCGTAATGGTGGCAGGTTCGTATTGCATATCTTATTTATTTAGTATGGTTTATATCCTGATTACCAGGTGCAAATTTCCACTTCCCGAATTAATCCTCAATACACATTCAGCAATTGAGTGAATACACATTAAGTTATCTTTTGATTCAACATTCTGCAACGGTTTTATTTGTATATTTGTAAATTTGTGCTTTCAAACAGCAATGGATCGTCATTTCTAACAATATTCAAAACGCTTTTCCTATTTTGAGATGTTTGCTAATTATTACTACCAATCTTTGAATACCTTGAATATTATGCTGACGAATGGCTGATCCCGATTCTCGCATAAAAATTAAAATTTATATCAATGAATATTGAAGCTTCCCTGCAGGAAAAAGCAGACTTGTACTTTAGAAATAAAAAAACCTCAATGATCGAGCAGCTGGGCATTGAGTTTGAGAGTTTTGCAGAAGGAGAAGTCATGGGCAGCATGCCGGTCGATCAACGTACTCATCAGGCATTCGGCATGTTGCACGGCGGTGCCTCCGTTGTGCTTGCCGAAACCCTGGCATCGGTTGGTGCGTGGCTGTGTTGTGATGTTTACCGCCAGACAGTGGTTGGTATGGAAATTAATGCTAACCACATTCGGCCGGTGCAATCAGGACGCGTAACCGGAACAGCGGTCAGTTTGCATCGTGGCAGTCAGACTCAAATCTGG
>CAZDIA010000039.1:0-20320 GCA_964505385.1 uncultured Chitinophagales bacterium
TCCAGCGGGTGGGCCAGGACTCTTTGTCTCGTTCTTTGGCAGTTAAATGGGAGTTCGGGTTTTTGTTCATGGATGGTTTACTGTAATTCTGAATTGCTACTTTGATTCAGATTTGGTGGCTAATTGGTTGCTAAACTCTCTGGTTCCCGGATAAAAGTACTCCGCTGCACTGCGTACTTTTTCCGGGATGACCACAGGTGGTGGATTTGAGATGACATTGATGGATGGTTTATGCAATTTTTATAAAAAGTGATCATAACAAATACATTCATTGGAAATGGAATTCTTCGAAACCCCGGGTCTCAATTAAGTATTTACATTTGTGCTTCAGGGCCTCGAATGCCATCACGTCCCAATTGGCCCCCGTGTTTTCGCTGTTTCCAATGAGGTTGAGTTTTACCTCTCTTTGAAAACACTCCTGTTCTTCGGTTTTGATCATCCTCCAGTATTCGATGATGCGGTCTTTCCGGGAATCCAAAAGCTGAAGGGAGGGAATCTTATCGCGCTTCTTTGAATTGACGGATTCTTTCGCCGGCAGCAGGTTCCACAGGTCGTTATTCCGCCAGACCGAAAAAGGCAGGACGTGATCAATATTCAAATCATTCGTAATGGATTTATCTGACCAAACACAGCTCAGTTCGCCCTGCTTCTGCTTCACCTGCTGAAATATCTTTTCGGACAGTGCAACATTTCGTTCGACTGTGGGGGTGGTCAGCAGGGTGTTCAGCACGCGCTCGGTCGTCAGTTCCCGCCCGCTTTTCTGAACGGTAAAATCCGCCCAGTTAAAAAGGATGGAATGGCTGCCGGTGATAAAACTGCCCATCAATTCAAACGCGTCGTAATAATCCCTCGGAATGAAACAATCCCCGCAATGATCAATCAGATACTCAATGCTGAGTTTTCCGGATTTACCCATCCGCGCATTCGATTGCTCCGGTTGATACACCTGATAGTGATCTTGATACACGGAAGAGCCGATATACCTCATCGGCTGTTTCTTCAAGGTATCGCGAATGCTTTTGCACAGCTTCCGGGTTACATCCTCAATATGTTCATCAACAACTTCATTTAACAATTGATAATAGAACACCGGGAAGCCACCTTTATCCGTATAAAAATCGGTGACCCGCTTGAAAAGTTCACGGAAAGCCAGGGTATTGGACGTGATCTTGTCACCGTTCTTCTGCGGCAGTTCAGCTTCAATGATCGGATAATAGTATTCCAACCACTTCACCACAATCAACCCGATGGGTATCCTGACCTTAGCCCCCTCGAAACGTATCTGAGGCGCTTTTTGCTGAATAATATCAATAGTAGCCCGAAGCAAGGCGAACTTATAGGTCGTATCCTTGCTGTCGCGCTCAATGATCCGGTTTATCTTTTTCAGCGTCTGGTAGTTCATATCCATCTTGATCACATTCGGTAGGGGATTATAATAAGTTCTTAATATTAAAGCTACTGGAAATCCGGGAGGTAAAAGATTTAAATTGTCACAAATATTTACTAAATTTGTGACAATAATTTAGTTTTAGACCTATGCAATCAACTGAGGATCTCATACTTAACAAAGTTAAAAGTTATAATCGTGGAAATATATTTTTTCCGGATGATTTTACCGGTCTCGGCAGTAGTGAAGCGGTCAGGCAGGCTCTTTCGCGGCTTGTAGATGAAGGAGAATTGATCAGGCTTGGTCACGGTATCTATTTATATCCAAAAAAGGATGCACAACTTGGTAATTTACAGCCTACTCTTGATCAGATTGCCGGGGCTATTGCAAAGCGGGACCGGGCTAAAATTGTGCCCGCCGGTGCACTGGCTGTACATAAACTGGGGCTTTCCACACAAGTACCGCTGAATGCCGTGTACCTGACAGACGGGTCCCCGAGAAGTATTCAGGTCGGAAACCGAAAAATTAAATTCAAACGAACGGTTCCCAAAAAGCTTAAAGCTAAAGGTGAGATCAGTTCACTTGTAATTCAGGCTTTAATAGAGATCGGAAAAGACAATGTATCAGAGCAGCACAGACAAAAAATCAGTGAGTTGCTGAAAAAGGAAAATTCGGAGCATTTGGAACATGACAAACAACTGGCTCCGGTGTGGGTCAGGGAAATTATCGAACAAGCCGTAAAAGAATAATGATCGATTGGCTAAAAATAGAAGATCAGAGAAAAAAGTTGGGATATGAACAGGTGTCAGCACAGGAAAACCTGCCGGCTGCTGCTATAGAAAAAGATTTCTGGGTCTTTTTGGTGCTGCAATCCGTTTTTGAACTTGATTGGGCTGACAGTGTAGTATTTAAAGGTGGAACTTCCCTGAGTAAGGGATGGGATTTGATTCAACGATTTTCCGAAGACGTGGATTTAGCAATTGATCGAAAAGCATTTGGATTTGACGGAGAATTAGGAAGTCACAGACGAACCAAACTCAGAAAAGCCATCCGCGAATTTGTTTTGGATAAATTCACCCCGGCATTGAAAGCAAATTTAAAAGAAAAGGATCCGGAAGTCGAAGTAAAATTATGGAAGTCAACTCAATCTGATGAAGATCCGTCAATCATTGAAGTAATATATCGCTCAGTTACAGAGCCATCATCTTATATGTCTGCCAGAGTGTTGATAGAATTGAATGCAAGGTCATTGTTTGAACCATATGAAGTGAAGGAAATTATCCCCCTCGCAAGTTCTGTCTTTTCACAATTAGAGCTTGACCTCACACCTGTTAATATACCTTGTGTATTGCCAAAGCGTACATTCCTGGAAAAGATTTTTTTGCTGCATGAGGAGTTTCAGAAAAACCCTGAAGAAATGCGGGTTGAGCGACTGAGCAGGCATTTATATGATGTAGAAGCTATCATGGATACTGAGCATGGTAAAGAGGCACTCAACGATGTGAAGTTGTATCAGGATATCGTCAATCACCGGAAACTTTTGACTAAAATCAGCGGGATCGATTATAAAAAACATTTGCCGGGTACCATTAACCTGGTTCCGCCGGATTCATCTATAAAACAATGGAAGGAGGATTACAAAGCCATGAGGGAAAGTATGATTTATGGAGATTCTTTACCATTTGATCAACTTATAGAAAGAATGAGAGACTTAATGGAAAGGATTAATCAACTGAAGTTCCCTCACTGATCAGAACATCACAAGACGGGATCTACCTCAACTCTAACCCAGTTCTTTTTCCCATTTACCACGTCAGTCCGTTATTTAATACTCCCCGGATTTACACATACTGAGCGAGTCGAACATACTGGCGTTTTGATGCTTGTTGTTTGACAGAGGTTCAGCGTTTAAAATCACAATGATTAAACTACAAATAACAAATAAGCTCCAAGTTTCAATTTTCGAAATTCCAAACGGCTGCCGGGGGCTGGTTTGAGTCATTGGAAAATGGCCATTGGAATTTATTTGATATTTGGTGCTTGTTATTTGTGATTTTCGAATCCAAAAAAGCTCCGATTTTCAATCATCTAAACTCCAATCGGCTGCCAGGGGCCGGTTTGGGTCATTGGAAATTGGACATTGGAATTTATTTGATATTTGGTGCTTGTTATTTGTGATTTCATCTCAGGTCATATAATCCCTAATTTCGACTTGAAATAAAGTCAATAGCAAGTTATTTTGACTTGAAAATAAGTCAAATATAATGGATCAACTTTACGCCTTCCAGAATGAGCTGTCCGAACAGATTGATAACCGGTTTTACCGTTCTGTGTTTGATCGTATTGACTGGCAACAACGTATGTTTGGCATCACAGGGCTCCGTGGTGTGGGTAAAACGACGATGTTGCTGCAGTTTCAGAAGTACGTGTATTCCGATTATCAGTCCTCACTCTATGTGACCGCCGATCATACGTGGTTTTATGAACATACGCTTGCGGACCTTGCTGATCAGTTTGTTCGCTATGGCGGCAAACTTTTATTGATTGATGAAATTCACAAATATCCCCGGTGGTCACGAGAGCTTAAGAACATCTATGACGGACACCCCGATTTACAGGTTATTTTTACGGCATCATCAGCGCTTGATATCTTTAAAGGTGAGGCTGATCTAAGCAGAAGAGCCTTGACTTATGAAACCGACGGATTGTCGTTTAGGGAATATCTGGAATTAGTGCATAACATGAAGCTGCCGGTTGTTTCATTGGGCCAATTGTTAGGCGATCCGGCGAAGATTGCATCACAGATCCAACATCATATAAAGCCGCTGCCGCTGTTCCGGGACTATTTGAGAAGCGGCTATTTCCCGTTTATCACCACCGAAAAAGAGCCGGCTTTTTTGCAAAAGCTTAATCAGATCATAAATACGGTACTGGAAAGTGATTTGCAGTTTACCCGCGGCTACAGTGCTGCTCATATCATAAAGCTGAAAAAAATACTGGGGGTAATTGCGGAGTCAGCTCCCTTTGAACCGAATATTTCCAAATTAGCCGGAAAGCTGGGGCTGGGGCGTGATACCGTAAAAGCTTACTTGTACGACTTGCATAAAGCCCGGCTTCTCAACCATATCAACCGGCCCAATAAAGATATCAGCTCTCTGCAAAAACCGGATAAAATTTATCTTGAAAACACCAATTTCAGTTATGCTCTTAAAGCCTCTCCGGATACGGGAAATCTTCGGGAAACCTTTTTCATCAATCAACTTCGCAATGCGGGTTATAACATTGCACTGGCTGATCAAGGTGATTTTCTAGTCAATGATACCTGGACATTTGAAGTCGGAGGTCGATCTAAGGATACCCGGCAAATCAGTAGAGTTGATAACGCTTATCTCGCCCTCGACGAAATGGAACATCCCTGGCTGAACCGCATCCCCTTGTGGATGTTTGGGTTTTTGTATTAACAAAAGCCGGCTGTCCGGCGTAGCCGGGCTGTCGGCATGGTAGCAAAAGAGAAAGAAAAGAGGAAGAAAAGAGAAACCACAGAGTGCGCGGAGTTATTCGCTGAGAACGCTAAGATATGGGGTTGTGGGGTGTTGAAATGATGGAGTAGTGGATTGGATGCCCTGCTTTTCCTTAATTCCTTAATCACCTTAATTACCTTAATCCCCTTATTACTCCTCTGCGTATCCCTGCGTACTCTGCGGTTAAACATGGGTAACCGCAAAGGGCGCGGAGTTATTCGCTGAGAACGCTAAGATATGGGGTTGTGGGGTGTTGGAATGATGGAGTAGTGGATTGGATGCCCTGATTTTCCTTAATCCCTTACTCACCTTAATTACCTTATCCCCTCAATAATCCTCTGCGTATCCCTGCGTACTCTGCGGTTAAACATGGGTAACCGCAAAGGGCGCGGAGTTATTCGCTGAGAACGCTAAGATATGGGGTTATGGAATGTTGGAATGATGGAGTATTGGATTTGATGCCCTGCTTTTCCTTAATCCCTTAATCACCTTAATTACCTTAATCCCCTTATTACTCCTCTGCGTATCCCTGCGTACTCTGCGGTTAAACATGGGTAACCGCAGGGGGCGCGGAGTTGGTCGCTGAGAACGCTAAGATATGGGGTTATGGAATGTTGGAATGATGGAGTATTGGATTTGATGCCCTGCTTTTCCTTAATCCCTTAATCACCTTAATCCCCTAATTACCTCAATTACCTTAATCCCCTAAATAATCCTCTGCGTATCCCTGCGTACTCTGCGGTTAAACATGGGTAACCGCAAAGGGCGCGGAGTTATTCGCTGAGAACGCTAAGATATGGGGTTGTGGGGTGTTGGAATGATGGAGTAGTGGATTGGATGCCCTGATTTTCCTTAATCCCTTACTCACCTTAATTACCTTATCCCCTCAATAATCCTCTGCGTATCCCTGCGTACTCTGCGGTTAAACATGGGTAACCGCAGGGGGCGCGGAGTTGGTCGCTGAGAACGCTAAGATATGGGGTTATGGAATGTTGGAATGATGGAGTATTGGATTTGATGCCCTGCTTTTCCTTAATCCCTTAATCACCTTAATTACCTTAATCCCCTAAATAATCCTCTGCGTATCCCTGCGTACTCTGCGGTTAAACATGGGTAACCGCAAAGGGCGCGGAGTTGATAGCTGAGAACGCTAAGATATGGGGTTATGGAATGTTGGAATGATGGAGTATTGGATTTGATGCCCTGCTTTTCCTTAATCCCTTAATCACCTTAATCCCCTAATTACCTCAATTACCTTAATCCCCTAAATAATCCTCTGCGTATCCCTGCGTACTCTGCGGTTAAACATGGGTAACCGCAAAGGGCGCGGAGTTGATCGCTGAGAACGCTAAGATATGGGGTGTTGGAATGATGGAGTGGTGGATTGGATCCCCTGATTTTCCTTAATCCCTTACTTACCTTAATCCCCAATAACCACGCGATCATCGAACATTTTTAAATTAAAATTTGTTGCAACACGCGTCTATACATTTTGGGCTTTCAGTAATCGTGATGTTTTTGTCTTATTTGCAAATTAAAGTTACAAAAAAATTAAAAACTACTAATAGTACCCAAAACCAAATATTAGAACCTTTAAAAATATGTTAAATATCGATTATTATTTAGAACACTAACATAAAACTTGCGTCAAAAAGTTGGTATATACAGTGTTTAATTTCGAATTATGAAGGAATAGTTATCTCACGCGTGAGTGCTGAAAAGTTAAACTATGGAGAACCTCAACCAGTTTAAAAAAATATTAGCTTCATTACTTCTAGCAGGTCTTATATTGAGCTCCTGTTCCAATGATGAAGAATCGCGAAACTTCGGGCAAGGAGGGGGGCAGCAACCCACCGTAGAAGCAGTACAAATCCAATCCGGATCCCTCCCTTTATCTTACCGGGTAACCGGAGAGATGAGAGCCCGGAATCAAACCGCTATCCATCCGGAAATTAATGCCCGTATTACTGAAGTATTGGTAGAAAACGGAGATCAGGTAAATGAAGGTGATCCACTGGTGCGACTCAGAGATGATGATATTCGGGAACAGTTAAATCAGGCAGAGTACGATTATGAAGTAGCTCAATCCCAATTGATACAAGCCGAAGCCAACCTCGAACGGCTCGAAGCGGAATACCGGCGTACAAATCGATTGGCTGAACAGGATTTCGAAACCGAGCTTGAAATCGAAACCCTGGAAGCCAATATCAAAGAAGCCGAAGCAAGCGTAGAATTAGCCCGTTCCCAAAAAAATCGTGCCGCATCACAAATCAGAGAGCAGGAGAACAATCTGGACAACACCGTGATCCGCGCCACCACCGATGGTGTTGTAGGGGGCCGCAACGCTGAAACCGGTATGATGGCCGACCCCGGCACACAACTTTTCCAGATTGGCGATACCGATCAGATGACCTTTTTTGCCTCAATCACTGAAGAAATGAGCAATAATGTGATGCCGGGAGATGAAGTCGAAATCACCTCAGGTACCGGGTATGATGAACCCATCAAAGCCACAGTAAGCCGTATATCCCCATTTCTCAACCCTGTAAGCCATACTACCGTAGCCGAAATTGAAGTGGAAAACGATACCGTCGACCTCAGACCCGGAATGTTTGTATCAGGCAATATTCATTTTGGAGATACCGATCTTGCCACATTGGTGCCCAAAACAGCCCTGTACGAAAACCCGGTAGAAGGCGAAACCGGAGTTTATACCGCTGATGTAGTGACCGGTGAAATGAACATTTCAGAAGATGGCAGTATGGATAGTGAAGATGCTGAAGAGGGTGCCTTCGTCACCGAAGTCCCGGTTGATGTCAATTTTACACCTGTAGAAATTATCGCCGAAGGAAATGGAATGGCTGGAATCAGGGGAATTGATGATTCGAAGGAATGGGTAATCACTGTGGGGCAATCGCAGCTTGCGGAAAGACAAAGTGAAGAAGCATTTGTTCATGTTGTTGACATGGAACATGTTATGCAGATGCAAGATGCCCAGGATCGGGATCTCGAACAGCGCATTTTCGAGGAAATTCAATAATACGAAGTAAATAAAGCTTTCATTATGTCCATTACTTCTATTGCTATTCGCCGTTCGGTCGCCACGACCATGTTTTTTTTGATCGTAATTATTCTCGGGTTTGTCGGATTCCGATATCTTCCGGTTGATCTTCTCCCGGAAATCGAAAATCCCGAAGTAAATGTAAGTGTTAGTTACGACAATGTCGGGCCCGAAGAGATGGAAAATATCATCACCGACCCTCTCGAAAATGTGCTCTCGGGTATTCCGCATTTGGAGGAGATGAGTTCTTCCTCAAGCGAAGGCAGCAGCAGTATCTCTTTGGAATTTGCACAAGGAACCAACATTGACGCTGCTACCAACAACGTGCGCGATGCTTTGGACCGAATCCGCGACGACCTTCCTCCTGATGCCGATCAACCCCGCATCCGGCAGTTCAATCCTGATGATTTCCCCATTGTAATCGTTGGTGTGCGTTCCAACAGGGACCCGGCCGAACTTACCCGTATCCTGAATGATGAAATTTCCATGCATTTTGAACAAATTTCAGGAGTAGGTTCTATTGACGTATGGGGTGGCATTGAACGTGAAGTTCAGGTTGAATTAAAGCGCGAACGACTACTTTCCTCCGAGCTAACAACCAACGATGTCATAACCGCGCTTAACCGCGATAATGTTACCCTGCCAGGTGGTACTATTAAAGATGGGTATAGCGATTTTTATGTCCGCACGGATGCTGAATATAGAAACCTGGACGAAATCCGCCGAACGGTAGTAACCTCAGTAGACAATCAGCCTATCCGGATAGAAGATGTGGCCAACGTGCGCCATGGATACGAGGATATTTCCCGATATGTAGAAATTGATGAGACCCCTACACTGCGACTCGCCATTCAAAAACAAAGTGGTGCAAATACGGTCGAAGTGGCTGATCAGATCAATCGGGAAATTGATCGCCTCAATAGTCTCCGCGGGGATATGGAACTGATTGCCATGACCGACCAAAGCGAGTTTATTCAGGAATCGATCGATACACTGCGTAACTCTGCCATATGGGGAGGTATCCTTGCCATAATCGTGCTCTTCGGCTTTCTGCGCAATGGTTCCACTACGTTTATCATCGCAACGGCCATCCCGATATCACTGGTAGCCACATTCGGATTGCTTTACTTCGGAGGACTCACGCTTAACCAAATGACCTTCGGCGGACTGGCGCTTGGAATTGGTTTGATTGTCGATAATGCCATAGTGGTGCTGGAAAATATTGTCCGGAAACGCCAGAATGGCGAGGAGCGAAAACACAGCGCGGATGTCGGCACAAAGGAAGTTTCCGGTGCCATTATTGCCGCTACCTTGACGACCTCAGTTATCTTTTTGCCCGTAGTGTTCATGCAGACCACAACTGGCACTCTGTTTCAGGAGTTGGGTCTTGTGGTTGTATTTGCCCTGTTATGCTCCTTGCTTGTGGCCCTTACGCTGGTTCCGATGCTGGCAAGCCGGTATTTGACCATCAAGCCGCATGATCCTGAAACCGATAAACAATCCAAAACCCACCGGTTTTTTGAGCAACTGGAAACGCGCTATATCTCTTTGCTGCGACGCGCCATACATTATAAATGGACAGTGGCGGGTACGGCTTTGTTTCTGGTGATCGGCTCTTTCTATATGGCCAGCTATATACCTTTTGAATTAGCTCCGGATGTTGAACCGGATGAGGTCAGGGTAAGCATGAGCATGGAAGATGGCACTAACATTGCTGTGATTAATCACTATTTTGATGATCTTGACCGGATTGTTAAGGAAACAGTCGATCCATCGGTGCTCGAATATTATACTCGTGATTTAGGTGGATGGGGCGGCGACGGCCGAATCGACATGGTTCTGGCCGATCCTGAAGAAAGGGATCAAAGTGCTTCTGAAATTGCATCACAATTGCGTGACCGGGTCAATAATGCCATCCCCGGGGCTAATATACGTGTTCAAACGCGTGGCGGACTGTGGATTATGCGGCGCGTTTTCCGGTCCGGCGGCGGTGATGATGATGCCGAAGTGGATATGCAATTACGGGGCTACGATTTGGCTACTATCGAAGGCCTGGCACGTAACATCCGCAATCGGGTTGAACCTATAGAAGGCGTAACGGAGGTCGAAGTTCAGGAATCCGAAGGCAGACCTCAACAAGATATCCGAATTGACCGCGACAAACTCGCCGAACTCGGTGTTGGAATTAATGATGTTGCCAGTATCATTCAAACCAACATTGGCGGCAGCCGGGCCGGTGTGTTTCGGGTTGATGGGGAAGAACGGCCTATCATGGTAAGGCTTCAACCTGATGACCGGGTAAGCACTGATGATATCGGCAACATCAGCATTCGAGGTGAAAGCGGGGATGTGGTACCGGTATCCTCAGTGATTGATCAGCAGCGTTCGCGCGCACCTACATCAATTAGCCGGGTTGATGGTCAGCGCGTCCAATATATCACCGCCAACCTGGAAGAAGATGTAACTCTTGGTGAGGCGGTATCGGATATGGAAGAGGTGATTGCCGGCATGGATCTGCCGGAAGGCTATTCGGTATATTTTGGCGGCGAATATGAAGAAATTCAACGGGCTCAGCAGGATTTCATGCTTGCCATCATCCTCGCCCTTGTGCTGGTATATATGGTTATGGCAGGGCAGTTTGAGCGCTATCTGGATCCACTCATTGTGATGTTTGCAGTGCCTGTGGCCATCATCGGTGTTGTGCCTACCCTGCTGTTAACAGGCACTACCTTTAACATGCAAAGCCTGATGGGTGTGCTTATGCTTCTGGGAATTGTAGTTAATAATGCAATTGTACTGGTAGACTATATCAATTTACAACGTCGAAGCGACAAGCAGTTTACATTGCTGGAAGCAGTGGTTGAAGCCGCCCGCCTGAGGCTGCGCCCGATCCTTATGACTACCATGACCACCATTCTGGCCATGCTGCCCTTAGCTATAGGAATTGGAACCGGAGCAGAGATTCAGGCCGCACTGGCGCGAGTGGTAATCGGAGGTCTGCTGGCTTCTACATTAATCACCCTGTTTCTTATTCCGATTGTCTATCTCGGAACCACCAGACTCGCTGAACGCCTTAAAGCTTATTTTGCGCTTCAATGGCAGCTGCTCCGCAAAAGAGCCGCCAACACTGCAGAAGCAGAATCCGGTTAATTTTGCATAGTCAGGACTTTCCCAATGCATACAACCCAATTCCAAGCTTAGCTTGAGGTAATCAATCCCTGAAAATCATAAGCATTGTTTACGGTTTTCAGGGTTTTATCTAAAGTCAGGTATCGTCGGTAGGCTGTAGCCGTCCGCCGCGCACAGTAGCGCCAATAACCAGTGCCGCTGAAATGACGATCAGGTTTTTCAGAATGTACTGCCCTTCCATCGTCAGATTAAACGGGAACGCGTCGAATACCAGCTCGGGCATCAGCACCACCGGTGAAAATGTGCCGATCATTTGGATATAGAGCATTAAAATGGTAAACCTCATGAATCGCGGCAGCAGCATGCCCGCGCCTATCAGGCACTCCCATACCGCCAGTATCGGCAGGCCGGTCTGAGCGGAAATAAGTCCGAAGGTCAGTATTTCGATAGAACTCCCGGCCAGTTCCTCTGCCGGACTCGCTCCCGGAAACAGTTTCAATGCTCCAAACCACAAAAATATGATGGCGATACTCAGCCGCAGAAGAAAAATTCCATTTCGCGCCATCCAATGAGTGATAGCTGCATCTATGTGTTCGTAACGGTAAAATAATTTCTGAAACATGTATTGATACGATTTGGGAAATAAATTTACAGATTATCGAAATGATGGTCAGAATAAGACAACCAGCTACACTTTCCGGAAATTCCCACACCTGACCTGCGCAGAAAAGCTACGAACGAAAACAATTTCGCCAGAGTTCTGAAAATCAACTATATTTCCATTTCTACCACAACCAGATCACCATGAAAATCCTGCTAACCGGCGTTACCGGCTACATCAGCAAACGGTTGTTACCCGTCCTCGTGGAAAACGGGCATCACGTAGTTTGCTGCGTCCGGGATCGCAACCGCTTGTCGCTGGAATCATCAATAGCCGATCGGGTAGAAGTGGTGGAAGCCGACTTTCTGGAGCCTGACTCGATGTCATCCATCCCGAAAGACATCAACGCGGCTTATTACATGATCCACTCAATGTCATCAAGCTCCGGAGATTTTGCTTCCATGGAAGCCGATGCCGCCCGTAATTTCCGTGATTACATGAACCGCAGCAATGTAGAGCATGTCATCTATCTGAGCGGCATCATCAATGATCAAAGTTTGTCCAAACACCTCTCTTCCCGCAAGCAAGTTGAGGATATTCTTGATTCGGGAGATTACGCGCTCACCACCCTGCGGGCGGGCATCATCATCGGCTCGGGGAGCGCTTCATTTGAAATTATCCGTGATCTGGTTGAAAAACTGCCGGTAATGATCGCGCCGAAGTGGCTGAAAACCCGCTCTCAGCCTATCGCCATTCGGGATGTTATCCGGTTTCTGGAAAAATCACTTTGCAACCCCGATACCTACAACCAAAATTTTGATATTGGCGGACCGGATGTATTGACCTACAAACAAATGCTGCTACAGTATGCTGAAGTTAGGGATCTGCGCCGTCTGATCATCTCGGTGCCGGTATTAACTCCCAAGCTCTCATCGTATTGGCTTTATTTTGTGACGTCCACCTCCTTTCCGCTGGCGATCAAACTGGTGGATAGCATGAAGGTGGATGTAACCTGCCGCGACAACCGGCTGGCTGATATACTTGGCATCAAACCGATCACTTATCGCGAGGCGGTATCACTTGCTTTTGAGCGTATTGAACAAAATGCCATTGTTTCGAGCTGGATAGATTCTCTGATCAGCGGCCGAGTTTCAAGCGATATGCAACAATATATCAAGGTGCCGGTGAATGGGTGTTTTAAAGATTATAAGGAACGTGAGATTGATGATCGTGAGCAGGTGCTCAGACGAATCTGGTCAATTGGCGGCGAAACCGGCTGGTATTACGGTGACCGGCTATGGCGCTTGCGGGGATTTATCGATAAACTTTTCGGTGGCGTAGGTCTTCGCCGGGGCAGAACTTCTGTGGATGACATACACACCGGCGACACCCTGGATTTCTGGAGGGTATTACTGGCCGACCGCAATGAAGGGCGCCTGCTGCTTTTCGCTGAAATGAAACTGCCGGGCGAAGCGTGGCTTGAGTTTCGCCTGGAAAACGGAAGGCTGATTCAGGAAGCTACATTTCGCCCTAAAGGATTGTGGGGCAGAGTATACTGGTATCTTGTCCTCCCGTTTCACTATTTCATTTTTAACGGGATGATCGACCGCATTACGGCTCCCCAGAAGCAAACCGGTTATGCCTCCGCCCAAAAATGACGGGAGGGGTTGGGCGCGGTTGCGGGGCAAGTGACTATTAAAGATATAATTTGGGTATCACTTGTCACCCAAAGGTCCTACTCCCACCTAAGGTGACACTGTTGATCGGTGTCAAATAAGGCAAAATCACAGCCCCACTTGTCATCCCGACCGGAATCGCGCCCGGATTTCAGTCACGTGCTTTGAGTAACTTCGCGATGGAGCGGAGGGATCTGTGTAGCAAGTTACTCGCCAAAACCTCAATCAGTATTTTGACATAATCTTTACTATTGTAGCCCCCTCCACTTCGCAGCGTGATAATTTATTGCTTAAGGCAGGGTTACAGCCCGCAGCTCCGGTGTCAGTGACAGATGAGGTTGGGATCTTAGCCCCTTTTTGTCATGCCGAATGTGTTCGGCACAGGCTCCCGACTGGATCGAGGGGTCTGTGATGGCACAATTTGTGCCATACTAATGATCGAGGTTATGGCGAGTAACTTGCTACACAGATCCCTCCACTCCATCGCAGCAGTATTAGAAGCCAAGTATTGAAATCCAAGCGCGATTCCGGTCGGGATGACAGGTTATTGTTAAATTTAGGCTTATACCTTGCCTGCGAAAAGCGGTATTAGAAACCTGGCATGACAGTATATGGAGGGAGATTCCTCCCATGAGTCTGGGGCAAAATCCGGTGCAATGGATAATTTGGAAATTGAATTTGAATCATTGCCTATGGTTGATGGTCGGAATGACAGCCCTTATTTATGGTTGGTACCTTGCTCCCTCGGTGCCTTGATGCCTTGGTGCCTCGGTGCCTTGATGCCTTAATCCCTTGAAACCTCAATGCCTAAACCTCCCCCCGGTCAGCGCACATTATTTTCGCTTCATCAATAATCCGGCGTAGTTGCCGTGCTTCATTTCCGGGATCTTCAGCCGCGCAGATAGCCGATACCACCGCTACACCATCGGCTCCATGCCGAATGACCTCCCCTGCGTTGGTTTTATTAAGGCTGCCGATACCCACAATCTTGTGCTTACAACCTTCAGCAACACGTTGTATCCCATCAAGTCCCCACTCATTGATGGTGTCGGTTTTGGTTGTGGTATTAAACACCGGACTCACCCCTGCATAGTCGATATCATGGCGGTTGGCGTATTCGATGTCTTCGTCTTTTTCGACCGAAAGCCCGATGATGCAGTCCGGTCCGAGGAATTTTCTCGCAAGGTCGGGCGGCATATCATTCATGCCGAGGTGCACTCCATCAGCCCCTGCCGCCAGGGCTACATCCACCCGGTCATTAATAAGAAGCGGCACCTTCATCGGCTCAAGCACTGATTTCAGCTCAACTGCCAGGTGCATAAACTCACGGAAAGTAACATCCTTCTCGCGCAGCTGAACTGCCGTGACGCCACCTTCCACAGCTTGGCTGACCACCTCCGCCATCTTCCGTTTCATCATTGAGCGGTCGGTTACCAGGTAAAGACTCAAATCGATATCAGGCATAGCCGGTCTTATGTTTGCAGAGTTTGCTGATAACCTCTTCATCCATTTGGTAAAGACAATCCAGGAAATGTAGCTGCAGCGTACCGGGGCCGGATGATTTCTCTCTCGCCATCTGCCCGGCAATACCCATAACAATCATTGCTGAAACAGCCGCTTCAGCCGGATCGGGATTCACACCAGCAAATGCACCAATTAAAGCGGATGCGGTACATCCCATGCCGGTGACCCGCGCCATCAGAGCCGTGCCATTGCTTACCGATTCAACTCTATCCCCGGCTACAATATAATCAACCTGTCCGCTGATTACGGTGACGCAGTTATAGTTTTCCGACAGGTGCCTTCCGGCATCAACTGCTGATTCACTTTCCCGGGTTGTATCCACTCCTTTGGATTTCGCCTCAACGGAATAAAGCGCCTGAATCTCAGAAGCGTTGCCGCGAATGATATCCGGTGGCACCGAGGAGATCAGTTCTTTTGCAGCCTGGTTTCGATAATAAGTGGCTCCCGCACCCACCGGATCAAACACGACAGGGATACCCTTATCGCGGGCGGAATTCATCGCAATGTGCATCGCCTCCACCCATGAAGGACTCAGTGTACCGATATTTATAACAAGTGCGGATGCAATAGCAGCCATATCCTCCGCCTCTTCTACCGCATGTGCCATCACCGGAGAGGCACCTGCCGCGAGCAATGCATTAGCCGTGGGATTCATCACCACATAATTGGTAATATTATGAACGAGCGGGGATTTCTGTCTGACAAGACTAAGGTTGGAAAATACTTTTTCTTCAGTTTTCACAAATAGTACTATTAAGTTATTGTTAAATAATAATTTTTCGCTTATTAACCAATCAGTTTTCAATATGTAGTAATGTTGAAAATAGATGGATGAAACATAAACTTCAAAAATATTGGTTTACGTAGCATTAATATTTATCAAACCGGCACCAGGGAACTTATTCCGGAAAAAAATGAATTTAAACTATATATTTGCTTCTTATACTATTGATATTAATTTAATTAGTTTTAGATTTACAATGTATATCGTGTATTACAAGTGTTAGGGGTAATCAGTTAATAGGAGTATCAAAATGACAGATGTTAAGTGTCCGGTATGCGGAGAAGAAATGACGCGAATACACCGAACCATACTGCAAAGGCTGTTGAGTTTAATTGTGCCGGTAATTCGCCTTAAATGTTGTGAACAAACAAAACTTGTGCGGGTTAGCCGAAAATTTGCCTCCCGTCCAAAAGAATTGAAGGGATAACTGAGCCCTTCTGCTATATTTGTGAAAGTTTGTGAATATTAATCTTGTTCATGTTCTTCTAAAGGATCTTTGCGCAGATTTTCTTCTTCACTTTCTATACCGGCCCAGTTCAGATATTTATTTCTGACGTAGTCGGCAAGTTCGGGAATTTCATTTCGATTCCACTCAAGCGGATTGATAGGTGGATGTATGTAGGCAGTCACCTTCCCTTTACGGGTGACCAGCGAATTGCCGGGACACAATTCCCGTGTACCCTCCACATAAATCGGCACGAGAGGGTACCCCAGGTCGTAAGCCATAAAAAAGGCGCCATGTTTAAATTTGCCGATAACTCCTTTGTGTTTCCGGGTTCCCTCCGGCGCAAAAAACACCGAACTGCGCTGCTTTTTAACCTTTTCTATAGCTTTGTTCAGCATCTCAATTGACTTTTTGGAATCCTTTCGATCAATAAACAGCTGGTCGGTTAATTTACCGGCGATAAAGAAAAAGGGATTATACATCAGCTCGCGTTTGGCAACAAACCGTATATTGGGAAGCCACATCGAGATAACAATAAACAAATCGAGGGTGGATGAGTGATTCATGATAAATACCGCAGGCTCTTTCGGAACGGGCCCTTTATACTCCATCCGGAAATCGACCCCCGCCACCCATAAGGTACTTCTCCCGACGATGAAACCAAGATAGGTGAGCAGCGGATCTCTGAGTTTTCCAAAAGAAACTATCACACCGATAACCAGAATAAATACGCATATAAATAAAATCAGGACGAACCAGATGAATATGATCACCGAGCGGAGATAGTCTGTAACAGTAGGCTTCATTTACATTTTTTCTTTTTAATATAGATACCACCATCCCAACAAACCAACAGGAAATTCAGATGTGCCAATATATTTGCGGAATTTTCCGGGCTGTCCGGGCAACGGAAGCCACCCCGCTTGTGCCGACAGCCGGCGATGAAACCCGGGCTGACCGGGAAGCGGAAGCCACCCTGGTTGTGCTGTCTGTTTTTATTTAATGCAACCTTTAAATCCCATCCGAAATTCTGACACAATTATTCTGAATTTTGGACAAAAAGCGTTATAATATGTTCCAACAGGTCACTCGATTGATGCTTGATGCACATATGATTAATATTCAGTTATTTGGCTAAATCTGATAATTCCACTTCAACACCCTTTTTATAATCCAAACAGAAATTAATTGAATCAGGAAATCAACACAGAAAAGCATACCGGGCAGATTGTCCTCATCAAATATGGCGGGAATGCTATGACTGATGAGACAATCAAAGAGAATTTGCTTCAAGAGGTCTCATACCTGAAGCAGTCCGGCTTCCGGCCGGTAATTGTCCATGGCGGCGGGCCTGTGATCAAAGAAACGCTGGATGCCGCCGGTATTGAAAGCGAGTTTATCGGCGGGCACCGCAAAACCGACGAAACCTCTATGCGTTTTGTTGAAATGGCACTTCGCGGTGCCGTAAACGGCGAACTGGTTTCCATTCTTAACCGGGAGCGTGTGGGAGCGGTAGGCATCAGCGGCAAAGACGGCAATCTTGTAATCGCCGAAAAACGTTATCATGAAGCTACCGTCGATGGCAAAACGCAAAAGGTGGATTTGGGTCAGGTCGGAGATGTTCAATCTGTGAACCCGCACATCGTGCGCGTGCTGCTGGATAACGGCTACCTGCCGGTCATTTCCCCGGTATCACTTGGCAAAGACGGAACCGATTACAACATCAACGCGGATATGTTTGCCGGTCACCTTGCCGGTGCTCTGAAAGTTTACTCCTATATGGTGCTCACCAATGTAGACGGACTGATGGAGGATATCGACAAACCGGATTCTTTGATCCGCAAAGTGACCCTTGAAGACCTTAAAACGAAATACTCCAGTGTGATCCACAGTGGTATGATTCCCAAAATTGATTCCTGCCAAATCGCACTCAGCAGCGGTGCCGTTCAGGCTTGCATTATCAATGGAACACGGCGTGGCGCACTCACTGAAGCCCTTACCCACGATGAATTTAACGGAACCAAAATATTAGCTTGATGATCCAAAAAAACTGGCACGAACTTGACCAAAAATATCATTTTAATCTCTATAAGCGGTTTCCGGCAACGCTTGAACGCGGCAAAGGCTGCCGGGTTCGGGATACCGAAGGCAACGAATATATTGATGCGCTGGCAGGAATCGCCGTCAACAGTATCGGGCACTGCCACCCACGGCTGGTTTCAGCTCTGAAAGATCAGGTTTCCCGGCTGATCCACATTTCGAATTTTTACACCTCCGAACCACAGGTGCGACTGGAAGAAAAACTCATTAACCTTACCGGCCTCGATCGCATTTTCTTTACCAACAGTGGGGCAGAGGCGGTTGAGGGGGCTTTCAAAGTCGCCCGCAAGTACGGACATCAAAACGGGAAATCCGGTAAAATCCTGAGCCTGAACGGGGCATTTCACGGCAGAACGCTCGCCACTATCGCCACCGGCAAATCGGATTATCAAAAGGGATTTGAACCCATGCCCTCAGGATTCAAACAGGTTGAATTTAATGATATTCAGGCTATTGAAAATGAGATGGACGACACCACGGTGGCGGTGATTATCGAACCTATCCAGGGTGAAGGCGGGATACGACCTGTGGACCGGGAATACCTGCAACAGGTGCGGAGATTATGTGATCAACACGGTGCGCTGTTAATTATCGACGAGATCCAATGCGGCATCGGTCGAACCGGTTATATGTTTGCATATGAGTACTACGGTGTAAAACCGGATATTCTGACTATCGCAAAAGCTATGGGCGGAGGCGTTCCCATCGGTGCGGTAGTAGCGAGAGAGCACGTGGCAAATGCGCTTACTTACGGCAATCACGGCACTACTTACGGCGGAAGCCCGCTTGCCACACGCGCAGCACTTGAAACCCTCAATATTATTGAGGAAGAGGAACTTATACAGGCCGCTGCCGAACAGGGCAAATGGTTCCGGGAACAACTGGACGAGTGGGCCAAAGAAGAAGATGCTGTAAAGGAAGTTCGGGGAATGGGGCTGATGATCGGTGTTGAGCTGAACTTTGAGGCCAAAGAGGTCATACAAAAAATGTTTAAACAAAGTGTTTTGGCTAATGCCGCATCAGGTAAAGTAGTCCGGATGGTTCCGCCGCTTACTATTTCTCAGGTGGAACTGACCGCTGTTTTTATCGCTCTGAAAGACGCAGTAAAACAAGTGAAGGCTGAAAAAAATGAGTAAAATTCGAATCGTCATAGCAGGGGCTACCGGCTACACCGGTTCCGAACTGGTCAGGTTGCTTCTGGATCATCCCGATGTTGAAATTGCAGACGTCACCTCCAGTTCCAGGGCGGGCGTCCGGTTTGATGAAGTATATCCGCAGTTCAGTGGCTTTTTTGATAAAAAAATGATTGCCACCGAGGATATTGATCCGGCCGCATATGATGCCGTCTTTCTGGGTCTTCCACACGGTATCTCGATGGATTTTGTCAAAAAACACGGCTATGCCGGTACCCCGGTCATCGACCTGTCCGGTGATTTCCGGCTGAGCAGCGCTACTCTTTATAATCAATGGTATCCCGAAAAACATGTGCTGCCCGATTCCATCAGCGATGCGGTCTATGGGCTTCCGGAGTGGTATGCTGGTGAAATCCGCAATGCCGATCTGATTGCCAACCCGGGATGTTATCCGACATCGTCGATTTTACCGCTCATCCCGTTAATGAACAGCGGAAAAGTTGACCCGCATACCGTTGTCATTGATACCAAATCCGGCGTCACCGGAGCGGGGGCCAATCCCAAACCCAACACGCATTTTCCCACAGCCAACGACAATTTCTCGGTATACGGATTAAAAACGCATCGCCACACACCGGAGATTGAAGATGTTGTGAACCGTGTCACCGGAACACAGCCCACCATTCAGTTCACCCCTCACTTGCTGCCGGTAAGCCGGGGAATTTTGACCATGGTTTACGGCCGGGCCAACGGAGTATCCGATGAGCAGGAAGTTCGTTCCTGGTTTGAAGATGCATATGCGGATAAACCGTTTGTTAAAGTAGCAGATGCTCCACCCAATCTGCATCACATCCGCGGAACCAACTACTGCGCCCTTTATCCCACTTTCGATGAGCGAACCGGTAATGTGATCGTAATATCGGTTATCGATAATCTGGTGAAAGGCGCAGCCGGGCAAG
>CAZDIA010000039.1:20420-22292 GCA_964505385.1 uncultured Chitinophagales bacterium
AATGTGATCGTAATATCGGTTATCGATAATCTGGTGAAAGGCGCAGCCGGGCAAGCAATTCAAAATTTAAACCTCCGGTTCGGCATACAAGAAGAAACCGGCTTGAAACACTCATCATTAGCTCCCTGATAAATTATGTCCGATTTATATTCTATGTCCACGGTAAAAGGGTTCCGGTTCTGGGGAGCCCATATCGGTATTAAATCCAAACGACGTGATCTCGGCCTGATCTATTCCGAGGTTCCTGCCAGTGAAGCCACTTTGTTCACCCGAAATCTGGTAGTTGCCGAGCCGATCAAATTGATGAGAAAACGCAACCCGAAGGGCAAGGCTCAGGCGATTGTAGTGAATTCCGGAAATGCCAATGCCTGCACCGGCCGGCAGGGTATGAAAGGAGCTGAGGCGATGGTTAAAACAGCTGCAAAGGAGATGGACCTGGATCCCAATCATGTGATTATCGCATCGACGGGTGTAATCGGGCATACGTTCCCGACGGATAAAGTGGTGCAGGGAATCAAAGACAACGTCCGCAAACTGAGTGAGCGGCGGGTTGCTTCCAACCTGCTGGCAAATTCCATTCTCACAACGGATACCTTCCCGAAAGAGGAATATCTGAGTTTTAAACTTGGCAAAACCGAGGTCAACATGGCCGGGGTCGCCAAAGGTTCGGGTATGATCCATCCCAATATGGGAACGATGCTTTCATTTATCGTAAGCGATGTGGCAATCAGTCCGGAACTGCTGGATGAGGCGCTTCGTGAAGTCACCGATAAAACTTTTAATATGATCACCGTGGATGGCGATACTTCCACCAATGATATGGTATCGGTGCTTTGCAATGGGATGGCCGGCAATAAAGAGATTACAGAAAAGAACGAGTATTACGAAAAATTCAAGAAGCAGCTTCACCGGGTGTGCATGAGCCTGGCTAAACTGATCGTCTCCGACGGAGAGGGCTCCACCAAGTTTATTGAGTATGAGGTGAAGGGAGCCAAATCTGAGGAAGATGCCCGCAAGGTTATCAACACCGTCTCGGATTCAAGCCTGGTTAAAACAGCCATTTTCGGCCGCGACCCCAACTGGGGGCGGATTCTCGCTGCAGCCGGTCGCTCGGGCGCCGATTTTGATCCGGAGAAAACCGACCTGCACATGGGAAGTAAAAAATTGCTGCAATTACTGAAAAACGGTCAGCCAACCGGTGAAAATCTGACTCAGCTCAAAAAGATGATGCGATCCACCCACATCCGGATCGTATTGAATCTAAAAGCGGGCGAACATTCAGCTATCGGATGGGGCTCCGATCTTTCTTATGAATACGTAAGGATTAACGCGGAGTACACTACATGAGCCATGGAAGCCGGAGTTTTTTATTAAGTTCTCTTAGTATTTTTCTGGGTGGTTCTGGGTTCTGGGCACTGGGTGCTCGGCGCTGGGGTAAGTGAAAGAGGAGTATTTGGTCATTGGAATCCGGAGTTTTCCTAAGATATACGGAGTAAGTATTATTGATTATTTTTTTACCCAGTACCCAGCACCCAGAACCCAGCACCCAGTCACCCCTCACTTAACCAGTGTCATCTTATCGGTCCTAACTCCCGTGGGAGCTTCCAGCCGGTAGATATAAACTCCGCTGGCAAGACCTGATCCGTCAAACGAGTACTGGTGCGTGCCGGCTTCGAGCTGCTGATCGACCAGTGTGGTTATTTCGCGTCCGTTTACATCATACACGCTTAAACGGGTTTCGCCGGATTCAGGAAGGTCAAACTCAATAGTAGTTACCGGATTAAACGGATTGGGATAGTTGCTGTGCAATGTGAGTTGTTCCGGAATTTCATCTTCTTCATCTATGCCGACTACAACACTTTCATCAATTTC
>CAZDIA010000040.1:0-17500 GCA_964505385.1 uncultured Chitinophagales bacterium
GTTGGGTTACCGGTACAACAATTTGCATTTTTATTTGCAATTAGGGTACAGGTAAGCCCCTGGATCCCGGATAATCCTTCCGCTCGTCGCTACAGGATTTCCGGAGCCTGCCCCGCACACGTAGTGTCGGGGATGACGTTGTGTTTTTTTAGAAGCTTCTGTCCCCTTCCTATAAGTATCACCGAAAGCGGGATTAGGACCTCATTAAGAATATTGATCAGCATAAAACCGTAACCATTGAGGGCATTATTGAGCAGTTATAATGTTTACAATACTGAAAATAGACCAAAAAGAGCGGCTAAAAAGCCTGCTGATAAAATTCTTTAAATTCTGCTATCTTTACCCATGAACAACGGCAACATTTCAAAAGAGTCCTAATACCCTATCTTTTATGAGTATTGAATATGACGTAATTGTTATTGGAAGCGGCCCCGCAGGATTTTCCTGTGCCATGCAATCTTCCAAGTTTGATAAAAAAGTATTAATGGTGGAAGCGGATCCAAACTTTTTGGGTGGAACCTGGATCAACACCGGTACGGTACCAAGCAAGGCACTTCGCGAAACAGCCCGTAATATTTTCACCTATACATCTCAGTTCGGTCAATACGAAGATAAAAAGCCTTATGAGCGCTTCAAAATGAGAGACCTGCTGAAATATAAAGACTGGGTTCTTGAAAATGAGAATAGTTCGATCAAAAAGGATTTGATTAAAAATAATATCCACACAGCCCGGGGATTTGGTAAGATATTGGAGCCAAATCTTGTGCAAATAACCGATCACATGGGTGAGGTAAGAAAAGTGAGGAGTAAGTATGTTCTTATTGCAACCGGCAGCCGCCCAACTCAGCCAACCTCCTTTAATATTGACCATAAAATTGTTCTGGATACCAATTCTATCCTCAATCTTGATCACATTCCCCGAAGACTTGTAATTGTGGGCGGTAACATCCAGGCGCTTGAGTTTGCTACTATTTTTGCAGCCCTGGGAACTAACGTCACTGTGCTGAATGAAGAAGAAGATTATCTGCCATTTCTCGACAAAGAAATTCGGCAGGAGTTTGACCGTATCATTAAGAATATGCGTATCAGGATCACCAATAACTCAGAAATTCAGGGAGTTAATGAAAACAAACTTAGAAACTGCACAGAGGTAAGGTATACTACCACGGACTATAACGGAGAGCTGCATGTAGTTGAAACCGAAGTTGTTCTTTTTTTCGGAGCTCGTACTCCAAACACGCAGAATCTTGGATTGGAAGATGTTGGAGTTAAATTATCCGACAACGGATATATAGACGTGAACGATAAGTATCAAAGCAGTGTGCCAAATATCTATGCCTGCGGTGATATTATCGGATATCCGGCATTAGCTTCAGCCTCATTTACGCAAGGGCGGCTTGCTTCCTGCGATATGTTTGATATCCCTTCCAAAGAAACCTCAGCTAATATTCCGTTCGGGATTTATACTATACCGGAAATATCTGCAATAGGTTTAACCGAAGAAGAGGCTATTGATGCGGGATATAACGTCACGGTTGGCCGTACCAAATACGATCGCCTCACTAAAGCAGATATAGCTAAAAGCCGGGATGGTTTGCTCAAACTGATCTTTGAAACTGACACATTCCGCTTGCTGGGGGTTCACATTATCGGTGATAATGCAACTGAGCTAATCCACCTAGGCCAGTCAGTGCTCTATTTTAACGGAGATATCAGGTACTTCATCGGCAATGTTATCAACTACCCGACATATACAGAAGGCTACCGAATTGCCGCTTTCAATGGTGTAAATAAAGTATACAAAAGCGGTGTCGGTTATGATCAGATTCTCGAACAACCTGAATAATCGTTGACCGGGTCTGTCAATCTAACTCAAGTTGCTGTCACCATTTTATATGGTCTACAATCAGTTATTGTAACTGCAACATGGGTTAAAGCTTGTTACAGTGTTTGATGTTTGAGGTTTGAGGTTGTGAACAACAGAACGTCAAACATCAAACAAACTTTGCCGGCAATGCATAACATTGGCAGCAACTACAATAGCTTTTACAGGAATTTAGGCTAAAAACTACTTTTCCTGATTCTCTTTTTGATCCGAAAAGATTCCGGGTTTTAACTGAATATGAAGCTCATTTAACTGATCATTATCCACATTACCCGGGGAATTATCCATCAGGCTTTGGGCACGCTGATTTTTGGGGAATGCGATGACATCCCGCAGGCTTTGAGCTTCAGCCAGCAGCATGACCAGACGATCAAGGCCAAGCGCGATGCCTCCGTGTGGAGGCGCTCCGTATTTAAACGCATCCATCAGAAAACCGAATTTTTCGCGCGCTTCTTCATCATCAATACCCAACGCCCGAAACATTCTCTGCTGAACTTGCGTGTCGTGAATACGAATCGATCCACCGCCAATTTCGCTGCCATTCATCACCAGGTCATACGCTCGCGCGCGCGCCTTTTCAGGAGCGGATTCCAGAAGCTCAGCATCATCCGGATGCGGTGAGGTAAATGGATGGTGCATCGCATAGTAGCGTCCGTCATCCGGATCGTACTCCAACAGCGGGAAATCGGTAACCCACAACAAATGGGTTTCATCCTTGTTGATCAGATCATATTCATTGGCCATCATCAGCCGCAAATCGCCAAGCTGATGATAAACCTTCGGTTTTTCGCCGGCCAGGATCAGAATTAAGTCGCCTTTTTCCGCACCGGCATGATCCACCATATTTTGCGTGATCTCGTCACTTACGAATTTACTTACACTTGAGTAAACTTCATCTTCATTATTCTTAATGTAGATTAATCCGGCTGCACCGATTTCATCCTGTACTTTTTTAGTCAATTTATCCATCACACCCCTGCCGAGAGTTCCATGTCCTGGAACTACAAAGCCAACTACAGCGCCACCATCGGCTACCGTTTTTGAAAAAATTCTGAATTCAGCGTCTTTTACGGTTTCTGAAAAGTCTACGAACTTTAGATCAAAACGGGTATCCGGTTTATCGGAGCCGTAAGTTTCAATGGCCTCCTGATAGGTAATCCGCTTGAAAGGAGCCTGCACCTGAATATCTACGGTTTCCCGTAAAACTTTGGTGATCATTCCTTCGGTCATTGTGTAGATATCTTCTTCATCAGCGAATGACATCTCCACGTCGATCTGGGTAAACTCCGGCTGGCGGTCGGCACGCAAATCTTCATCCCTGAAACACTTCACAATCTGGAAATACCGATCCATACCGGAAACCATCAACAGCTGCTTATAGGTTTGCGGGCTCTGTGGCAAAGCGAAAAACCTGCCTGGATTTACCCGGCTTGGAACCAGATAATCCCGTGCGCCTTCCGGAGTGCTGCGCATTAAAAAAGGTGTTTCTACTTCGGCAAAATCGTTATCATAATAAAATGAACGCACCGACTGATAAACTTTAGACCGAAGCATCAGTTTCTTTTGCATGGTTGGCCGGCGCAGATCCAGATAACGGTATTTAAGCCTTATGTCCTCATTGGCTTTTACGTCATCTTTGACTTCGAATGGCGGAGTTTCAGCTTTGGAATAAATCGTAAATTCCGTGACCCTAACTTCAACCTGCCCGGTTTTCACATTCGGATTTACATTTTCAGGCTCTCGTTGCCGAACATATCCCTTTACCCCGATAACATATTCGGGGCGCAACTGATCTGCTTTGCGGTGTGCTTCCTGATCATCCTGAGGAGAAAACACGACCTGGGTTATACCGTATCGATCCCGTAAATCAATAAATATTACTCCACCAAGGTCACGGCGGGTATCTACCCATCCATTTAATACTACTTCTTTATCTTTATCTTGCTGTGTTAATTCACCACAGTTGTGCGTGCGTTTTAACGTCATGAGGACTACGTATGTTTAGAACCAAAATTAAGCTGCCAAAGATAGTAATTCTGCAATTGAATCTCTTCAATGGTTTAAAATTTGTCGAAAAAACCAGAATTCGATAAAATCCGGCTTTGTAAAAAAGCACCACTTTCTAAGATTTATATATTATTAACAACAATTTGACCTTATTACTCTGTATTTAATTTATTTTTATTTTATCTCGGAATAATATGTTTATCCGTAAAAATATTTAATTGAAAAGTTGAAAACTTCTTCTATCTTTATAAAGTAATATTATCATTTACAGACAACGACATTTTTAACCCCGCTTTAATCCTGAGTGCATATGCACCCAATTAGGATTTTACTCGCTGATGACCATGAGGTTGTTCGATTCGGCCTGAGTTCGCTGATCAACAAATATGACGACCTTAACGTAGTTGCTGAAGCCAGCAGCGGAGAGCAGGCGTTTGAACTTTTTTGCAGCCACTCTCCTGACATCAGCATTCTGGATATCACCATGCCCGGAATTGACGGCATTGAAACTGCCAAAAAAATCAAGGCGTATGATCCGGATGCATATATTCTGATATTAACTATGCATTCCGACAATACGTATGTCAAAGAAATTCTTAAAATCAGAGTGAACGGCTATATTCAAAAAAATTCCAAAAAAGAAGAACTGATAGAAACTATTCGGGCCGTTGCCTCCGGTAAACATGTATTCAGCCCCACTATAACCCGTATGCTAACCGATCATTTCGTCGATTCCGGCAAAAGTCTTCAATCCCGAAGAACACCTTTTGATTTGACGCCGAGAGAGCAGGAAATCCTTTCGCTGATCAGTGAGGGGAAATCAACGAAAGACATTGCACAGCAACTGCATATCAGCACCCGGACTGTCGAAACCCACCGCAGCAACCTGCTCAGTAAAACCGGAGTGAAAAATTCCGCTGGGTTAGTCCGGTACGCGCTTAGCAAAAAAATCAGCGGTTAATCTCCTTTTCTACACCTCCTCCGTATTTCTACGTAGAATAAAATGGGTGTTTTTTCTGATTGTGAATATGCATTTACTTCTCATATCATAATACCTAATGGGGTAATAGCCGTCTGTAGATGATAACAAACTAAGCGGCCCGCTCTGATAGAGCGTGTCGCTTTTTTATTATTTGCTATTACTAATTAGTGTCTGTAAGAAATCTCTTAGAGGCACTAATTACCGAGGATATCCTTCAAAGCCTGATCAACAAATGGATATTCAAAAGTGAACCCGGATTTCACGAGCTTATTGGGCTTCACATTAAGGCTTGCCGTTATAGCTTCCGCGCTTTCACCCAATCCCAGTTTTAACATGAATTCAGGCGCTCTGAAAAAAGAGGGCCTTTGTAATACTTTGCCCAACTCTTCAGCAAAGGTATTCATAGTAACCGGGTTTGGAGCCACTGCATTATATGGCCCCTCCATTTCTTTAGTATCAATTGCGTGGCTTATGCTTCGGCAAACATCCTGCATATGGACCCAGGAAAAATACTGACGACCGTCACCGAGTGGGCCTCCGGCAAACAAATTAAACGCAAGGACCATTTTAGACAAAGCACCATCCTCTTTTTCAAGTACTACTCCTAACCTTGGTATTACCAGACGCACCCCATACTGCTTAACTTTCATTGCTGTATCTTCCCAGTCCAGACAAACCTCTGCGAGAAAATCATCTCCGGCAGGGCTTTTTTCATCAATTTCTTTGTTTCCTGCCGGCTTGTAATAGTTTATCCCGGAAGCGGATATCATAACTTCAGGTGGCTGTTTAGATTCGGAAACCGCCCTTACAAGCTTGTTGGTCGTATTTATTCGACTTGATCTTATCCGTTTTTTCGCCGCTTCCGTCCAGCGCTGATCAAATAGATTCTCACCTGCCAGGTTCACAATTGCGTCACTCTTGTCAACAAGTGGCGTTAACTCGTCATCAATACGGTGATAGCTTCTGGTATCGGTATCGGAATATTTATCGGGATTACGGGTAAGAATCATAAGGTGATCCCCTCTGTTCTCAAGATGTTCACACAGGTATGATCCAATAAAGCCGGTGCCACCGGTAATTAAAATATTCATAATTAGTAATTGATAGGTTTAATCAATAGATCGATAATTTTTCGAATAAGTGTTGTAAGAAAACTCAAACAGTGCTTTTATGCTAACATCAAACTACAGGCTTCGCGTTTGCGCTATCCCGAACCGGCTTGTATTAGCCTGTAAGTCCAATAATAAACAAATAAATGTATGCGGCAGGCATAGCAGCAAGCATGGCATCGAACCTATCGAAAAAACCGCCATGCCCGGGAAGTATAGTTGATGAGTCCTTAATTTTTACTTCGCGCTTGAGCCGGCTTGCAAACACATCTCCGATAGGTCCGGCAATACTGATAATGGGAACCAGCGGGAGAAGCATTAAAAAATCATACGGATAATCGGGTACAAACAACCAGCACAACGCCAAAGCAACTAATGCACCACCTACTCCGCCTGCTGCTCCTTCCCATGTTTTTTTGGGGCTTATAGACGGCACCATAAGATTTTTACCGAAATTCTTACCCACAAAATAAGCGAAAATATCATTCCCCCAGACCATCAAAATCATCGTAAATGCAATTGAAAACCCCGCAAAATCAGGTTGAATATCCCGGAGAAGGATCAGAAAAAGCATCCCGACCGAAGCATAAAAACCGGCAAACAATGTATTTATCAACCCGTTAATAGCCGTTTTTCCATCAATGTGGACAATGGAGGCAGTAATTAACCAAAGGAACAGAAAGGCAAAAACAGGCAACATCGTCTCCAGCTCCGTGGTTAACAGTACCATAATTGCTATGGCAACAGCAGGAAAAAGAAAAAACGTATACCCCGCTTTGCGTAACATTGCCAGTATTTCATACTGAATGAGCAATGCGATAGCTATGATCATCGCTTTGAAAGCCCATCCTCCAAGCCAAAGCATGCCAATAAAAAACGGAGCCGCTATAACTACGAATCCTATACGCTTTCCGAGGTCTGACAATGTTACCTATTCATTTTTATCCGGATTAGTATCATCATCTTCATCGTCCCATTTTATATCGGCATTCTCCCATTCTTTGATGGCTTTTTCCGCCTGTTTCTGGTGCTCCTCTGGAACATAAATAAAAATGCGGGAAAGTGATCCAAAATTAACTGTATACGAACGATCTTTCTTATTCAGGATCTCACAGGGGATTTCCAAGTCTGAAAGGTAGTTTTTCACCATTTCTGCATGGTGCTCTACCGAAGTCTGGTGGATGCAAACCCATCCTTCAATATTTGGCTGCTGGTTATCAGAGTTGATCATAATGTATCCTTCTTTTCAGATGAAGATTGTGCAATGTAGGTGATATACATTAAAAGTACTGAAGTAAAAATCACACTTATTAACAATAACCACAACGAAGGCATCTCCATAGTTACTTCTTCTTCAAAAATCAGATCCGGACTGACCGAAGCAGCTATGATACTGCCGGCGTTATTTACAAAATGTCCAACAATGGCCGGAATAAGGCTTCCCGATTTTATGGTTACCCAGGCCAGAAACATTCCAATTACTGCTAAGGGTATGAGCTGAGTCAATCTCAGATGGTATAATCCGAAAATAAGGCCGCAAACAAATATAGCGGCTATAATGCCCCAGGAACGCTCCAGTAACCGCAGGATATAACCTCTGTAGAGTACTTCCTCGCATATCGCAGGCACCAATGCTACATGAAAGAGCGTAAGAGCGAGAATATGATCACCGGTCAGAAAAGTGCGGATCATCTCCATTTGGCTCATTTCAAATTCCGATAGCGGATCGGGTACCGGCAGTTGCATATTCAGCCAGGAAAGCATCCAGACGATAGGTTGCATCACCAGAATCACAACACCCGTGATGAATGCAATCTCCCAGGTTCCCTGCGGGATTCTGAAGCGAAAAAAATCAACCTTCTGGTCACGGTGTACCGAAAGACGGGCAAATATCCAGGTTCCCAATCCGAGAAACAGGATCTGGCTGATGGAATTTGCCCAGAATATCAGCCCCATATCGGCAGTGAGCTGTTCCAGTATATCGGGTGATAACTCATGTTGGGGACTGATCAGAAACCCGAGAACCGCAAATATACCTCCTCCGATCTGGAAAAGGATAAATGAAATCATCACCCACAATAATGCCACAACCCAGGGGGCAAACCCGTTACGGTCAAACCACGGCTCGGGGCGCAATTGATCCTGATGAGGCAGATTCGGCTCCATTACTCCTCATCCTGAATTTGATCCGGCTGGGTTGCAAAAAACTTAGCCCCCAATGTGCCGGTGAGTGTATTTAACAAACCAAGTATGATCAATGAACCCAAGAGCCCCATTGCGATATTGGAAAATGAGGCCACTTCTTGAGTTTCAGTATACAGCATATCGATTATTTGCTGTCTATCCTCCTCTGATATCTGAGTGATCGCCTCTACATGTTCGATTGAGGCATCAAGTAAATCATCCTGAAATGAAGGGTTAACGACATACCAAACGACATCCAGAAAAGCATTTGCGACTGCAACGATTGCCCCTGTCACCAATCCGATTTTAGCACCTTCACCGAGCGTCATGGGCAGTCCGTGCTCTTTCACAAACATGCGTACCCCCACCATGCCGGCAAAGGCAGCAACCAGACATCCAACGGCCCCGGAGAACAGAGTTATCAGGATTACGCCACCACCCGGATCAGACCCGATTACCATAAAACCGCCGATTACTTCCAGAAGAAATATGATTACCGCAAATATTAAACCAGCTACCAAAGCCTGTCGTATGAAAGAAGGTTTTTGCTGATCAAGTTCCATTTTTACTGATTTTTTTACTGGTTAAAACGATGCTTACTATAGCCATACCCCAAATCAAACCTAATACCGAACGTTGTAAGTTACTTCCTTCCCAAAGATTAATCCACTGGGCAAGTACATCAATACCGATAATTAAAGTTGTTGATATAGTTACTGATATAACAGCTGCACGTGGCAACTGCACCGAATATACTACACCAACAAACGATGCCCAAAGGCCAAGTGTAATTCCGGTGTAAATTCCTGTACATCTGCTGCAAATCGCCGGAAAACTATTGCCCAATTCAAACATTCTGTCAGGTTGTTGATGACAAACATCTCTGAAAAATGATACGATCCACGACCCAGCCCAGTCAGCCATATTATCATGCTGCCAGACCGGCAAAAAAGCCAGAATCGTAATTACAGACATTGCGACAGCAAGAATTAATATGATGATAGAAGAGTCTTTCATTTCAGGGAATTTCAACTCATGAAATGATAAAATAGTTTACTTCTGCTTATTACGTAAAGAGTAAAGAGATATCGAGGGCTTTTACTGAATGAGTAATTTCACCTATGGAGATATAATCCACACCAGTTTCTGCAATATCCCGCACGGTATGTTCAGATACATTACCGGAGGCCTCCAGCTTTTTATCCCCGTTTGCAAGTTTTACAGCTTCAGCCATATCGCTCAGGCTCATATTATCGAGGAGAATAATATCACACTTTTCATGCGCTATAGCCTGCTTTGTCTCCTCGAGGTTTTTCACCTCTACCTCAATTAATAAATTTTCAGAATGTTTTTGCCGGTGATTTACGCATTTATCAATCGCCTCCGTGATGCCACCGGCTACATTTATGTGATTTTCTTTGATTAAATAACGGTCGAATAAGCCGGTCCTGTGATTTTCTCCGCCGCCGGTACGCACGGCTTGCTTATCTAAAAGCCGAAGACCGGGTGCCGTTTTTCGGGTATCAAGTATGCTTGCACCGGTGTTTGAAATTAAATTCAGGTAATTTCGGGTTCTCGTTGCTATTCCACTCATCCGCTGCATGAAATTCAGTGCGGTTCGCTCACCTTTCAGAACTGCATCCGCTCTGCCGCTTATCAAAGCTATAGAGTCACCATTATCCACCTGATCTCCATCCTCTCTGTAGCCGGTGATTCTGACCCGTGAATCAAGTTGCCGGAAAATGTATCCGGCTATATCCAATCCGGCCAATATACCAGGCTCTTTGGCTATTAGCAGGGCTTCAACCTCGCGATTTCCGGAATAAACAGCTTCAGTAGTAACATCTCCTGATCCAAGATCTTCCTGCAGTGCAAGTGAGATAATGTTTTTTACCTGTTCATCCATGATTCTGTTTATATCGGTGGATGCCTTCTATAAATTCGTCAGGTGCATCTATCGGTCTTCGTGAATGATAATCGACAAATACCAGTTGCACACGCCCGGTTACATTCGGCTTTTGGGAGTCTGCGGTGGTGATTTTATAATAGGTATTAAGCCGTACGTCGGGATCCTCGTATAAAATCATGGAAACGTCTATGAGTTCATCATAAAACACCGGCCTTTTGAACTCCATCTCTGCTCTGCGAACAGGAAGCATAATGCCCTTGTCTTCAAGTTCTTTATACGGTAAACCTGCCTCTCTGATGAATTCAGTTCGTGCTACTTCGAAATATTCCAGAAACCGGCCGTGATACACATAGCCCATTTTATCAGTTTCACTGTATCGGCTGCGCAGCTGAATCGTAAATGTAATTAGCGGAGGATGATCAGGAAGCATCGGCAGATTTTTTGGCGGACTTTTTCTGCTCCTGCTCAACGTACTCCCCCATTTTGGAATATTTTTCAATACGCTCAAGACGGAGATCACCAGCAGGTTTTTTACTCAGATTTTCGATGCTGCTCATGATTTGAGATTTTACCTCCTGAGCTGCTTTATCGTGATCGCGGTGTGCACCACCAAGCGGCTCTTTAATAATCCCGTCAATAACACCCAGTTTCTGCAAATCCTGGGCGGTTAGTTTCAATGCAAGAGCTGCCTGCTCTTTGTAATCCCACGTTTTCCAAAGGATAGATGAACAAGATTCCGGAGAGATAACGGAGTACCAGGTATTTTCCATCATATAAACTTCATTACCCATTCCGATACCCAAAGCACCACCGCTTGCTCCTTCTCCAATGATTATGGTCACAATCGGCACTTTTAAATCTGCCATCTCTCTGAGATTCCGGGCGATAGCCTCAGCTTGTCCCCGCTCTTCAGCTTCCAGGCCGGGAAATGCGCCGGGTGTATCAAGGAGTGTAACAACCGGGATATTGAATTTTTCGGCTGATTTCATCAACCTCAGCGCCTTGCGGTAACCATCCGGGTTGGGCATTCCAAACCGTCGATATTGCCGACTTTTGGTATCACGACCTTTCTGATGCCCGATGATCATTACCGATTGACCGTCAATACTTCCAATCCCGCCTACTATGGCTTTGTCATCACTGTAATATCGATCTCCGTGAAGTTCAATAAAATCCTCGGTTATTTTGTAGACATAATCCAAAGTATACGGTCTGTCGGGATGACGTGCGAGCTGCACCCTTTGCCAGCGTGTAAGATTTGAAAATATGGATGTACGGAGCTCTTCAACTCGTTTTTCAAGGCGTTCAAGTTCCGGCCTCAATACGGAGTCATCTGCCAGTGTAAGCTGGCTGAGCTCAGCGATCTTATTTTCGAGCTCAATAATGGGCTTTTCAAAGTCGAGATAATTCATGCTTATCTTTTTTTCTGTTGTCTCCTAAATATACAAATACTTAAACATTCTGAAGAATGTATTATAAACGGCCAATGATGCTACGCAATTTCAGGGCCCATACCATCCAGATAGCTTCCCTGACAATCTTCTTCGACATCTTTGAGGTTCCTTCTTCGCGTTCTTTAAAAATAATGGATATCTCTTTCAATCGCCCGCCGGCTTTATACGCCCGAAAATGCACTTCAATCTGAAATGCGTATCCGTTGGATTGTATCCGGTTAAGATTGATCTTTTGAAGCAAATCACTTTTAATACATTTAAATCCCGCTGTCATATCCTTTATCGGTACTCCGGTTATAATTCTGGCGTATAAATTTGCTCCATATGACAGAATTAGCCGGGAAAGCGGCCAGTTTACTATAGAAATCCCGTTGTGATAGCGGGATCCGATCGCCAGGTCAGCATCGCCATTTTTAACCACTTCAACCAGTCGGGGAACATCTTCCGGATTGTGTGAAAAATCAGCATCCATCTCGCACACATATTTATAGCCCTTACCCAGAGCGTATTGAAATCCGGTTACATAGGCAGTTCCAAGCCCCAGCTTGCCCTCCCGGTTTATCAGGTGGATACGCCCTTTATACTCCCCGGATTTTTGACGAGCAATTTCAGCGGTGCCATCCGGTGAATTATCATCGACTATAAGTACATCCACCTGTACTGGCAAACTCATCAATTTGTCGATGATCCCCGAAATGTTCTCAGATTCATTGTATGTAGGTATAATAACCAGTGTTTCAGAAGACATTCAATATTTTTTAAAGTGTTGAATTCAGGTAATGGCTTCTTTCATCTGCCTTTACCCGCCAATACAGTGTAAACCGTGTTAATCAAAATCTTCATATCCATTTTCAGTGACATGTTTTCCACATAAAACAGATCATATTTGGTTTTCTCTTTCACATCCTCGAAGCTCGAGTCGTACCTCCATTTTACCTGAGCCCACCCCGTTATACCGGGTTTAACCCTTAGCCTTCTGCTATACAATGGAATTTCCTTTTTAAACTTATCTACAAAATATGGTCTCTCAGGTCTCGGGCCAACCAGACTCATTTCGCCTTTCAGTACATTTAGCAGTTGTGGAAGTTCATCAAGGCGAAGTTTTCTTAACCAATAACCTACCGGCGTAATTCTTGGATCATCCTCTTCAGCCCACATTGGACCGCTTTTTTTCTCCGCATCCTGATACATTGTCCGGAATTTGTAGATATTAAACTCCCGACCGTAAACTCCAACTCTTTTTTGTCTGTAAATGGCGGGACCCTTGCTGTCAAGACGAATTATCACGATGATTGCCAATATCAAAGGCAAAGTGACAAGCAAAATTAATATGGATAGCAACACATCCATAGCCCGTTTGACGAATTTTTCCCATGTCGGCATTGGGTCGGGCATGACTTCAATCAGAGGCAGCCCGAAAATCTGATTAGTTTGATTCAAGCCGCTTATAAGTTGGTGAAAATCAGGCAATATTTTAACCGACACATCAGGCTGATCTATCTGATCCAAAACATTTATGAGATCCTCGCCATCATGGTCATCCAGAGCTACTATCACATCCTGAACTTCCCTCTCTTCAATAATACGCTTCAGATTATTAATACTACCAAGTACTTCTGTTGAATTGCCGCTTTGGGTTTCATTATCAACACCGTTTGAAGATACAAATCCTTGTACACTCATTCCCAAAGTGGGGTTGCGTTTTAAGTTCTCATAAACTGTTTCCGCAGTTGGGCCGGTACCTACTATAACGGCCTGGTGCAACCCTTTGCCCCGCTGCGCACGCCATTTTTGGACCGTTCTGAAAAACAGCCGGTTTACACTTACTACCCCGAACACCACCACCCAATACACAAAGGTTACCGTTTTAGCCTGGGCGAGGTTCTCGTCAGTCCAACCGAGGGTATCGATAAAGAGTAAAAAAAACAGAATCAGAGTTCCGATAATCGTAATTTTAGCCACTCTGATGACTTCGTCGAACCTTGAAATCAGATAAAACTTTCTGTAGAGTCCGAAAATCGTAAATATTATAATCCAATATATAGCAATGACAATAGCAGGCAGCAATAGTTGGGGTGGATCACCACCTGTAGAATCTCCGGTAAGTCCGAGCTCAAACCTCAGGTAGTAGAAAAGATACCATCCTCCCACCAATACGACAAAATCACCTACAAGGGTAAGGAAAACCTCTTTTATTTTTCTGATAGCGATCATTAACGATTGTTGGAAAGTATCTTTATAATTTATGCCGACATGCGGCACATATAACACACTTAAATTTACAAAATTATTTTCAATTGAAGTTTACCATCAACCACAATTGTAATCAAACTAAGGCAAGATCAGCCTCACTACAAACGGATCACGGTGAAATCCGGACTCCGGTTTTCATGCCAGTAGGGACTCTTGGTACAGTGAAGGCTGTAAGCCAATCGGAATTAAAAGATAGCGTAAAAGCATCAATCATACTTGGCAATACCTATCATCTGTTCTTACGACCCGGAACTGAAATTATGCGTCAAGCCGATGGATTGCATCAGTTCATGAACTGGAACGGCGCAATTTTAACCGATTCCGGCGGCTATCAAGTATTTTCACTGTCAAACAACCGTAAGTTAAATGAAGATGGCGTCACCTTTAAAAGTCATATCGACGGCTCTTCACACTGGTTTACACCCGAAAACGTGGTAGATACCCAGCGGATTTTCGGATCTGATATCATCATGATTCTTGATGAATGCCCTCCATACCCAAGTGATGAATCTTATATCAAAAACTCTATGGAGCTCACACATAAGTGGGCTCAAACGGGGCGTAACTACTTTCTAAAGACCGATCCGATATATGGTCATAAACAAAACCAGTTTGGTATAGTACAAGGCGGAATATATGCGGAGTATCGTAAAGAATCCTGCAAATTCATCACCGACCTAAATTTTGAAGGCAACGCCATTGGCGGATTGAGTGTGGGCGAACCGCCGGAATTAATGTACGAAATGGCTGATTTATGCACGGACCACCTGCCGGATAAGAAACCCCGGTACTTAATGGGAGTCGGCACTCCTGCCAACCTGCTCGAAAATGTAGCCCGGGGTATTGATATGTTTGATTGTGTAATGCCTACCCGAAATGCCCGCAATGGGATGCTATTTACCCGCAACGGTATCATCAACCTGAAGAACGCCAAATGGAAAACTTGTTTCGAATCACCCGATGAAGGCTTTGAAAGCGACACATGCAGAAATTACACCCTTGCCTACCTTCATCATCTATTCAAATCTGATGAAATTCTTGGCCTGCGGCTTGCAAGCTTACATAATCTGATATTTTACAATTGGCTGATGCAGGAAATGAGAAAACGAATCTCAAACGATACTTTTTACGGCTGGTATCAAACTAAGGCACAGGAACTTAGTAAAAGGTTATAATTTTTTAATCTGTTTAAGATACTCCAATGGACCCGGACCGTACACCAATGATTTAACAAGAATATCGATATCCATCCCTAAGGAATGGTTTTGAAGGTAATGCAAATCAAATCTTTTTTTGTCTTCTTCAGTTTTAATACGGGTTTTGTTTAGTTGAATTAACCCGGTAAGACCATTCCGTTGGCTAAAGCCGGACAATTGTGAGGAATGATCAATTGGTGCACCTACAAAGCTTAAATTGCCGGCTATTATATGCCGAAGTAACTGGCTCATATTACTAAACCTGTTCCTGTAGATGGGAGTTTTCAGTTTGATTGAATACGGTTTTCCTTTCAGGTCATAGCTTTTGATGTATTCACTTTTATCACTACGAGCCAAAGATTCAATTAACGAAGGCAGGAGAAAGAGCAAATAAAGCGGGATTGACATCATCAAATCAAAAGTCCTTTTTGTCAATCGGTTTATTAATGTGTTGTATGAAATATCCAGCTCAATGAGAGGAACATTATCCAGATACTCTACATGTGATTTTCCCAATAAAAAATCCATATGATATGGAATCAGTTTAACTGTCACATTTTTATCTTTTATTTTCGACAGCGCAAAAAGTAAGTCATCATAAGTTACATCATTTAAAGAAAAATAAAGCTGATCAAGGTTATAATCTTCAACTATATTATCGATATTATTGATATTTCCAATTGCTTTTATGCCTTCAGGATTTTCTCTATTGTGATTTGAGCTATTTGTAATAATTAATCCTGCTAAATCATATTCCCAGTCTACTTTACTCCTGAGCTTTTCTATGAGGGTATTGGTTCGTTCTCCTTGTCCAACAATAGCTATTCGTTTCCAGATTAATCTCCCTTCTCTTCGCTCCAGGTTTTCAGATTTATTTTGTCTGATGATGAAAGTTAGCACGAGAAAGATTAATCCCAGCAAAAAACCCAATAAAAATATAAACCTGGAAAAGGCGAGTTCTCTTACAAAGAAAGTTATAACTACTACTCCTGTGTAGGTAAGAAATAGTGATTTTAATTTTTCTGATAGTAAATAATTTCCGGGTTCATTTTTGCCAATTACTTTCAAAAAGAACAAGTACAAGACACTAAGTATAACATTAATCCACAAAAAGTCTATATTATCCCACACAAACACCTCAGAAACCTGATAATCAAACCGGACTATATAACCAATTATCAAAGCTATATTTAATACTGCCACATCAAACAGTATTTGTTTGACATTATTTATTGTATTAATTGAATATGCAATGGTTTTTTTCAACATTATACCTAAGTAAATTATTACTTTAAACAAAAGTGAGTATTTATGGGTATAATGTTTGTCAAAAAACAGGTATAGAGAGTTATTAAAATTTTTTATATAATTTATATTATCTTTTTTAGAACTTTCTCCCTTATAATGCACAACACTGGTATAAGGCACGTAATGAATTTCCATGCCTTTTTGATTTACTCGATAGCATAAATCTATATCTTCGGCATACATAAAAAAGCGCTCGTCAAATCCTCCCAGCTCTTTAAGTACATGTGTTCGGAAAAACATAAATGAGCCGGAAAGCACCGGGATCTTGTTCACCTCATCTTCAGGTAACCAGGACATATAGTATTTTCCAAAATGCCGGTTGTTGGGAAATAAGTAAGTAAGCCCCAGTACTTTGTAGATAGACGAACTAATAGTTGGCACCGATCTTCTTGATTCCGGCGCCAAGGTGCCATCTGAGTTTAAAATTTTACATCCCGATGCCGCGCACTCAGGTGTCTCATCCATGTACTCCTTCATAACCTGAAGGCAGTTTTCACTAACGATGGTATCGGGGTTGATCAGTAAGGTATATTCTCCGTCAGCAAGTTCTAATGCCTGATTGTTAGCTCTTCCAAATCCCACATTTTCTTCATTCTCAATGTAGGTTATCTGAGGATAAAGCTGTTTTAAATAACTTACCGAGCCATCTGCAGAGTTGTTGTCAACCACTATGATCTGAATGCGTAAATACCCCTGTGATTTCTTAATAGAATCCAAAAGGTTTGCTACATACTCTTTAACCTTATAATTAACAATTATAATTGTAATCTGGGGATTCTGATCATTCATTTTGGTTACAATCCAAGCTTATTCAGGAGGTAATCCATTTTGCCGCGCCAGCCGAGATTATAGCCAAAACTCCCGGCCGTTCCCCTTCCCTTATGATGAATGTATTCATCCACCGGAAAATCTATCAATTTAAAACCGCGCTTCTGTGCTTCATTAAAATTCTGAATAACAGGTATACCATGATGTATGAATGGCGGTAATGTTTCATAAGGTTTGGATTTAATCATCATATAAGGTGTAACAAGCACAGGAAATCCGTTGGAATCTTTGAAACCTCTCTTATTTATCTTGCGAATTTTCCCGATACCATAATTCATTTCATCGGATTTCAGTTTTTCCATCATCAATTCCAGAAATCCACCATAATCTGTGCGGGTGTCACTATCGAGAAAAAAAATATAGGGTGAATCTGTCTCCATAACAG
>CAZDIA010000040.1:20000-21993 GCA_964505385.1 uncultured Chitinophagales bacterium
CCCCTCCCGGGACGACTTCGGCGCCACTGCAATGCTCCCCTACCGCCCCCGACACGAGGTGTCGGAGACCCGCGGTTTCGGCAGCTGACTTGATGCCCGACTATTTTCGACGCCGGGTCGCTCGACCAGTGAGCTATTACGCACTCTTTCAAGGAATGGCTGCTTCTAAGCCAACCTCCTGGTTGTCTGGGCAACCCAACCTCCTTTGTTCAACTAAGTCAGCATTTAGGGGCCTTAACCGGCGGTCTGGGTTGTTTCCCTCTTGCGACCGGACGTTATCACCCGGACGCTGACTGCCAGCCTCGCAGCTGCGGCATTCGGAGTTTGGCAAGGTTTGGTAGGCGGTGAAGCCCCCTAGCCTAATCAGTGCTCTACCTCCGCAGCCCAGCGGCTAACGCTATACCTAAATATATTTCGGGGAGAACGAGCTATTTCCAAGTTCGATTAGCTTTTCACTGCTATCCACAGCTCATCCGATGGCTTTTCAACGCCAGGCGGTGCGGGCCTCCACCGGGTGTTACCCCAGCTTCACCCTGGCCATGGATAGATCACTTGGTTTCGCGTCTGCCCCGTCGTACTACCCGCCCTGTTCAGACTCGCTTTCGCTGCGGCTCCTCCCCAGAAGGGATTAACCTCGCACGACAGGAGCAACTCGTAGGCTCATTATCCAAAAGGCACGCCGTCACCCCGACCCTCATTTCGGCTGCCAGCCCCGACCGGTGTTTTTGGGGGTTTCGCTGGCGCGTAACCTCCTCAAACTTCCCGACTTCCGGGGGATGGCATCCCAAATGAGGGCCGAGACTCCGACCGCTTGTAAGCACACGGTTTCAGGTACTGTTGCACTCGCCGTCTCGGCGTTCTTTGCACCTTTCCCTCACGGTACTGGTTCACTATCGGTCACCAACTCGTATTTAGCCTTGCCGGATGGTGCCGGCCGGTTCACGCAGGGTTTCTCCGGCCCCGCGCTACTCAGGATCCCGCCTGGCTGTCCTGCCCCTTCGCGTACAGGACTGTCACCTTCTGCGGTCGAGCTTTCCAGACTCGTTCCGCTCGGGGTGGCCAGCCGTTATGGCGGTCCTACAACCCCGGCCTTGCCGAAGCAAAACCGGTTTGGGCTACTCCCCGTTCGCTCGCCACTACTTGGGGAATCACTCGTTGTTTTCTTTTCCTGCCCCTACTGAGATGTTTCAGTTCGAAGCGTTCGCCTCCCCGACATTATTGTCGGGGATACCGCCGGCCGTAGCCAGCAGTGGGTTGCCCCATTCGGACATCCGCGGATCACAGCTTTTTTGCAGCTCCCCGCAGCTTATCGCAGCTTTACACGTCCTTCATCGCCGGTTGGTGCCTAGGCATCCACCGTGTGCCGTAACTTGCTTTCATGATTCGGCCTGTCCAACAAGACACCCCGCACCCGCAGGGGCCTTGCCGGCCATTTGCTCGTTTGCTCGCTTTACTCACATTCACCTTGTCAAAGAACCTCACCTTGTCCGCCTCAGGGAATCGAACCCCAATCCGGCCCCAACATCGGCCGGCGGTCATGTTATGATCGTCTGTAAAGAACCTACGTGGAGCTAACCGGATTCGAACCGGTGACCTCCTGCTTGCAAGGCAGGCGCTCTAGCCAACTGAGCTATAGCCCCAATTCGCCGACGCGCCCGCCCCCGGTGGGCTTGGCAGGAGTTGAACCTGCGACCTCACGCTTATCAGGCGTGCGCTCTAACCACCTGAGCTACAAGCCCGCTTACAGGCTGTATCACGGCAGTCGAGCAGCCAGCAGCCCAACGCTGCGACCTTCCCGACATATCCATGTCGGGACGCTCTAACCACCTCAGCTACAAGCCCGCTCCCGGCCCTGCAGCCCGGCATGAGCGCCGCTCCTCAGGCCGGCGGCTAACATTGAGAAGATCGCATAGCTGTAAGGCAAGCCGACAAGCTACGCTCCTTAGAAAGGAGGTGATCCAGCCGCACCTTCCGGTACGGCTACCTTGTTACG
>CAZDIA010000041.1:0-21640 GCA_964505385.1 uncultured Chitinophagales bacterium
AACAGGCCCGGCAAATGGATAACGATGCCCTCGCCATCAAAGAAAACAAAAAACCCATCGTCCCCGGCGAAGATGGGTTGGCGGATATCCGGGTGGTAAAAGCGATTATGGAATCCTCCCGAAAAGATGGAGAAACGATACGGCTGTAATGTAAATCTTAAAAAATAAATTAGATAACCTTCTCCCTGGAAGTTCCTTTTCAGTAAATGAACTATAAAAGCTATATCTAACGGACTTTATTCCCGGTCACATTAAATTCAAGGCGGTATACCAGATCCAACGATGTAATAAACAGCTGACTCGGATCATCAAGTCGCCACTCCAAATTGGTTATTTGCTGATCAAAACCGATATCCCTGAGATGCTCACCTGACTCTTCAAACACCGTTAATCCGGCCGGGCCTGTGGTGTAGAGCCGGCCATTCGTATCGGTTACCATACCGTCAGCAGCGCCGCCATCCCCCATGGGTTCAACACTTGCAAATTCACGCGGATTGGACACATTGGCTGCCTCATCCACATCAAAAACAATGATATCGCCAGTTTCAGAATCATTGACATAGAGGCGGGATTCATCCGGAGAAAAAACGATCCCATTAGGATAGTTGAATTCATCATAAATCACTGAGAGCTCCCCATCAGGAGAATACCGATACACTCCGCTAAAATCCAATTCGCGATTTTCGTCTTCAACGCCAAACGGCGGGTCTGTAAAAAAGATCGCATTGTTGGAATGTACTGCAACGTCATTGGGGCTGTTTAACCGATTGCCTTCATAGTTGTCGATAAAAACCTCCGGTTCCAGATCATCCTGAACTCTTGAAACAGTTCCGGCATGTTGTGCCATAATTATATTTCCATCAACATCCGCCTGAATACCATTTGAATTCATGGAGGGTTCGATATAGACATCTGTTCCATCTTCGAGATGCCATCGATATACGCGATCTGCAGGTATGTCACTGAATATCAAAAACCCTTCAGGGTGCCAGTATGGACCTTCCGTAAATTCATGCCCTTCACTGATTACCTCGGGTTCGGCATCTTCATCAATGATTGGGCGATCATCCGCGCAGGCAACTACTGCCACTGATAAAACGCAAAATGCAGTTACAAGCTTTAATATTTTCAAAATAGTACTCCAATTTTAGGATCAGTGAAATATAAACATCAAAGATGTAAATCCTGAATTTATTTCGTCTATGAGCAAAAAGTTGCAGTGGTTGTCTGCACGTTACCGTCAGCCGCAAAACCTTTGTGCTGTGCGTACCAGAATTTCACCAAGCTCAGCAACCGCATCCAGTTCCACCCACTCTACATCCTCATGGATTCCACCTCCTTTGGGACCTAAAATGACAGACTCAATTCCTGCCTCACCAAAAATGGCAGAGTCTTCCCACCAGGTGTGACCAATATAACGCGGATTTTTACCGATCACTTCAGAAGCCGCCGCAAATGTTTTTTCTACTATTGGTGCCGACTCCGCCACTTCGTAAGGACTACGCCACATCTCAGTTTCAAGAGACGCGCGAAAATCGGGATCGGATTTCTGCAGCTTATCAATTATAAGCTCAAGTTCGCCGGATACACTTCCTTTGGTTTCCCCCGGCAGGGTTCTGCGCTCAACGTTTATGGTGCATTCATTGGAATAAATAAATAAACTACGGCCGCCGTTGATCAGCGGAACATGCATAGAAGCCTCACCGCACAACGGGTGTTTTCTCTTTTCCGGAAGTTCGTCTGCAAGTTTATCCAGCTCAGCAAGAAACAAGCCCATTTTACGATTCGCGTCAACACCCACTCTATGCTGCCCGCCATGTGCCGTCTTGCCCTCAGTGGTGATTTTATAGATGCCGAATCCACGGTGTGCCAGGCAAACATCCAGGTCTGTAGGCTCGGTAACTACGGCTGCATCAGGTTTGTGTTTTTTAATTACATCCTGTGCTCCGATGCTTTCATATTCTTCATCAGCTACAAATGAAAAAAGCACGTCTCCGTTTAGCTCAATATTTTCTTCTCTGATCTTTTTTGCTGCCGCCAGTATCGCTGCAATACTTCCTTTCATATCGTACGCACCACGCCCGTAGAGCTTTCCATTCTCGATTTTTGCCGAAAACGGATACTCCATACCGGTAATGCCAACAGTATCCATATGGGCGTTGAGCATCAGTGAGGGTCCATCACCTTTTCCCCGAATTATTCCGGTTACATTCACACGACCGGGAGCAAGCTGATCTAATTCAGCTTCAATACCCATATCATTAAGCAAACCGATAATATATTCACCAACTTCCTGCTCTCCGCCACCCCCGGATTCCAAATCCGGATTTACAGAGTTGATTTGTACCAATTTTTTCAGCGTTTCGGAGGAAAAACTTTTATCGATCATTACTCATGAGTTTAATTCATCAGCCTTATTAACAGATACACGGGAATCAGCTAAAAACCCGCCTGCTGATTTTCTGAATATCAGACAAAACACCTGATGCAGTAACTTCCCTGCCGGCTCCGGGCCCCTGAATAATTATGGGAGACATACGGTAACGCTTTGTATATATCAGCAGTTGATTATCCGTGCCGGAAAGTGTGCCAAGAGGTGATTCCGAGGGGACTTCCCGCACACCTATTTTGATTTGACCATTGCTTAGCTCTCCAACATACCGTAATACATTGCCCCGTCGGGCTGCTTCATCAACTTTATTTTGCCACTCCTCGTCATAATCTCCGATACGTTCGAAAAACGTTTCAAGCGGAACATCTCTGAGAGCTTCCGGCGTCAGGTTTTCGACCTGGAGGTCATCGCGTTCAATCTGTAACCCGGAAGTTCGTGCAAGTATCAAAAACTTCCGGGCAACATCTTCTCCGGAAAGATCATCCCGGGGATCCGGCTCGGCATAACCCTCTTTTCGGGCGCGGGTTACAGTTTCACCAAACGGAGCTCCGTTTTCAAGGCTGCCGAACAGGTAGGTCATTGTACCCGATACAACTCCTTCAATGCGCTCAATCTGATCACCGCTTCGTTTCAAATCGAGAATCGTTTGCACTACCGGCAATCCGGCACCGACCGTTGCTTCAAAATAGTAATGCGTGTGATTCGGGCTGGTGTGGGCGATCAGTTTATCAAAATATTGCTGCGATGCTGTATTTGCACGTTTTGAAGGTGTAACTATGTTTATCCCTGCCGCAAGCAGCTCATCATAAAGTCCAGCCACCTCTTTGCTTCCGGTTGCATCAACAAAAACCGTACGATAGGCAAAGTCCTGTTTCAAGCGTCGAATAATTTCATCCCACCGGGTCGGATCACCTTCATCAAGATAGTTTTGAACTTCACCCGGAGGAATGCCGTCTGCCGACCAGCTGGTTGATAATGAGTTGCACGCTCCAATTATGGACAACTCCACTTTTCCCTGATCAAGCTGACCGATTTGATTTATCAATTCGCTGCCAATGGTCCCGTTGCCGGCGATAAACAACCGTAGCCGCCGGGCGTGTACACAAAAGTGATCGTTGATCAGCCGGGTGGCACGCTGAGCGTCGCTGTTTTCAATCAGCATACTCAGATGACGATTTGCAGAGCCACGTGCTATCGCAAGCGGTGAAATTTTGTTTTCTCCCAGCACGGACAGCACCTCGCCACTCAGCGATGCGTCGTATTCCAGTCTTTCCCCGATTACCGTAACCATACTCACTTGATCCCGAACTTTCGGAGATTCAATCAGCCCGTTTGTCTTCTCAACCTGGAAGGTTTTGTCCAGCACTTCGAGAGCCTGATCTTTTCTTTTAAAATCAGTTACAAAACTTACACCATAATCAGCTGAGGCGGCAGCATTAAACCAGACCGGGATTCCCGCTTCGGCAAGATCATGCAGTGCTCTGGAGGTGAGCCCGTGGATACGGTCCAATCCCTTGCTTTTGATGGTAATCAGAACAATATTTTTTCGTAGAGAAACTGACCGCAGGCTTCCCTGGCTTGTTTCATAGTCTTCATTGATAAGAGTCTGGCCGCCATCCGGATCGAACGTGTTGTGTACACTGACCGGTATTGCATGTTCTTCAAGGGGTAACACAGTTCGCGGATGCAGAACTTTGGTGCCGAAATGCGCCATCTCAGCAATTTCGGCATAATTAAGCTGGGGAATGGTTACCGCAGTGTCGGCAACATCAGGATCGGTGGTAAGCACACCGTTTACATCAGACCAGATTTCCACTTCATCAGCCTTTAGCGCATCGGCGATTAAACCCGCCGTATAGTCCGATCCAGACCGCCCCAATGTCGTAATTTCCTTATCAGATGTTGATCCGATAAATCCGGTAATCACCGGCACTTCATTGCTATTTCGCGGCAGCGTCTTTTTGATCAGATCTCTTGTGGTTCGAACATCCACATCAGCCTCCCCGAAGCGGTCATTTGTCCGGATGAAGTTATGCGAACTGTACGCATTTGAAGAAATGTCATCCTTCCTTAATGTGGCAGCAAATATTTCCGAAGATGCGCACTCTCCGAAGGAAAGGATTTCATCTTTATGACGAGGAGAAACCTCAGATTGCGCTTCAACACTTTCAAGCCGATACTCAAGCTCTGATAACAGTTGGCTTATCGGTGCATTCTCCTGAGGTGCAGCTAACTCTTTCCATAAACCAAGGTGGCGGTCGGTCAACTGCCCGAATCTTTTTTTCCAGGACTGACTTCCTTTGGCTGCAAGATCTATTAGTGCAAGAAGTTCATCGGTAACCCCGCCCACGGCTGATACAACAACCGCAATTCGGTACTTTTTAAGCCGGTTTTTAACAATAGATACAGCCTTATTAATACTTTCTGCATCTTTGAGTGAGCTGCCTCCGAATTTAAGTACATGCAAACCCGTCTTATTTTGTGACATTGGATAAATCGTATTTAGAAAGAAATTCAGTAATAATTTGTGATAGTTGATTGAATTCAATCAGAAAACCATCGTGGCCGTTTTCGCTGTGCATTTCAATAAAACTTCCGTTAGGAAGCATCCCTGCAAGTTCTTGTTGTTCGGGGACCGGGTAAAGCACATCAGAATCAATACCTATGACTAATGCCGGTTGCCGTGCCGCCTGTAATACTTTTTCAGCATTCCCCCGGTTACGAGCTACATCATGAGAGTCCATGACCTGCGTCAGCCGGATATAGGTATTCGCGTCAAAGCGATTAACCAGCTTTTCGCCCTGGTAATTCAGGTAGGATTCCACCTTAAACTGACCGCTTTCATCCTGTAGCTCCCGGGAAAATCGTTTTTCAAACGAATGATGGGTGCGGTAGGAGATCATAGCCATCATTCTGGCGGCGGCGAGTCCATGTGCGGGCGGATCATCCGGATCATAAAAACCGTTGTTCCATTTAGGATCGGCCATTATGGTTTGGCGCTGGGTTTCCCCGAAGGCTATTGCCCAGGCGGAATGTGCTTTTCCCATAGCGATCAAAACCATGCGCTCTACGCGGTCGTCCATCAAACCGAACTCCAATGCCTGCATGCCTCCCATTGATCCGCCGAAAACAAATCGGATGCTGTTTACACCAAGATGATCCAGTAAAAGTTGCTGCTGCCGGACAAGGTCGCGGACTGTCAGAACCGGGAAATCAGCCTGATAAGACTTCCCTGTTTCGGGATTTACAGATCCGGGACCAGTGCTGCCGTAACAGCTGCCAAATACGTTGGCGCAGATGATAAAATCTTTCTGCGGATCAAACACATTCCCTTCTCCGAATAACCCGGAGAGCCACTCGTCGGCATCTGCGCTTCCGGTTAGCGCATGACAAATGACAACCGCATTGGACCGGTCCTCATTCAGACTGCCCCAGGTGCGATAGCTGATCACCGGCCGGGTCAGAGTTTCACCCGATTCGGTGGTAAATGAGGATAAACTGAAAGTTTGAGAATCCATATGCTCAGTTCAAATTTATAGTTAGTGCCCAAAGAAAACGCCAATATCTTCGTTCCGCTCGTCCCAAAAATGCTCGAGTACGCCGTGTACACTGCGCTCTTTGGGACTTCGCGCGCCTTGATCTTGGCGTTTTCTAAGCGCACTTAGAGTTTTCTTACAGACACTAATTAGTGCCTCTAACAGAGTGATTAACAAAGCCGGATTAATTTTATATTTAAAAAAGGATGCTTTGATACAGAGTATCATCCCCCGTCTGTTTTGAAACTCAGGGTGAAGTGTTTCAAAACATTCGGGCGGATGACTTTCTGTTTATTCTTATGATGTAACTTTAATGTTACTGAAGGCGCTATCAAAGTCCTCTTTGATATCTTCAATATGTTCGATACCGACGGACACCCTCACCAACTCATTCGTAACACCGGTAGAATTCTGTTCTTCCTCGCTTAATTGCTGGTGTGTTGTTGATGCCGGGTGAATCACCAGGGTTTTGGCATCTCCCACATTGGCAAGATGGCTTGCCAGTTCTACATTTTCGATAAAATCCCTGCCCGCTTCATAGCCGCCTTTGACACCAAAAGTGAGTACCGCGCCAAATTTACCCGGTTGCAGGTATTTTTTAGCCGCTTCGTGATACGGATGATCAGGGAGACCTGCGTAGCTTACCCACTCAACGGCATCGTGCTCTTGAAGCCACTTAGCCAGTTCGAGAGCGTTTTCGCAATGGCGTTCCACACGAAGGGAAAGGGTTTCAAGTCCCTGCAAAAACAGAAAGCTATTGAATGGTGACTGCGCCGGGCCAAGATCACGCAAACCTTCCACTCTTGCCCGAATGGCGAATGCGATATTTCCGAACGGGCCGTCTTCGCCAAAAACTTCCCAGAATTTCAGCCCGTGATAGCCGGGAGAAGGTTCGGTAAACATGGGAAATTTTCCATTGCCCCAGTTGAAGTTGCCGGCATCAACCAAAACTCCGCCGATGGATGTGCCATGCCCACCGATCCACTTGGTGGCTGAATTAACAATTACATTTGCCCCAAAATCAATAGGGCGTGCAATTGCGCCTGCAGCACCAAAAGTATTATCAACAATGAGCGGGATGTCATGCTCCTGCGCAACTTTGGCAATTCCCTCGAAATCAGGAACATTGTTTCGCGGATTGCCAATGGTTTCTACATACAGAGCCTTGGTATTTTCATCAATATGAGATTTAAAGGTCTCGGGCTCATCATCCCCGGTGAATTTAAAATCAATACCGAGGCGGGGCAGCGTAACTTTGAACTGGTTATATGTTCCGCCGTACAGGTTGGAAGTTGTTACGATGTTATCACCGGCCTTTGCGATATTAGTGATGGCAAGTAACTGTGCTGCCTGCCCTGAACTGGTAGCTACCGCTGCCACTCCACCCTCCAGAGCGGCAATCCGGTTTTCAAAAACATCATTTGTCGGATTCATGATTCGGCTGTAAATATTGCCGAAGTCCTTCAATCCAAAAAGAGTAGCAGCGTGTTCGGTATCATCAAACTGATAAGAAGTTGTTTGATAAATAGGTACGGCCCTGGCGTTAGTGGCAGGGTCTACTTGTTGACCGGCATGAAGCTGCAGTGTTTCAAACCGGTAATTTTTAGGTTTATCATTATTGCTCATGAGTGACTACGTTGTTTGGTTTTTAAGTTATTGGGTCAGTTTTTAAGTGAGTGTTGAATCATATGTTATGTTCACTCTGAAACTGCCTGTTTATGGTTTAACCCCGGATTAAAAACTGGTGATCCACTTTTATGCATCGGTTTTGGATCATTTTAATTCCGGTTTTTGATAGTTGATCTTCAAGCTCAGGATGGGTGCCTGTTCCCAATTGTAACCAGATGCATCGCGGTTGTAGTTTAAGTGCCTGATCAACGGCATCTGATATATGCTCAGGACGGAGAAAAATGTCGACGACATCCACCCGCTGGTTTACAGACACTAAATCCGGATAGGCAGTTTCACCGAGTATTTCATCTGCTGTTGGATTCACCGGAATAATATTATATCCGGCTCGCTGCATGTATCGCCCTACGTAATAACTGTCTTTATTCCGATTCCTTGAAATACCAACAATTGCAATCGTTGATATCTGCGTGAGAAAGCTTTCTATCCACTCCGTCTCCTCTGCAAGTTCAGGAGTAGCGTACATTTTTGAATCGTACCAGTTATTAAATGAAGGTTTCATAGGTTGAAAAATTAATCGCAAAAAAAAACCTCTCCCGGGAAAGCATCGGAAGAGGTTTTAACTAATAAAACACTTTATCTTCTCATCTTTCCCGAAGATCAATTCGGGCAGGATTTAGCACCTCTGACATCCCCATGAAATCGGGACCGGTTGCTAAGACTTCGCCGGGCCTGTTCCCTCCGCCTTTCTCGATAAGTAATCCGGTATTGTAAAGAACCAGGGTAACCGAATTAAAAAAGGCTCTTCATGATGAACATAAAGAGCCTCGCAAACACGATATAAGGCATGCGCAGACCCTTCAGTTGGGACAGCAACACATGCTACAAATTTCGATACGTGTTAGGTTTAATTTCATAAATATGGTGTTTTCCTGAAGCGCTAATGATAAAAAGCCTACGAAAACTTATCAACAAATATTTTGCATGAATTGATGTAACCGTTAATTGCCCGAATCAATTTTCTCTTTCTGCCTCGGTAAATCCGCTTTCTTCCGCTGCCGCATCTTCGGTTTTGCCCAAATAATACTCCATCTCATTTCGCAGTTTCTGAATTGTGAGGCCGCTTGTTAACTTGCCGTTATAGGCAACAGATATACGGCCAGTCTCCTCAGAAACAACGATTACGAAAACATCATTAATCTCAGTTACACCAAGTGCGGCACGGTGTCTTGTCCCGAATGTAGATGATATCTGGCGGTTCTGACTAATGGGCAAAAAACATCCCGCAGTTTCGATCATGTTATTGCGAATGACTACCGCACCATCGTGTAATTCAGTATCACGGCTGAAAATCGTTACAAGAAGTTCATGGGTTACCTTGGCATTTAGTTTTACCCCCTGATCTACGAGATCATTAAGCGGAGCATCATTTCGAGCAAATACAATTAGAGCGCCTACTTTTTTACGTGCCATTTCTTTAACCGCTTCTACAACCTCATCCGTAATTTGCACCGGCTCATGCTTCTTCATGAAGTTATCCAATGATGTATTACGGCCAATATTATAAAGGAGTTTCCGGATTTCCGGCTGAAAAATGATGATCACAGCCAAAACCCCGACATCAATTATTCTTCGAAGAGCAAACTCAATAGTCGTTAAACCAAATATACTTACCAGGGCATTAATCAGGAAAATGATAATCACACCGAAAAAAACCGGCACCGCAAATGTTCCCCTTATCCACCAGTACAGATAAAACAATACGGCAGCGATGATCAGGATTTCGATGAGATCCCTGAATCCAAAATCCAGAAAACCTAAGGGGATCAGAAACACAATGTACTTTCCGGTTTATTTTTGGTTTTGAACGGCTTTAAAAACTTCTATGCTGTCTTTTGCTTCAGGCACATCGTGAACACGCAAAATGGATGCGCCCAGCATCAGTGTATGATAATGAGCTGCAAGAGTTGCCGCAACCCGCTCCGAAGGTTCCCGGCTCCCTAGCAGTTTCACAAACATGGATTTTCGCGATGCACCTATCAATACAGGATAACCAAGTTCAACCAATTTATCCACACCTGCTAGTAATTTGAGATTGTGTTCCAGTGTTTTGCCAAATCCGATACCCGGATCAACCATGATGGCATCAACACCGGCGGATCCGGCAAGCTCACATTGCTTTCTGAGAAACCGGATGATATCAGCTACAACATCATCATATACCGGATTATTCTGCATCGTCTTAGGATTACCTGGCGAGTGCATGATGATCAATCCGGCACCAAATTCCGCGCACAGTTCAGCAATACGCGGCTCGTTCTGCAATCCGCTTACGTCATTGATTATATGTACTCCGGATTCAAGTCCCTGCCTTGCCACGTTATATTTCGTGGTATCGAGAGAAAAAATAACACGCGGGTGCCTTTGAATAACTTCTTTGAGCACCGGAATCACTCTTTCTAACTCTTCATCTTCCGGTACCGGATCCGATCCGGGCCTTGTAGATTCCCCTCCAATATCGATGATATCGGCTCCCTGGCTAATCATCTCATCAACTCTTTTAATGGCGGATTGTAGGGTAGCATAAGATCCGCCATCAGAAAATGAATCCGGAGTAACATTCAGGATTCCCATAACAAGGGGGGCCGAAACATCAAGCGCTTTACCCCGAAGAGTAAAGCGCTTGTTGTGAATCGAATCTTTCATAACTCATCTTGAGGCTATAACCCCAAATTCTAAATCTATGCCGATTTTAAAGTTACCATTCTTCCTGAATGTCTGACTCGGATTTTTCTTTTTCCGCCCACTCATCAGCATTTGGCAGTTCGTCCTTGGTTTCATTGATTACATATTCGTCCCATTGCTCTGCGAGGCGTTCATTCAGTTCGATATAGTGCTCCCATTTTTCTGGAACTTCATCATCAGGATAAATCGCCTCTACCGGACATTCCGGCACACAGGCGTCGCAATCAATACAATCATCGGGATGTATGGTTAAAAAATTCGGACCCTCGCGAAATGCATCGACAGGGCAAACAGCTGCACAATTGGTATACTTGCAATTAATACAAGGTTCAGTTACTACGTAAGCCATGTAAATAAATCGTATTTATTTATTATTGTCAAAATTATGAACGGACCAAGTGTACTTGATCAAAAATTCAAATGCAATTGATGCACACCTTCGTTCCATTCAATGAAGTTTAATTCTCCACAGCCCTCGTTATTCCCTTAAGCAGAAGCTTTGCGTTTTTTATATATCGGGGGTGCGGAGTTTTCGATGGTATCTTTTGTAATTATACACCGCTCAATGTTGTTCATTGTAGGCAGTGTAAACATTATTTCCAACATGGAACGCTCCATAATGGATCGCAATCCTCGGGCACCTGTTTTGCGACTTTGAGCAAGTCGCACAACTGCTTTAAGTGCCTCCTCTTCAATGTCAAGCTTCACGCCTTCCATCTCAAATAATTTTTTATACTGCTTAACCAGCGCGTTTTTGGGCTTTAAGAGGATATCAACCATTGCCTCCTCCGACAGCTCATGTAAACCGGAAATCACCGGGATACGCCCGATCAGCTCCGGAATCAAGCCGTACTTCTGAAGATCTTCCGGTTCAGTATATGTAAAGATATTTGGGTCTTCCTTATCATAACTCACTTGTTCTCCGGCATTAAATCCCATTGAACTTGTCGATAAACGCCGGGAAACAACTTCGTTCAAACCTTCGAAGGCGCCGCCACAGATAAATAAAATGTTTCGGGTATTAATATTGATAAAACTCTGTTCCGGATGTTTGCGCCCGCCTTTCGGAGGCACATTGGCGACCGTGCCTTCAAGGATTTTCAGCAGTGCCTGCTGCACACCTTCACCGGAGACATCCCTTGTGATGGAAGGATTATCTCCCTTTCGCGCAACTTTGTCCACTTCATCAATATAAATGATGCCTTTTTCGGCGCGTTCGACATCATAATCGGCAACCTGAAGCAGGTTGGAAAGGATGGACTCCACATCTTCGCCAACATATCCGGCTTCGGTTAATGCAGTGGCATCAGCGATGCTGAACGGGACATCCAGGATTTCAGCCAGCGTTTTGGCCAACAACGTCTTGCCACTGCCGGTAGGGCCGAGTAGCATAATATTGCTTTTCTCAACACTGGCTTCATCGATTTGTCCTTCATTTTCAGCGGATACGCGCTTGTAATGGTTATAAACGGCAACCGAAAGTGTTTTTTTTGCGTGCTCCTGGCCAATCACATACTCATCCAGCTTCCCCTTAAGCTCTATGGGCTTCAGAGTTGGCTTGTAGTTAGAGTCCCTGCGATCCGCCCTCTTGGACAAATCACTTTTTACAATACCTGAGGCATCGGTCACACAGCGGTCACAAATATATACATTAGGGCCGGCAACCATACTGCTAACATCCTGGCTGGACCGGCCGCAGAACGAGCACCGTATTTTCTGGTTGTCTTTCTGGTCGCTCATAACTAATAACCTTTTTTAGGAATTGTTGTCGTCGGGTAATTTATTACGTTCAAGGACTTTATCAACCAAACCATAATCCATAGACTCTTTTGCGTCCATCCATTTGTTACGGTCTGAGTCCTGCATAACCTGCTCTTCAGATTTACCGGTATGTCTTGAAAGTATCTTGCTCAGAGTCTGCTTGATACGAATAATTTCTTTTGCTTCAATTTCAATATCACTGGCTTGTCCCTGAGCGCCGCCCATAGGTTGGTGGATCATAACCCTTGAATTCGGCAATACAGCCCGTTTGCCCTTCGTGCCAGCCCCCAGGAGTACCGCCCCCATCGAAGCAGCCATCCCGATACAGGTTGTTGCAATATCGCAACGCACGTACTGCATCGTATCGTAAATGGCCAGACCTGAAGAAACAACACCACCTGGACTATTAATATAAAAGTTGATGTCTTTATCTGGGTCTTCAGATTCCAAAAATAGCATTTGAGCAATGATGTTACCGGCTACCATATCATTAACCGGCGTGCCGAGAATAACTATTCGATCTTTAAGCAGCCTGGAATATATATCATAGGCCCGCTCCCCCCGGCTGGTGGTTTCTATCACCATGGGGACCAGATTATTTTGAGGTTGCTGGTGAAATATAGAATCGTCGTAAAGTGGTTGATTGATAAAGCTCATGATAAATTAATCTTGTTGGTCTGTGTTAGTTTCTTCTTTCTGTTGCTGTTCCTGCTTTTTCTTTTCCTGATAGGAATCTTTATCAAGTTCATTAACGCTCACAGTATCCAACAACTGTTGGAAAACTTTATCCGTTCTGATATTTCTTCTCAGGTTTTCAAGCTGCTCACCGGATTGCTGATAAAAGTTTTTGATCATTTCGACCGGCATACCGTAACGGGCAGCATCTGATGCCATTTTGTCATCAATATCTTCGGCATCAATTTCTACTTCATACTGCTTTTCCAGTTCTTCAAGTATAAATGCCCAAGTAGCCTCGCGCTTCGCCTGATCCCGCATTCCTTCCTTATATTCCTCCTCATTAAAATCTTCAGGTAGTTCACCCTGTTGTTGCTTTAATTGATCAACATAGGCGTTCAGGAATTTTTCCACTACGACATCGGGTACTTCAAAATCGTGAGCATCGATGAGCTTTTCCATCAATTCCTGCTTGGCCATGTCTTCAGCGGTTTGATCGTAGTAATTCTGAATACGGCTTTTGATATCACTGCGAAAAGCATCCACGCTGTCGACCTGTCCGTTTGTCGCGTTTTTAACAAACTCTTCGTCTAACTCCGGTTTTTGAAGTTTATAGACTCTCTTCAGAGTCACATTGAAGGATTGCTTATCATTCCCTTCACCCAGCTCAACGGGAACAATCTCACCGATTTTCTTACCAATCAGAGCGTCTCTGAATTCCTTGTTTTCTTCCTGGCTTAAATCAAGTTCCTTGTTTTCGTCTACATCATCAGGGATGGGGTTGCCTTTTTCATCAAGCGCAACAGCGTCAACGGTAACTTTACTATTTTCTGTGACCGGCTCATCGGTTTCTTCCCAGGTGCCGGCCCGCTCTCGCGCACGTTCCACCTCTTCGTCTACTTCCTCCTCGGTAACATCATGAACCATTTTGTCCACTTCGATTTTCTCAATATCAATGAGCTCGAACTCCGGTTTAACCCCGATCTTCATGTCAACTTCAAGCTGACCTTCTTCCCATTTGAAATCATCGACCTGGGGTTCACCTACCGGCTCATATTCCGGTACAATTTTATCACGAAACACCTCCTGCACATACTCGTTGACCTGCTCGGTTTCAATCTCCTTGCCAAACCGTTTTCTGACAATCGAAACCGGTACTTTTCCAGGCCTGAAGCCGGGCATGTTGATTTGCTTGCTGTATTTTTTCAGCGCTTCATCAACTTTGGGTTTCAGGTCGGAGCGATCCGCCGTGATAGTAATTTTTTTGTCTACACTTGTTAAATCTTCTACTTTTATATCCACTTTTGAATCAGGTTAATGAAATGGTTACCGATTAGGGGGACTACGAACGGGCTAACAGGATACTACAAAAAAGCCCTGGCTTTATGTTTTGATTGTACGTTGATTTTTATAAACAATGTACGTCAATGGTGATCGTCCAAATTATTGTATTCGTGCGAGAGGGGGGACTCGAACCCCCACGCCTTTCGGCACATGATCCTAAATCATGCGTGTCTACCAATTCCACCACTCTCGCATGGTGATACTGACATTTGGCTAAAGAACAAATTGTAATAATGTCGAGCTTTATAAGATATTGCGAATTTTACATATTAGCAATTTCATAACACTCAACGACACCAAATCATTTTATTATGAATACCAACATCATTTACATCACCACAGAGAATAAGCAAGAGGCACAAAAGATAGGAAAGGTACTGGTTGAAGAACGTCTTGCCGCGTGTGTGAATATTATCGACGGTATGGAGTCCATGTTCTGGTGGGAAGGCGAAGCTCAATCGGAATCTGAAACTATTTTAATTGCCAAAACTACTTCCGAAACCATAGATAAACTAACCAGCCGTGTACAAGAGGTCCACTCTTACGACTGCCCTTGTGTTGTTGCGCTACCTATCCAGGGCGGCAATCCGGAGTTCATCAGCTGGATCGGGGAAGAGGTAGGAAACAGTCAAAAGTAATAGCAAAGCCTGTAGTTACCCCGAAATATACTGATGTACCATATGATTTTATGGTACAACGAGATACGTCATTGGAAAAGTGAAAAGAGTCGATTTATCGATAAAACAAACGCAGGACCTTCCTTCTGCAATCTGAAATCACAAATCGTCAATCGTACGTCGCAATTCTTTTCAGCTTGCAGGCTTTCACCATTGTTATAAATCACGGAGTAGCAGTACGCCAAGCCTAAGCTGGCACGAAGAGATTTACGATTGACGATATACGATGTACGATTTGCGATGTGTGGGACGAGAATTCCGTCACCTCCGGTTGCCGGGTGCAACTTCTACAGCCGGAAATAAGTATGCCCGGAATTAATACAAAATTTACCTTCATTTCCTATACTTACTTCTGATGATCTAATGCTGCTAAGAAATTATTCCAACACAATTTGTTATGAGAAACTATTGCCGAAGGTTATTCTACCCAACTGTTTTTTTAGTATTATTCTTTATTGTATTTACCCTTCCAAAATCAAGCTTTGCCGGGCCGGATGTACGTCTCGGGGGGTACATGCAGGGATGGATGCACTACAGTTATGAAGAAGACCAGAAGCCGCGTGAAGATGTTTGGGGCTACCGCTTGCGCCGTGCTCGCCTTGCTGCACTGACCCGCATCACCGATGATCTGTCGGCTTCTACATGGCTGGAATTTGCCGGATCCCAGAATACACTGCTCGACTTCCACTTTGATTATCGATTCGCCGGAGATTCACACATCCGGGTAGGGCAATTTCGGCCCCACGGGCAACCATATGATACCGGCGTACTTGGCTCAGCCGGTTTAATTTTTGCTGAAAGACCGCCCATAACTACTTTTTTAGCCTCAAATATGGGGTTTGATGCCTTCCGCGATATCGGCTTGATGGTTTATGGCAATTATGATCAAATATATTACGCCATACATGCTACTAACGGTCATGGCAGATTTACACAGGCCGGAACCAATATTTCACAGCGTTCCTTCGGGAGCGGCTCTTACGGCGGCCGGCTCGATATTGATATCACCGAAAACCTGCTGATTGGCGGGCACGCTTCATTGAACCAACAGCGGGATGTGGTTCTCAACCAATCTGAACCATACGATATTGACCGCTATTCTGCATCTTTACGGATTGTAACCGACGAACTTTTGTTATCACGATTTACAACTCAAAGTGAATTCATAATCGGCAGCCGCGATGATGATGCTGAGTTTTCATACGACGGTTTATACACGGAAATTGGATATAATCTGCAGGAAGACCTGCAATTACTCACACGGCTCGATTACCTTGCCGAAAGGCCGACCGGAAACGGAGATGATGACCTAACCCGGGCAGTTACATTAGGGGCCATGAAGCTTTTTCATCATAATGACAGCGAAGTAGCAAGAATACTGGCAAATTATAACATAGCACAACTTCCCGATGATCAACTCAGGCACATGGCAACATTGGTTTTGCAGGTGAGATTTATTCCCTGATACCTTTATCTATGCACAACATAGCTACTCCCTCTTATGCCAGGGATTTTGTATGTTATCAATACAAGTTTTTTTGCTTCGTAATCAAGCGTAAATATCCGAGAATTCAGTAAACTCCGGTGATATAAAAAACTCACCGAGTGTTACTTTTTGGATAGCATCAGTTAAATGTTCTGTCGCATTTTCTTTCGGCAAATATCCTGAAGCACCGGCACTCAGTGCCCTTTTCAAATACTGCCGATCGGAAAACATACTCAGGATAATTATTGAAACATTTGGCTGAATCATTTGCAATTGTTCCAACACTTTCATGCCATTGAGATTAGTCATATTGAAATCCAATAAGATTATATCATATCTATTCTCCTTGACAAGCTCCAGTAGCTGATATTTGTCAGTCGCCTCATCCTGAACCTTTATTCCGGGAATAGAAGAAATTATAGAAACTACTCCTTCCCTCATCACGTCATGGTCATCCGCGATTAGAATTTTAGTCATGATTCTATTTTTTTAAGTATGAAGATATAGTTTTCACAGGCCTGCTTCAACCCACTAAGCCTTTGCTCCTTACTGCAGACTACATTGCTTTTATCACAAAATATATAGGACAAACACTGATTATAGTGAGTCTATTTTGCTGATTAGACTGTAGGACCAAGCCTACAAAATACGTAGAAGGAGAGGTCGAAATTTGTATTAAAGTAATTTCTATAAGTTACAATAACTCACATTAACAGATTATTCTTGATCACATAATGAGTTAACTGAGCATTATTCTCAAACCCCATTTTTTCGAAAACTCTCGTTCGATACGTGCTCACTGTCTTTACGCTTAAGTGCAGTTCTTTTCCGATTTCAGACACGGATTTACCCGAGGCAATGGCGCACATTATTTGATATTCCCTATCAGAAAGAGACTGGTGAGAGTTTTCCTTTTCACCGGAACCGAGCGTAAATGCCAGATGCTCGGCAAGTTCGGGGGTTACATATCTGCCTCCGTTGACGATTTTCTCCACCGCATTGATCAGGTTTTCCGGAGCCGCTTCTTTGGTAAGGTAACCTGATGCGCCGGAACGCAATGCTCGCACAGCATACTGGCTTTCCGGATACATACTCAAAACCAGAACCGGTGTATCAGGTTGAACATTTTTCAACTCCTTGAGTGTATCGAGTCCGTTCAGATTAGGCATGTTGATATCCAAAACTATAATATCAAACTCCTTCTCCTTAATCAGTTTTAAAACCTCATGGCCGTCAGAAGCTTCAGCGGCAACTTCCATAGACGGGTGGTCGTCAACGATTCGTTTTATTCCTGAACGCACAATTGCATGATCGTCGGCAATGAGTACTTTAGTCATAATATGGTCTTTTTAGTTTGTAATAAAAAACTCTTATTTAGATACCGGAATCTGAGCATTTACAATGCAGCCTTTATTTGTTGAAGAAGATACATTAAATTTTCCATTCCATCTATTAGCTCTTTCACGCATTCCTACAATACCTAATGAGTGGGTCGGTGTCAAGTGATAAGAATCAAAACCGGTGCCATTGTCTTCAACTTTCAGATTAATTTTCTCAGAATTTTGACTCAACCGTACTTTAACTTCACTTGCGTTTGCGTGTTTAACAACATTCTGAAGGCTTTCCTGGATTATGCGAAAAATATCAACGGCCATTTCCTGATTAATTTCAAATTCTTCAGGGTCGGTTTGCAGATCGATTTTCAGATTATTACGACTTCGGATCTGGTCAATTTGCCATTGCACGGCGGCAATTAATCCCACATCATCAAGAATACGGGGCCTGAGCTCGGTGGCAATCCGGCGCACCGAAGTTATACATTCTCCTACTAATTCTGATGTTTTTTTAACCGCTTCAATTGAATCTTCATCGGTTAACTTGTTTCGGACAGCCTGAATATCCATCCGGATACGTGCAAGGTTCTGAGCAATTTCATCGTGGATTTCCCGGGATATTTGCCCGCGTTCTTTTTCCTGCAAAGATCGCAGATTATTACTCAAAAGCTGAAGCTCTTCTTTGTAAGAGCTCAAATCATCACGTGTTTTTAGCAAATCCTCCTCATATTGCTTTCGCTCCGAAATATCCTGAAGAAACACCACCCATCCAATCATTCGTTTTTTATCAAGAATGGGGATAAATGTAACATCTACAGGAATTGCCACATCCTTTTGAGTCTTCAAAGTGTATTCCTTGCGATGGTATTTGGGTGGTGAAGATTGGGTTACTTTTTTCGCAATCTGTTTCTTTTTCGCATCAAGAAGGGTAAAAACTTCATGAAATGCTAAACCAACCGCTTCATTTCGTTTCTTTCCGAGAAGTTCCTGGGCAGATGGATTAATGAAATCAATTATTGCCTCAGAGTTGGTTGTTATCACAGATTCGCCAATCCCCATCACCGTCTCCTGGAACCACGCTCTGGAAATTGCAAGTTGCTGTTCCAGGTGGTATTGCCGCATCGTTACATCAATACTCACACTGAGCTGTCGGGGATCAATCGGCTTTAAAAGGTATCCGTAATGCTCTGAGGTTGCCGCCCGCTGTATTAATTCATCTCCGGTATAAGCCGTTAAAAAAATAATCGGCACATCATAGCGATCACTGATAATATTTGCCGCTTCTATTCCATCCATCTCCCCCTGCAGCATTATGTCCATCAGGATCAGGTCCGGAGACAGCTCTTCAACTTTCTTAATGGCATCTTCACCGGATACCACCGTAGCCAGGCAGGGAATATCAATTTTCCTCAGCGTTCGCTCAAGTATATATGAAGCATCCGGATCATCTTCTACGATGACTACTCCTTTTTTTATTCTTTTATATTCAGACAAGTAAGTTTGTGTTGTAGCTTTATTTTCCATTACCAAACTATTCGATTATAATATAATAAAGTTCATGAGTGACTTTGAAAAGCTATATCAGAATTTCTCAATATCGTCAATTATCATTTTTAGACCCACAGTTTAGTCCTGAACTATAGGTTTTTATTATCTAATAAATCCAATTCTGACATTATTAGGCAGAAAAATTTTGTTTTTCATGCATCCGTCTTATAAAGAATTTTAAGAAGTCAAGATGACAAGATGTCAAGAAAATTAAAGAGATTTGGAGGAGCTATCGGGGATTGGGCTCACAGCTATCATCTTACCATCTTTCCCTCTTTTCATCTTCTTCACATTAAATCTTCAAAAAGAATTTTAAACCCGGCTTGTCCGGGTTAGGGATCAAAACAGGAAACGGCAAAACCGGTTAAAAAATTTAACTATTCCTGACCTTTTATCACATATATTTTTATAAGTCAACCATCTGTAGAGATTTTTTTCTGTGAAGTTATTATGTTATATGTACATATTTAAACTCTCAAATTTAAAAGTTTAAAATTATGAGAAATCCGGTATTCATTATAAGCATCTTCTTGTTTGTGAGTTCATGTGCACCTCCTGATCACACCGAGGAGGCAGCTTTTGATGGCGAATGGGTCGATCTCACTCATCCGTTTAATGAGGAAACACTGCACTGGCCTACTGCAGAACCTTTCCAGCATGATACAGTGTTCGCCGGTCAAACTGATGATAATTACTACTATGAAGCACATAGATTTAGCTCTGAAGAGCATGTAGGTACTCATTTGGATGCTCCTATACACTTCTACGAAGACCGCAATCGTGCTCATGAAGTTCCGGTAGATCAGCTGATCGGCAACGCCGTGGTGATTGATGTGCAGCAACAGGTGGAAAATGATCGTGACTATCGCATCACTGTAGATGATATTACTTCATGGGAAGAGCAGTACGGACAGATACCCGATGAGAGCATCCTGTTGTTTCGAACAGGCTTCGATCAATACTGGCCGGATGCTGAGCAATACATGGGAACTGCGGAAACCGGTCAAGAGGCACTGGCAGATTTAAGTTTTCCGGGTATTCACCATGATGCCGCTGAATGGCTTGTGGAAAACCGGAATATCAAAGCTGTAGGGCTGGACACCGCCAGTCTTGACTACGGGCAATCTGTCGAATTTAAATCTCATGTCCTCTTTCACGAGCAAAACATCCCCGGTTTTGAAAATATCGCTAACCTCGATCAACTTCCCGAGACCGGAGCTAAAGTTGTAGCATTGCCGATGAAAATTGAAGACGGCAGCGGTGGTCCATTACGCATCGTCGCTCTTCTCCCGTGACCTGATTATCCATTTCCATGATTTATCCCCCTCTCCGATAAAAAAAATGACCACTGGCTTCCTCTTAAGATGGTTATGGGCAAGCCCGTGGTCACTGCGATGGTTAAAATTCGCGCGTACTCACTCCGCGCTTAGGCACTCACAAAATTCTTCGGGTGATGGCTCCAAAAACTTTGTTTCCACGCACACGATTTAAAAGATCAGTGATCAATCGCTAAACTATGATTTAAAGGTACCGCATATGAGTTAATAAGTAAAATTAATTATATTTATCATGTAATTGATAAAATCAATTATCCGTTGAATACTTGTTCTTCACCGAACTGTAATCTTTCATTGGCAACCCGGAATAATGGCCCCACATGACTTTTACCCAGCTCAGATATATTGTAACCCTTGCTGATGAAGGAAACTTTGCCCGCGCATCAAAAATCTGCCATGTAACACAACCCACACTCAGCATCCAGATACATAAGCTGGAAGAAGAGTTGGGGGTTGATTTATTCGACCGGAGCAAACAGCCGATTTTACCAACTCAGGTTGGTGAGTCGGTGATACAACAGGCCCGTCTGCTTTTACACGAGGCTGACCGAATGCATGAACTGATTGCCAATGCAGAAACTTCACTAAGCGGTGAGCTGCGTCTTGGCGTGATACCGACATTGGCGCCCTATCTATTGCCAAGATTTCTCCCCGGTTTTATTAAAGCTTATCCTGATGTCAATACATATGTGAAAGAATATACAACTGAGACCATCATACAAAAACTTCATCAGCATAAACTTGATGTCGGTTTGATGGCAACTCCACTTAATGAGCCGGATCTTCATGAGCATCCGGTTTTTTATGAGGAACTGCTCGCGTACTTCAGTGAAAATCATCCCTTCAAAAATAAAAACTATTTACTTGCGGAGGATCTTCATGCAAATGAGCTGCTGCTTATGGAGGAAGGCCACTGCATGCGTTCGCAGGTTCTCAACCTCTGCAACTTGCAAACACAGGCCGAAGAAAGGCGGAATTTCAGTTACGAATCCGGCAATATCGAAACTCTGAAGTACCTGGTGGATGCAAGTCAGGGAATAACGATTATCCCGGAACTATCGGTGTCGGGGTTGAATGAAAAACAACTACAAAGTCAGGTGCGGAGTTTTAAAGGAAAAGCACCGGTGCGGCAAATCAGCCTGGTAACCTACCGACACTATTTTCATAAACAGAAGC
>CAZDIA010000042.1:0-2935 GCA_964505385.1 uncultured Chitinophagales bacterium
GAGCCTCTCAAGCTAACCAGTTGGGACTCTTTGACATTTAACCGGACACTACTGGGTTGATATAAAAAGAATATCTTGATTAATTACGGTCTGAAATTTGACGGTAATTGTGAATTTATACCAATAAAATTACTAATTAGTGCCTTTAAGAAAACGCCAATATCTTCGTTCCGCTTGTCCAAAAATGCTCGACCTCGCCATGTACACTGCACTTTTTGGGACTTCGCCCGCCTTGATATTAGCCTTTTCTAAGGGAACTTTGGTTTTCTTACTGGCACTATTTACTTATCTGGGGATACTGAAACAGTTTGGGGACGCATCACTATTTTTAACCCAACAATGATAGTCAGAGCTACTACAATAGCAGTAGCGATAAACGGCAGACCAAAAGAAACTCCGAAAAGGGTGCCGCCCCAGGTCGGGCCGATGGCACGGCCTAATCCTGATAACCCCTGCGAGGTACCCATCATAGCACCTACTCGTTCGGGATCAGCTTCCTGGGAAATCAGGCTGTTCAGCGTCGGCAGATTCAAGCTGTGGCCGAGGGCCATCACCCCGAGAAATACTGTTAACATGGAAATGTTGCCGGATAGAGCGATTGCTCCCATTCCGAGAGTCATGAGGATATTGCCGGCGAGAAAAAGTTTATCCTCCCGAAACCACCGGGTCAGCGGACGTATTAATCCCCCCTGAACAACCACAGCAATCAAACCGATGTAAAAAAACTGGATGCCGACTTGCTCAGCGCTCATATCCAGTACGTTTTCGCTGAATAGCGGAAAGGCACTGTATAAGCTGGCCTGCCCGAATGACAAGAGAAATGCGGAAAACAGCAGCAGCAGAAAAATGTTGTTGCCGTTTTTACGGCTGTATGCAACTGCCTGTCTCCAAAAAGTAGTACTGAATACACTGGCACGCGGAATCCGTTTGGTTGCTTTTTGTTTTTCAACATCTACGGTTTCCGGGAGCTTAAACAGGACGAGCAGAAAGCTGCAAAACGATAGAATGGCTGCAAAAAAACCCGGCAGGCCGTAGCGGTATTCTTCCATAAAAGCGGCAAGCTGCTCAAAACCGAGACCGGCAAAAAAATTTTTGAACTCCGGATGGATGATGCCGGATGCAAGTGCCGGGCCGATTACGAAGCCGATGCCGAATGCAGCACCAAGCATACCCATACCTTTGGCGCGATCTTCAGTAGAAGTTACATCGGCAATGTAAGCTTGAGCCGTTGAGATACTGCCACCCATAATTCCCGCAAAAATTCGGGAGATAAAAAGTACGGTAAGTGAGCCGGCAAAACCGAAGATAATATAGGCGATAATTGCGCCGAATGAGCTGATCAGCATGATCGGACGGCGGCCGATTTTGTCCGAAAAGCTGCCCCAAATGGGTGAGAAAACCAGCTGTGCAATGGAATACACACTGTAAAGCAGGCCGATCGCAACAGGAGAGGCATCGAACTCGCCTGCGTAGAAGGGCAGCAGGGGAAGAACAATGCCAAACCCAATAAGGTCGATCAGGACGACCAGAAAAACGGTTATCAGTGATCCTTTTTTCAAACGATCAGTTTCGTACTGATTCAAGCACTTTTGGCAGTGCGTTATCGGCTGCGTTGATGGTCCTTTCGATCATATCGTTATCCATTGCGTTGGAAACAAAAAGAGATTCGAACGGTGAGGGAGGCAAATAAACCCCTTCCTTCAACATTTCGTGGAAAAACCGGCCAAACAACTCCGTATCAGTATTTTGAGCTGTTTCAGCATCCGTTACCGGGCCTTCACAGAAGAACAGGCCAATCATCGAACCGACGCGATTGATGGTATGAGTGACTCCGTGCTTGTGCAATACATTACGCAGCCCGTTTTCAAGATTCATTGATTTTTGCTCAAGCTGATCGTATATCGCCGGAGTATCATGCAATTCAGAAAGCAGAGCGATACCCGCAGCCATAGCTACCGGATTTCCCGAAAGCGTTCCGGATTGATAAACCGGACCTACCGGTGAAACTACATCCATGATTTCAGACTTGCCGCCGAAAGCACCAACCGGCATACCCGCGCCAATAATTTTTCCGTAACAAACCAGGTCAGCTACTACATTGTAAAGCTGCTGAGCTCCGCCGGGCGCAACCCGAAATCCACACATGACTTCATCGAAGATGAGCACGGTGCCGTGTTTGTCACAAAGCTCACGCAGCCGTTCCAGATACCCGGCTTTGGGAGGTATACAACCGGAGTTACCGGCAACCGGTTCCAGGATTATGGCAGCAATTTTGCCTTCATACTCTTCAAGCAGGCTTTCAACTGCGGCAGGGTCATTGTAAGGGGCGGTCAAGGTATCCTGAGCCGTGCCGTAAGTAACGCCCGGACTGTTGGGTTCGCCCAGTGTCATTGCTCCGCTGCCTGCTTTAATCAGAAAGGAGTCACCATGACCGTGAAAATTGCCTTCCATTTTGATGATCTTATCACGCCCGGTATAACCTCTTGCGACCCGGATGGCGCTCATGGTGGCTTCAGTGCCCGAATTAACCATACGGAGCTTTTCAATAGTCGGAACCATACTGGTAACCAGCTCCGCCATTTTGGTTTCCAGCTCCGTTGGAGCTCCGAAGGAGGTAGATTTCTCAGCCTGTTCCTTAACTGCTTCCAACACCGGTTCGTAAGCATGGCCAAGAATCATCGGTCCCCACGATGATACATAATCGATATACTCGTTCCCGTCAACATCATACACCCACGAACCTTTGGCTCTCTCAAAGAAAATGGGAGTGCCGCCTACTGATTTAAATGCTCTTGCAGGAGAATTAACCCCGCCGGGAATATACTGTTGCGCTTTTTGAAATAGTTGCTCGGTTTTTTGGAACATTTTTTGGGATTTGGTTGGATGAGTGACTAAGTAAATAATGGCATCCCGGGTATGTTCGGGACAGTCAAGG
>CAZDIA010000042.1:3035-21528 GCA_964505385.1 uncultured Chitinophagales bacterium
CACCAAGGCACCAAGGCACCAAGGCACCAAGGCACCAAGGCACCAAGGCACCAAGGCACCAAGTGTAAATAACTGTATAAGTTAGAAATTTAAAAATGAAAGTTCACATGCTGTACATGCAAAAAAAAGAGACACTAAGAAGAGGTCATACTCTGTGCTCGATGCCTCGATGCCTTGATGCCTCGAATTAATCAGTTACTCTGTTTCAATGCCTTAATCCGCTCATCAATGGGTGGATGGCTCATGAACATCGAACGGATACCACTTCGTTTTCCGGAGTTAATACCGAATGCCTGAAGATTTTCGGGCATCTGATCGGGAACGCCGGACTCCGCTTTTAGTCTCTGAAGCGCACTTATCATACCTGCCTGACTTCCGAGGTTAGCGCCCCAGGCATCCGCACGGAATTCGCGCCGCCGCGAGAACCACATCACGATCATGGAGGCGAGTATTCCAAGCACGATTTGCATCAGTATAGTCACTATGAAATAGCCGATACCGAATCCCTGCTCGTTTTTGAGAATTATGCGGTCGACGGCAAAGGCAACTACTCTGGCGATGAACAATACAAATGTGTTCAGAACCCCCTGGATCAGAGAAAGTGTGATCATATCGCCGTTGGCGACGTGGCCGACCTCATGGGCCATTACTGCTTTCACTTCCTCTTTCGGAAATCGTTGAAGCATTCCGGCGCTTACTGCAACGAGGGCTTTATTTTTATTCCAACCGGTGGCAAAAGCATTGGCCTGTTCTGCCGGGAAAATAGCGACTTCAGGCATACCGATTCCTGCCTGATCAGCAAGCTCGCGAACGGTATCAACCAGCCACTGTTCATTTTGATTTTTGGGCTGATCGATTACTTTTGCCCTGGTTGTCATCTTGGCCACCCATTTCGAAATTAACAGGGATATTGCCGATCCGCCCATACCGAGGATGAAACAGAAAAATAAAAGCGCCTGTAGATCAAGGCCTGTGCCGGTTTCATCCAGATAGTTGCCGACACCCAGTATAGATGCTACAATTAAAAGGAGCACCAATATTGCAATGTTGGTTGCAAGCAATAATAAAATTCTCATAATACTGAAATTGGATTACTTGTAATGGTTTATAATTTTGAATTTCAGAAAAGCAACGTTACAGGCAGGGGTTTCGATATAGAAGCAGAGTAATAAAATTGGATGAGGGGTCGGGGGGATAGTGACAAAGAAACAAAGAAACAAAGTGACAGAGTTTTTTCGAGGCACCGAGGCACCGAGGCACCGAAGCTTCGAGGTAGCCAATATGATTAACTTATAAACTAAAATAACTGAGTTTGTTTGAAAATTCGTGACCGCACTCTTAAGACGGCATTTAATCTATGAACATGTTGATGAAATCTTATTGATAGTCGCAGGAGATTTAATGGTGTAGCAAATGCTAATACGTATATTTTGACGTTAAATACGTGTGACTTCAGATTTATCCAAAATCATACGTAATCATGAAGAAAAAGCTAACACTCACAGTAGATGATTCAGTGTTGAAAAGAGCAAAGGCATACGCTGCAAAACAAGGAATGAGTGTTTCGGAAATAGTTGAAAAGTATCTTGATGAGAATACTGCGGAAGAGGAGGGTTGGATGCCGGAACCAAAATCCTGGGTGAGTGAAATTTTAGGAAGTGCCAGGTTATCAAAAGAGGATCAGGAAAAATCTTATAAAGAAATCCGGGAAGAAGAAATTACAAAGAAATTTGGCTGATAAAATTTTAATCGATACTAATGTATGTCTCGATGTGATCTTATACCGGCAGCCCTTTGCCATTCCCGCTGCCCGGGTATTTGAATTGGTAGAGCATGGTAAGCTTGAAGGGTTCGTAGCTGCACATTCATTTGATACCATGTTTTACATTATCCGAAAAGCAACCAATTCAACCAAAGCATTATCTCTCATAAAATTGATTCGAAAACAGGTAAATGTAGGTGTGGTCAACTCGAAAGTGATAGATGAGGCATTAGAGGCCGGTTGGCCAGATATTGAAGATGCAATTCAATATTTTTGTGCTTTAAACAATAAATGTAAATACATTATCACCAGAAATTCCAAAAATTATAAGGCGGTAGACGACCAGTCCGTAACTGTGATAAACCCGCTGGATTTTCTGGATAGTTACAGTCGGGAATAGGAATTTATACCTTCTTTCCGGAATCTATCGATTGCAAAATTTGCTGATCGTACCACTACTAATTGCTCCTGGATAGTTGTGCCAGTGACAGACACTCAATCAACGTCATTCCCGACAGTCACTGCGTTCCTGTACGGGGCTGGCTCCGGACGACAGCCTGTCCCGGTGGCCAATCGGGAACGGTAGGAGGAGATCCGGAGCCTGTCCCGCACTTTAGTCGGGAATCCAGAAGAACTTGGAAAGATAGTAGCCATAAACCCCCGGATCCCGGATACCCCATCTAAGAAGCTGGGGTTCCGGGATGACCGAGTTGTTTATTAAATGCTTTTGTCAACTTCTCAATAGTGCAGCAGAAAGCGGGATTATAAAATTAAAATGACACAATCTGGCTCACTCGGTGTCTTGATGCCTTGGTGCCTGGATGCCTAAATTAAAGCAGCTCAACAGCTTCCGGTGCAAAATAGGAGGCGATGAGATCCGCGCCGGCGCGTTTGCATGCGAGCAGGCTCTCCATCATAACAGCGTCACCGTCGAGCCACCCTTTTTCGGCGGCGGCTTTGACCATGGCGAATTCCCCGCTAACGTTATAGACCGCTACCGGCAGGTCAACAGCTTCGCGAACTGCACGCACCACATCCAGATAGGGCAGCCCTGGCTTGACCATCACGATATCGGCGCCTTCCTGTTCGTCGAGTTCGGCTTCGCGGATCGCCTCACGCACGTTGGCCGGATCCATCTGGTAGGTTTTTTTATCCCCAAAACCGGGCGCCGATTGCAGCGCATCCCGGAACGGTCCGTAAAAAACAGAAGCGTATTTGGCGCTGTATGCCATAATTCCGGTGTCCGCAAACCCTTCATCCTCCAGAGCTTCCCGGATTTTTCCAATGCGTCCGTCCATCATATCCGAGGGGGCTACCATATCTACTCCCGCTTTAGCGTGTACGACCGACATTTCAGACAGCGCCTGGATGGTTTCATCATTTACGATTTTACCATCTTTCACGATCCCGTCATGACCATAGCTGGAGTAGGGGTCGAGGGCCACATCGGTCATCACATACAACTCCGGTATAGCGTCCTTGAGTTTTGCCGCCGTTTGAGGCAACAATCCGTTCGGGTTTACCGCCTCGGATCCGAGGTTGTCCTTTTTATCCTCCGGAACCATGGCAAAGAGCAAAACCGAACGAATACCTTTTTCATACAGGTTTCGCGCTTCTTTGATGAGCAAATCCGGTGAGTGACGGAAATAGCCCGGCATGGAGGGGATCATCTCTTTGGCCGCACGACCCTCCATTACAAACATCGGTACGATCAAATCCTCAGGGTGGAGTTTGTGTTCCCGCACCATGTCGCGGATGGCGGGAGTAGCTCGGGTTCTACGTTCTCGAATAAGCATAGTACAGTTATCAGTTAACAGTTATCAGTGAGCAGTTACCAGTTATCAGTAATTTTTTTAAGTGAGATACCAAGTGAAAAGTTGGTAACTTTTTACTGTTAACTGATCACTGTTCACTGCATTCACGTCCATTCACGGGGGTTTTTTAGTACTTCTACGAGTTTGTGTTCGGGTGTATCCGGTTCGGGTTCCACATTGTAATCCCAACGAACTCTGGGTGGGAGACTCATCAGGATAGACTCTATTCGTCCGCCGGTTTTGAGGCCAAACAGCGTGCCACGGTCGTGAATCAGGTTGAACTCAACATATCGACCGCGCCGCAACTCCTGAAAATAGCGGTGGTTTTCGTCAAAGGGCTCAAAACTACGTTTTTCGACGATGGGAATATAGGCCGGTAAAAATGCCTGACCGCTTGAATAAACCATTTTGAACCAATCTTGTAATCCCCGGTTTTCATCGGCTCTAAGGTAGTCAAAAAAGACGCCTCCAACCCCTCGTGCTTCCCCGCGATGTTCATTGAAAAAATATTCATCACACTGTTTTTTGAAATCGGGATAAAGCTCTTTGCCATGAGGATCAAGGGCATCTTTATGGGTTTGGTGAAAATGCCGGGCATCTTTTTCACGAAGATAGTACGGAGTCAGATCTGCACCTCCGCCGAACCAGGCGTCTTTTCGGATGCCGCCTTCTTTTTCATAAAGCTCGAAATAACGATAATTTGCGTGAACGGTAGGGACCATAGGATTCAGCGGATGGATCACCAAAGAGATCCCGCCGGCAAAAAACCAGCCGTGATCTACTTCAAAGCGCTCTTTAATGGGATCAGGCAGTACTCCAAATACTTTTGATGTGTTGACGCCTGCTTTTTCAAATACTTTACCTTTTTCCAGGACACGGCTTATGCCACCACCGCCTTCCTCGCGTTTCCATTGATCTTCCCGGAAAGTCTTGTTTTTTTCAAAGCTTTCAAGTTTAGTGCAAATAGTGTCTTGCAGGTCGGATATCCAATTGGAAAACTGTTCTTTTATGGGAGGTCTGGACATGATTTTCTTGGCTTATAGATTGTTGAATTTCGGAGCAAGATAAGGTAAAAGCTTGTGATTGAAAATCAGATGATGGATTAATTACTACGGTAGGTTTTATTTATGTGGTACAGAAGTTGTGTTGCGTTTACCTATTGATTTGTATTGGATCACAGAAATGTAAAAACACCTTTGTGAAATAGTAGGTACGAATCCAAAAATATTTTATCTTAAGCCCCTGCTGAAAATGACCGGGCATAATTAGCCCTCAAATGGATAATCTGATTATTATTGCACCATGCTGATACTGATTATAGTTATTGTTGCCGCCTTGATTTTCGCCATTTATATGGGGATACGTAACCGAAATCCGGATATTAAGAAACTGAAATCTGTTTTGGAGAAAAAAGTGGGTAGTTCCCCTGAAGAATTAAAAGAGCAGCTTGAAAATCATAAACCATCATTTGCTATTACTTCACAAAATCTGAACCCGAAATCAATCGGGCAAAAATTTCAAAAATATAAATCAAAAGATGATGGTGAGAAATATGAGGTGGTCCTGTATTTCGATGAGCAACATCGGTGTGAGGATTACCTGATTAAAAGAAAAGTCGAAAAGCATACTTACCGTCATATGATGGAGTATTTTCATCGTAACCCTGAAGTTACGGGTTATTGGTGGGGCCAGTAGCTTAGTGAGTGTCTGTAAATGCCGAAAGATATTGGCATTTTCTTAGAGGTACTTGTTATTTTAAAAATTCAAGTACCTCATTCCGTACCGTCTTCCAGTTTTTATTTCGGGCGGGTGAGGTGATGACGTGTTTTTCCGCATCTGAAAAACGAACTGTTTTTTTGAGTTCTTCCTCTGTACCAAGTTGCTCCATCATTTGATCAACAGCTTCAACAGAAATAAGCTCATCTTTTTCATCTTCCGACCTGTAGTAATAGCCGGTGAATACGGGTTGATGGATTTCGGAAAATTCGGTTTCATCAATTAAGGTTTCATAAAACACAGCCAGCTCAACAAGAGCGGTTGAGGGATAGCGTGTGTGCCAATACTGCTCATGTTTTTCATTATCCGGGTCGGTTTGGACATATCCTCTATCAGAAATGAGGCCGGCAATCTGATAGGCCCACGGGCCGGAGAGCAATCCTGAAAATCTGATTTGCGGCTCAATTAAAGGAGCAAAAAGCACAAGGGTGGATACAGTATCAGTTTGAGAAGCCAACCAGAGAGCAGCTAAGCCGCCCATCGAATTACCCATCATAATCACCTCTTCACCAATGCGGGCGCCTACACTTTTAGTTTCTAAAAGATCATCAAACCAGTTAGCTGCTGAGATTTCCCGTACATCGGAAATATTTTCGATACCGTGACCTGAAAATCTGGGTAGGTATAAGTTACAGTCCAAATCCCTGGCAACTTGCTTGTGAAGTGGCTTTGCTTCTCCCGGGCCCGCCATAAATCCATGCAGGTAAATAATTGCGCACGATTCTTTTTGCGGCTCGTCGGCATTGGCAAAAATAACTCTGGCATAATTATTTGGCTTAAGATCCTTAGCCTGATTTTCCCTGTTTTCAATGAATGTTTTTAAATCAACCGGATTTTCGGGAACTTCAGGGGGAGAAAATTCAGCGGTGAAATCGTCAGGGCGGTTACCTGAAAAATAGATCAGTAAAAGCGCTCCAATGAAAATAAGGACAATAAAAGCTGCTCGCATAATTTTATGCTATACTTAACCATTGTTACAATTGAAGATAATAAGTTGGGGCGTTATCAAGTCTACTATTTTAGAAATATAAAATATAATCCATTAATCAATATATTTCGTATATGAGCGGTTTGCGATTTAGTGTTATTTTCATGATTGGGGCCGGCCTGTTGCTCAGCTCCTGTGGTGAGGAGCAGGAAGAAATAGAAATACCAACCACTGAGCTTTCCTATGATGAGGTTACTCCCGAGAGGGTTTCACCTGTTCATGACTTCAGTGTGCCTGAAGAGGTTCAATCACCGCAAAACCTGGAGGTTGCTGATGGCCGGATTTACCTGAGTGACCGCCCGGAACAACCCGGCAGGCCAACACTTTTTGTATTGAATGCAGATGACGGACAGTCTATAGGGTATATGGGTCAGCGCAGGCACGGCCCCGGCGATTTGGTTTCGATAAGTATTTTGGGTTCGCGTCCCGGTATGCAACCGCGTATTTCCGCATTTGATCCGTCTCAGATGGTACTCAGTTTCCTGGACAGTGAAGCTCCGGATGATGATTTACGAAGCGGGGCCCGGATGGCCGAGCTGGAGCTTAATGATGTACCGGACGGGCTGGCACTGCTCGATGACGGCAGTATCTGGGCAAGTGGTGTGTGGTCAGAACCTTATCGGGTTATTGAGCTTAGCAGTGAAGGAGGTTTTCGCAATCGCATAATTCCTCCTCCCGGATATGAATTTGGCCGTTCGCCCAGGGTTTTTAACGAATTGTGGCATTCGGTGATGGCTGCCGGGGGAGATCCCGAAATCATTGCGCTTGCCGCACGCTATGCAGCCCGAATAGATATTTACACACCGGATGCGGAACCGGTAAGGGCAATTCTCGGCCCTCATGCTTCCGAACCCGATTATCGATTTACGGATGATGATCGCAGTGAATTTGAATTTACTTCCGAAGCGCGGTATGGCTACCTCGATATAGCGGTACATGATGATGTTATTACCGGGCTTTACTCCGGCAAAATTCACCGCCAGGATGAAGGGGAGTATGGTGAGTATATCCACATATTCGATATTGACGGGAACCCCTTTTCAGTGCTCGAACTAGAGAATGAAATCCGGGTTATAAGTATAGATGGAACCAATAACTTGATTTACGGACTTACCGAAGAGGAGCGAATAGTAGCATATTCGATCGATGAGGCGATTAGCTAAACGGGCACCTACGTAGATTTTAAAGACAGGTTTTGAAGTGAATTTACTCACTATCAAAACCTGCCAGTATTGATTTACCCGAATAACAAATAAACTATCACTACAGAACCAATGATACCGGCTAAGTCGGCAATGAGCCCGGTTTGAACTGAGTATTTGACCTGTCGAATACCGACAGCACCAAAATAAACTGCCAGCACATAGAAGGTTGTTTCGGTTGATCCGAACATCGTTGCTGCCATTTTGACCACAAGTGCATCCTCGCCATATTGGGATACCATATCTGCAAGTACACCCACGGAGCCGCTTCCGGTTAGCGGTCGAAATACTGCCATAGGCAGCACTTCCACAGGAAAGCCTATAGGAGAAAGTACCGGATCAAGGGCAGTCATGAAAAAATCCATTGCTCCGCTATCCCGGAACATGCCGATAGCGAATAATATGGCCACAAGATATGGGATTATTCGTACACCGATGTTGAAGCCTTCTTTGGCACCATCAACAAACACCTCGTAAACGGGCACTTTTTTGATCAACCCATAAAGAGGGATCATCACGATAATAATTGGCAAAATAAATGCTGCAAAAGTTTCCATAATTATTTTTCCTCCTTCTCATCTTGGTCATCGTCTGTGCCGGCGGTGTTGCCGTTCGGATCAATTTTTTGATCATCCGGAATATTTGCGGTGTGCGGGTCTTCGTGATAAAACTGCTCGTATATTTTTGCTACTGTTATGCCCACTATCAGTGAAAATAAGGTAGCCAGCGCCATGGCAAGTACGAGTTCATTTACACCGGTTCCGATCAGCGCCACAAGCGTAGCAGGCGGTAGCAGCTGCACACTGGCTGTATTGACCGTGAGAAGCATACACATGGCATTGGTAGCCTTTTCTTTATAGGGATTCAGTTTCTGAAGCTCCTCCATCGCTTTGATGCCGAGCGGCGTGGCGGCATTGCCGAGTCCAAGGCTGTTGGCTGCCATGTTGAGACTGATCACACCGAGAGCCGGATGATCCTTCGGAACATTCGGAAACAGATATTTTAATACCGGCTGAACTATTTTTACAAGAATATAGACCAAACCGCTCTTTTCTGCGATTTTCATCAGCCCGAGCCAAAGCGCCATCACTCCGATTAATCCAATGGCAAGCGTAACGGCAGTTTCAGCCATATCGAAGGCGGCATCGGTAATAGCCCGCAGTTTTACATAAAGAACTTGCGGAAGAATAATGCCTGCTTCGCCGGTTACTTCTGTAAAGGAGTCCAGATCTGCGCGAAGTTCATCTTCTTCGCCTTCCTGATCTTCAGCCACCATTTGCCAGTGGTCGGGCAAATCCCCGGTTACAGGGATGACCAACTGGGTTTCTTCATCTCCGGGATCCCAGGTGGCCTCAAACTCTCCTTCATGCTCGGGGATTATAAACACTACATCTTGTCTTTGATCGAAATCCGGATCTTCTTCATCAAAAGTGATTTCGATATCAAATACTTTATCGTTCTTGTACGTATCCTGAAAGATGTCGGTAATATCCTGAGTCACTGCAAATACCAGACTGATAATGATCAGTCCGGACCAGATATAGTTCAGCATAATAGCCTGATTCGGGTTGTTTCTTATTCAGTTGATAGATTTTGAGTAGTATTACGGAAATTTCGGCCTCAATTCGGTTAACCTAAACCGGATTGTAACATCATTCAACGGCCGGTTTCTCGCCGCAAACCTGAACCAGTTCAATATCGGTTATGCAAAAGGATAATTCCACAAAATTTGATACAAAAGTTATTCACGGTTCGCAGGGGCCCTCTGGTCTTCGGGATGTGGTTCCGCCCATCCATGCGTCCACGATTTTTACCCATCCCGAAAGCGGTATGGACACTTCCCGGGATCACTACACCCGTGCCGGCAACCCCAATCGGAGGCAGCTGGAGCAGCTTTGTGCCACGCTTGAAGATGGTGCCGCAGCATTTGCGTTTTCTTCGGGAATGGCAGCTGTTTCTGCAGTTCTGCAGTCACTGGAACCCGGTGATCATATTATGATTCCGAAGGATGTTTACCACGGCACGCGGACATTGGTTCACAATATCATGCAGCGATGGAATCTGCTGTTTGATGAAGTGGATATGACTGATTTGGATGAGATCAACAATTTCATCCGCCCGGAAACCCGGCTTATCTGGCTGGAGACTCCCTCAAATCCGATGTTGCATATTACCGATATTTCGGCGGTTGTTGATTTGATCAGGAAAAAAGCTCAACACATTCGGGTTGCTGTGGATAATACCTGGCCGAGTCCTGCGCTTCAAAAGCCGCTGAATCTCGGTGCCGATATTTCGATGCATTCAACAACGAAATATCTGGGCGGTCATAGTGATCTGCTTGGTGGCGTAGTGATCACCAGAGAACACAATGAAATTTCGGAGCGGATTCTTCAGGTGCAGCAGCAAATCGGTGCCGTGCCCTCGCCAAATGACTGCTGGCTGTTGAGTCGAAGTATCAAAACACTGGCATGGAGGATGAAAGGGCACTGCCAAAACGCCCGGGAAATAGCCGGGTTTCTTCAATCTCAAGAGAACGTCACCAAAGTTTATTATCCGGGATTTGAGGATCATCCTGGTTACCAAATTGCAAACCGGCAGATGTCGGATTACGGAGGTATGATTTCATTTGAAGTTGACGGAGGAGCAGACCGGGCTTTAAAAGTGGTCAACAAAGCAAAATTAATTACCAGAGCTACAAGTCTGGGAGGAGTTGAAAGCTTGTGGGAACACCGCCTCAGCAGTGAAACGGAAGGCTCTGTCACTCCGCCCGGTTTAATCCGCCTGTCTGTTGGATTGGAAGATGTGGAAGATCTGAAAAAGGATATTTTACAAGCATTACGTTGATATAAGCTAAATCAAGTTCATTGATTTATAACGAAATAAAAAATGCCGGAAATTTTGTTTGAGGTTTGAGGTTTGACGTTATGCGAATCAAACCTCAAATCTCAAACAAAAACACGGGTATGAAAACACAATCAACTATATCCGAAAACCACAGCTCCTACCATCACTACGGCAGCGGCAAGCATTAACTTTAGCAGTAGCGGCCAGCAGAACCGGAACCAGCGATCATAAGGCACGCCTGCCATACCAAGAATACCCATCAATACGGCGTTAGTTGGTACGAGCATGTTGGCAAATCCATCACCAAACAAAAATGCCTGAACAGCCACCTGTCTAGAGACTTCCAGCAGATCACTTAATGGCGCCATCAGCGGCATGGTAACAAAAGCCTGTCCGCTTCCTGATGGTACAAAAAGGTTCAGAACCGATTGCATTACCATCATACCGACGCTTGCAAGTTCAGGTCCAACGGTGCCGAGCGGAACCGAAAGCGCATGAACGATGGTATGGAGGATCTGTCCGTCTTCCATTATTAGCGCAATTCCGCGGGCAACACCTACGAGAAGTGCGGTCTCCACCAGATCTTTTGCGCCGGAAACAAATTTTTTGGCAGTAAGGCTTGGTCCGAGTTTACCGATAAACGCCGTGACTACACCCAGTATAAGAAATGCTGCGCCGAGTTCGGTCAGATACCAGCCTCTTGTTGCGATACCCCAAACCGCCGTACCAAGAGCAAGGAAAAAGGACAGAGTGATGACGATGTGCTTCCAGTTAAGTGCGGGATAGTCATCAGGCGGTGCTCCCCCTTCCGGAGGGGCAATATTGTGCATCAGGCTTGATGATGGATCGGCCTGAACTTTGCGCGAATAGCTCCAGATGTGATGAGCTCCGATCAGCACAAACGGAATAAGAATTCCAAGTCTGAGCGGCCAGCCGGAATAGGTGTCCACTTCTGCGATGCCTTGTGCAACCACTACTGTGTATTGATTAAAGGCGGCTGTCCCGTAGCCGATGCCGTATCCGGCCACTACAATACCTACGGCCGTCATAGTATCCATTTTCATTTCACGGCACAGGGCTACCAGAATTAAAACAAACGGGATATACTCGGCTGAGGCTCCCATGATACTTGAGGTCAGGGCGAACACAAAAACTACCGTGAAGATGAGCAGACCGGGACGCGATCCCAGATTTTCAAGCAGCCGGCCTAAAAGGGCATCAATGGTACCGGTACTCCGGATTACTGCTAATACACCCCCGATGATGAACAAAAAGAAAATAATATCCTGTGCATCAGCAAATGCGCGCGGGATAGCTGTAAATAAAGCTACCGGACTCATAATCTCCCTTTCTTCGACCATCTCATAGGTATCAGGAATGACGACATTTGTATCCGGCTCGGTTTCAAATGCTCCCTGGGGGATGATCCAGGTGGCAGCGAGGGCGGCCACCATCAAAAAGAACAGGAGAGTGAGGGTATGAGGTGTACGAAATTTCATCTGTATTCCGGCTTATTTATGGTTTGCATCATCACATCAGATAAAAAGATCAACATCCTTTAGTGGTATAAACCTGTGATCTCAGGTAAGGGAAGATAATAAGCCGGTTTAAGGAAGATCACAACTTAAGGATACAGAAATCTGAAGCTGCATTACTTGACAACTAATTTAGATATCTATATCTTTTTATATAAATAATATCTGCTGTAAAAGTCGCTCTGATGGTGACTGAAAAGCTCAATTATACACCCTAAACTTTTATTTACCTGTGTATGGAACAGTATTCCCGAAGAGATTTTCTAAAGCGTTCAGCGACGGCGGCAACACTTTCGGCTTGTACTATTTCCGGAGCTACAAACCTGGCAAATGCTGAGGCCAGAAAAACTACAACCGAAGTGGGGACAATGATCGATCTGACGGTTTGTGACGGTTGTCCTGACCGCGATACACCGGCTTGCGTTACGGCTTGCCGGGATAAAAATCAGGATAGGTTCCCCGAACCGGAAAAACCCATCGGCACTTACTGGCCGAGAGAACATTATGAGGACTGGTCGGATCAGCGCGAAAATACTGAACGGTTAACCCCCTACAATTGGACTACGGTTCAGAAAGTTACCGTCAAAGACGATAATGGAGAGGAGCATGAGATGGCGATTCCCCGCAGGTGCATGCATTGTGACAATCCGGCGTGTGCCAATCTGTGTCCGTTTGGGATTAATAATAAAATGCCGGAAGGGCCGGTCGTCATTGACGAAGACTACTGCATGGGTGGCGCCAAGTGCCGGTCGGTTTGCCCGTGGGGCATTCCGATGCGTCAGGCGGGAGTTGGATTATACAAAAAACTTGCTCCAAAGTTTGCCGGCGGTGGTGTGATGTATAAATGCGATATGTGTTATGACCGGGTAAAGGCGGGCAAAAAGCCGGCCTGTGTGGAAGCATGTCCGAAAAGAGCGATCTCTTACGGACCTAAACAAGAAATGCGAGCCAAGGCTAAGGGACGTGCAAAGGAAATTGATGGATACATTTACGGCGACGAAGAAGGGGGTGGAACCTCAACTTTTTATGTATCCCCGGTACCGTATGAAAAAATTAATAATGCTTTGCGGGAGCAGGGAGTAGTTGACGGCCATCCAGGCCAACCCCACATGCAACCGGAAGTTAAAAATTTTCTTGATAGCTCACAGGGGCTTGCTTTAAGTGCTCTGGTGGCACCGGTAGCAGGCACTATCGCAGCAGGAGTAGTGGCACATAAAACTTTAAAAGGAAAACGCAATGAGCAGCAAAACGAAAGGTAATACTGAGAATAAAGAAGCTAAGGTGGAGCGGCACAGCTCAGTATCCCGAATCATCCACTGGTCGATAGCAGTGTCAACTTTGGTGTTAATTATTAGTGGCATGGGGCAGATGCCACTTTACGAAAGATATATGGTTACTGAAATCCCGGGGCTGGGTTGGATGGGAAGTTATGAAATCCTTCTGATGATGCACTACATTGGTGCTGCAGTTCTTATGGTGGCAGCTTTTTTTCACGTTGTATATCATTTGTTGAGGAGAGAAACCGGATTGCTGCCACGAAAAGGAGACTTTAAAGAATCTTATCTGATTATCAAAGCAATGATGGGCAAAGGTGAAGAACCGCCTCAGGATAAATATCTGGCTGAACAGCGACTGGCATATGCTTTTATCGCTTTTAGTTTTCTTCTGATCATTGTATCCGGGTTGATTAAAACGGCAGGTAACCTTCCGTGGCTACAACTTTCCTCTACGATGATGGTATGGATGACGCAAATTCATAATGCGGCAATGGTTTTAATTATAATAGGCATTGTGATGCACCTTGTTGCATTTATCATCAAAGAAAACCGGCCTCTTTTGGAGTCCATGTTTACGGGCAAGGTTAACGAAGAGTATGCGCGCCATCGTCATCCCAAGTGGTACCGCCGTATTGTACCGCAACGTAAAGTAAACCGGGTATCCGATGATTCTTCTGATTAAAATGAAGGCTGCCAGGCAAACCACCCGGCAGCCTTCACGAATTTGTTAAGCGTTTCAGGAATCTTTATCAGTGGAATCATCATCTTCACTTGAAGAGCTTTCCGGCCCGCTGCTGTCATCTTTACCGGAATCTTCATCTTTTGATTCTTCGGTGCCAAGATCCTCAATATCTTCGACATCTACATCTTTCGGATCAGGAGCGGGTTCGCCGGTGTCAAATGCTGAACCACCTCCGGTAAACGAGCGGAAAAGCTCCATCGGTAGTGGCAGCAGCGCTATGGTGTTGTTTTGAGTGCCGATTTCGGACATGGTTTGCAAGTACCTGAGCTGAAGGGCGATAGGTTGCTTGCTGATCATTTGTCCGGCTTCTACAAGTTTTGCAGCAGCCTGGAATTCACCTCTTGCACTGATAATCTTGGCACGCCGTTCACGTTCGGTTTCGGCTTGTTTCGCCATGGCGCGCCGCATGTTTTCGGGCAGGATGACGTCTTTGACTTCAACGGAAGTTACTTTGACTCCCCAGGGATCCGTTTGCCGGTCAAGAATTTCCTGGATAGATTGATTGATGCGATCACGCTCTGCAAGCAGTTCATCAAGCTCCGCCTGGCCCAAAACACTACGCAGTGTAGTCTGTGCAAAAAGTGAGGTAGCCTGCAAATAGTTTTCGACGTTAATGATGGCCGCTTCAGGATCCACTACTCGAAAGTAGGTAATAGCATCGACGGATACGGGCACGTTGTCGTTGGTGATTATATCCTGCTGCGGAACATTTGATGTTACAACCCGCAGATCTACCCTGACCATCTTATCGATAAAGGGAATGAGGATAACGAGTCCCGGTCCTTTGGCTCTCAACAATTTACCAAGCCTGAAGACCACACCCCGTTCATATTCTTTTAAAATTCGGAATATCTGAGGCACTATGATGGCCAATAAAATGATTATTGTAACCACCCATACGCTTAGGTTAAATAGTTCTCCATCTGTGTTCATATTAATCCTCCTTATTTAAAGGCTTTACCATTAGTTTTAAACCCTGAGTTCCAGTGATTTCACAAGGTTCTCCTTCTTTTATAATTGAGTCACTTTCGGCATTCCAGTATTCACCCATGTATAACACTTTACCACCAGTCGGCGTAACTTTTTGAACAACTTCGGCTTTTTGGCCGACATAAGCTTCAGTTCCCATACGGGTTTTTCCGAATTGAGCTCTGATTCCCGCACTTACAATGAGTGAGATAAGTATAGCTGTGAGTATTGCTGCAGGCAAAATATAAGCCCATGCCTGCCAGTCTCCGGGAGAAAATTCTTCAAAGAGCATAAATGCTCCGAGGATAAATGAAAACACACCACCGGCTGTCAATAGCCCGAAAGTTGGAGTAAATACTTCAATAATCATTAGAATCACCGCCAATCCGATTAGAACATATCCTAAAATATTAACAGGCATAGCTGCCGTGGCATATAACAGCAGCAGCAAGGCGATTACGCCAAGTGTTCCCGGTATAATTGCACCGGGATTTCCCAACTCCCCGATAATTCCATAAAGGGCAACAAGCAGTAGAATCAACATTACCTGTGGGTTGAAGAGAAACCTCAAGGCACTTTCCCGCATGCTCATCGGAATTTCTTCAACCGTAGCCCCACTGGTATTGAGTACGAAGTCATCGACTTCACGACCATCCATTTTTTCAAGTAATTCATCCAGATCATCAGCAATTAAATCGATAACATTAATTTCCAGAGCCTCTGAACTGCCAATCGTACTTGCATCACGAACTGCTTCTTTTGCCCACTCCGCATTGCGTCCGCGCCGTTCCGCTATACCTTCGATATAGCTTTCGACAAAATTAATCATTTTGCGTTCCTGAGTGGAAAGGTCTTCATCTTCTTCATCTTCCACGTCATCATCAAAATCGCCGCCTCCCATCTGCACCGGCGTTGCTGCACCGATATTTGTGGCCGGAGCCATTGCGGCAACATGGGCACTCAAAGTGATGAAAACCCCCGCACTGCCGGCACCTGCACCTTCCGGCGCAACGTAAACGACTATGGGGATGTCGGAGTCGAGAATCAGACGCACAATATCCTGAGTGGATACAAGTAAACCGCCGGGGGTATCCATTCTGATGATGAGTGCTTCTGCGCCCTCTTCAACCGAAATTTGCATGGCGCGCTCAAGGTAGTCGGTTGTAGTGGGGCCGATTGTGCCCTCAAATTCAATTAATTTGACTACCCTACCGTCTTCCGGCTCTTCTTCGCCCCATACCGTGGCCGGCAGAAGACAAAGCAGAAATAATATTGGTAATTTGCGAAGCATTTCAGTTGACTTATTTATTTTACTTTCCCTTTTACCGTAACCGTTTATATCGTTTTGCAGTTCATGGCTGTTAAAGGTATTACAATATCTGAACCAGATGTGTGTATATTCTGAAGATCAGAAATTTTATTATCAATTAATATGTATCAATCTGCTAAAACTAAAATTGTTACAGCGAAAAAATCTGATCTTTCCGCAATTCTTAACATTATTAAAAACGTATTTGAGCAATACGGAATGATATATGATCCCGAAAATGATTTTCCGGATTTGATAGCTTTTGATGACTATTATCCTTCTGATCAAAAGGAATTGTATGTGATAAAATCGGGGCAGGTAATCGCAGGCTGCGGAGGATATAAGTTTGATTCAGATGGGATCCCATACCTCACCCGCATTTATGTTGACCCGAAACTGCAGGGGCAAAAGCTTGGTGAAATGCTTGTGCGTTTTTTGATAGAACAGGCAATTTCTGAATCTGATTTAGTTTACCTCTGGACGGATACACGTTTTAAAAAAGCACACAAGTTGTACAGCAAGCTCGGATTTACCACCAAATGGCAAACGCGCCCGCTTGGCGATATTAATGAAAGCTATGAATTTTATTATGAGTTGAAACGGGAAGATTACGTTAGCCTGCTTTATTCACAAAGTTAATTGGGATAAGACATACTTTTTTGGCTTTCAATGAGATACTTGAAAAAATCATTTTTATAATTTATATCTAAAGTCGGACGCTGCGAAATTAAGCTGTGGACTGCGTTGCCGCGCAAATGGTTTGCTCAGCGTCCCGAACGCTTTCGGGACGTTTCCGCCACCATTTCCGCGACGCCTTGCCCACAGCTTAATTTCTTGGTGAATAATGCAGGTTAGATTACATTCATAACTACAATTGCTTCAACCGAATAAAAATTTAACAGTTTGAATTCAAGCAATATCACTCAAAAAGAACCCATTGCTGCTATAGCAACCGCTGTAGGGGAGGCCGGAATTGCCGTGATTCGTGTAAGCGGGAAACAGGCTCTGGAAAAAGTATCTTGCATTTTTTCAGGAAAACCTCTGGCTGATCAACAAAGCCACACTATTCATTATGGAAGTATAATTGACAATGGCAAATCCATTGATGATGTGTTGATTTCTGTTTTTAAATCCCCTAACTCATATACCGGAGAAGACACGGCCGAGATTTCCTGTCACGGCGGCGCACTGGTTACGCAGACGGTGCTGGAGACGATTTTACGGCAGAATATTCGTCACGCTGAACCGGGCGAATTTACCCACCGGGCATTTTTGAATGGAAAACTTGAGCTTTCCCAGGCCGAGGCGGTTGCAGACCTGATTCATGCCCGAAGCGGAAAAGCGGTAGAATCCGCCCGAAAACAACTTGAAGGTGATCTTGGTGAGCATATTCAAAACTTTCGCCAGCAGATAATTGATGCTACAGCCATGGTGGAACTCGAACTGGATTTTATTGAGGAAGATGTGGAATTTGCCAGCCGGGATGAGTTGAAACGACTGCTCAAAGAACTGGATAATGAAATAGAAAAACTGCTTTCCACCTACGAAACCGGAAGGCTGGTAAAACACGGAGTACGAACGGTTTTCGTCGGACAGCCCAATGCCGGCAAGTCCACACTGCTCAATACGCTGATGGGCAAAGACCGGGCGATCGTTTCTGCTACGGCCGGCACCACCCGTGATGTTATTGATGCCGACTGGAGTTACGACGGGCTGCTGTTTACTTTGACAGACACCGCCGGGCTGCGCATTACTGAAGATGAAATTGAGGCAGAGGGGGTGAAGCGGTCGCAACAGGCGGTAAATGATGCCGATCTGGTTGTTTTTCTCCACGATCTTGCCGAAGAAAACCGGGATCATCGATCGCAGCTGGAATCATTGCTTACTATACCGGAAGAAAAACCGGTAATCCGGATCGGAACCAAAGGAGACCTGGTGGAGGATGTTAGCCATCCCGATCTCGATATGGTGATATCCTCAGTTCAAAATGAAGGAATTGACGAGCTCAAGTCGCTGATGAAAGAACGGGTTATTCAGGAAGAAGCCATTGATACATCCGGCTTGATGGTGACGTCATCACGCCACCGGGATGCCCTGGAAAAAGCGCAACACCATGTCCGGGAGGCACTGAAAGCTCTTGAATCCGGGATGACCGGAGATTTCTTGTCTATAGATTTACGCTCTGCCCTCAATCAGCTTGGTACAATCACCGGTGAAATCACCACGGAGGATATACTTGATTCTGTGTTTTCCCGGTTTTGCATTGGTAAGTGAA
>CAZDIA010000043.1:0-6650 GCA_964505385.1 uncultured Chitinophagales bacterium
CCGATGACTGATATGCCTGAGATGGTGGCTATGTTCAATGGTTTCGGAGGCATAGCATCAGCCCTTGTTGCCAGCGGGGAATACTTCCGCTTTAGTGGTATTGAACTGGGGATGCAGGAAGTGATCACCATGTCCATCAGCGTGCTGATTGGTTCGGTAACTTTTACCGGAAGTTTGATGGCTTATGGAAAACTGAGTGGTGTAATCACAGGAAATGCCGTAAGATTACCGGGGCAAAGGTGGGTAAACCTGGGGATCCTTGTAATCATAATTATCGCAGCCGGATTTTTTGCTGCCGGTGTGGATCCCATAGTCGCTTTTGCGGTATTGGCAGGGCTCTCTCTGCTGCTGGGGATCCTGTTTGTACTTCCGATCGGCGGGGCTGATATGCCGGTGGTAATATCCCTGCTGAACTCCCTTTCCGGACTGGCTGCATCGGCTACGGGTTTTGTTCTCGACAATAACCTGTTGATTATCAGTGGCACACTCGTGGGCGCCGCCGGACTGATTTTGACCATAATCATGTGTAAAGGAATGAACCGTACGCTGCCTGATGTACTATTTGGTGCGTTCGGCGGTTCCATGGAGGCCGGAAGTGAAACCGATGGTGATAAAACCATTCGCAAAGTTGAGGCCGAAGATGTTGCCGTGATGACGGGATACTCTAAACGCGTAATCATTGTGCCAGGTTATGGTCTGGCCGTAGCCCAGGCTCAGCATGCAGTGCGTGAGGCTGCTGAATTGCTGGAGAAAAAAGGAGTGGATGTTCGATATGCAATTCACCCGGTTGCGGGCCGCATGCCGGGACATATGAATGTACTGCTGGCGGAAGCAAATGTTCCATATCCACAGTTATATGATATGGATGATATTAATGAGGAGTTTTCTAATACTGATGTAGTTCTTGTCCTGGGTGCGAATGATGTGGTCAATCCGGCTGCTAATAATAACCCCGGGAGTCCGATTTACGGCATGCCCATTTTGAATGTGGAAGAGGCGAAAAGTGTAGTCATATTCAAAAGAAGTATGAACCCCGGATATGCCGGCATTCAAAACGAGCTCTTTTTTAATGAAAACAGCTACATGTTTTTCGGCGATGCGAAGAGTTCCGTTAATGATTTGATAGCTGCTTTAAAAGATTTGTAGGTTTGGGCTGGGGTCTGGGTACGGGGTTTCAAGTTCCTAGATTCAATAAACAAATCTCAAATAGCAAATTTCAAATAAATTCCAATAATCCAAATATCAATGACCAAATTTTAGCCCGGCACCAGTTTGGAGGTTGGATCATTGAGTCATTGGAGCTTATTTGTCTTTTGTAATTTGAAATTTGTTAACTGGCATTTCAACCAGTGCCCAGAACCTTTCGGGACAAACAGCGAAATTAAGCTTAACCAACAGAAAATGAGTGAAGATAACATTCCAACGCGACCGAGTTTCCTTCAGATAAGCGGGCTGATGCGCATCATCGGCTGGATAGGACTATTGGCTGCAATTTACCTGATATTCTTCAGTGATCCGGAAGATCGCTACCTCGGTTATCTTTTGGTTTTACTCGCTTTGATTGCACTGTACCGGGATTTCAGCAGAAGGAAAGAGGAGGCATCAGAAAAAGAGCATGAAGAGTAAATCTTTATTCAAAATGCTTTTTGTGACAAAGTAAAACCCAAATAGGTTAAATACTAAGAAATAACCTATTTGGGTTAAAACATCCAAGCTTTAAAGCCGATTTACTGACTTCCGTTTGTCGGGTTTTGCACCAATTCCGGATGAGATGCAAAGGTATCTTTCAGGCTTTTTTCGGTGAGTTCTATTCCTTCATCGATATGGCCCTTATTTACTGATAAATTAGGACGGAAACGAACTGAATGGGTGCCGCACGGTAACATTAATAAGCCGTTTTCGAATGCTCTTTTCAGAAAAGCTCCGCGAAGCTCGGGATTATCAAAATCAAAAGCACACATCAGGCCAACTCCACGGGGGTTTGATACTGCATCGTTGGAGTCCACAAACCCCTGAAGCTGGTTTAGCAGATAATCACCGACATCCCTTGCATTTTCTACCAGGTTGTCTTCTTCAATGATTTTGAGATATTGAGTAAATCGCACCATGTCGACAAGGTTACCACCCCAGGTTGAGTTTATTCGGGAAGAAACCTTGAACACGTTAGTGTCAATATCATCAATACGATCGCCCACCAGAATACCGCATACCTGCGCTTTTTTGCCGAATGCGAGGATATCCGGTTTCACGTAATGTTCATGAGCCCAGAATTTGCCGGTCATACCAATACCGGTTTGGACTTCATCATAGATTAAAAGAGCCTCGTATTCATCGGCAAGGCGTCGCAGTTCCTGATGAAACTCCGGACGAAACTGATTATCTCCTCCTTCGCCCTGAATTGGCTCAAGAATAATGGCAGCAATATCATCCTTGTATGTTTCAAAATATTGTTCCGCCTGGGCTATGGCCGCTTTTTCGCTGCGTATAACCTGGTTGACCACATCACCTTCCATCGGGAAATGCATTTTCGGATTTTTTATCCGGGGCCAGTCAAATTTTGGAAAATAAGCTACTTTATTATGCTCGGTATTGGTGAGCGACATGGTATAGCCACTACGACCGTGAAAGGCTTCATCAAGATGTAGTACTTTAAACCCCTTCTCCTTTCGGTAACCTTTTTCGAAGTTCTTTTGAACTTTCCAGTCAAATGCGGTTTTCAGCGCATTTTCTACAGCAAGTGAGCCTCCGGCCACAAAAAAAGCTTTGGATAAATAATCCGGAATTCCCACTCTCGAGAAGGTATCCACAAATTCGGCATACTCCTGTGTATAGACATCAGAGTTGGAAGGGTTGTGGATGGCAACCCGTTTCATTTTTTCGAGAAATTCTTCATCACCAACAACTTTTGGGTGATTCATACCCAAGGTGTTAGAAGCAAAAAAAGTAAAAAAGTCGAGATACTGTTTGCCTTCTTTAGAATCATAAAGATATGCACCCTCACTCTTTTGCAGGTCGAGAACCATATCAAAACCATCAGCAAGTATATGGCGACTCAAAACTTTTTGAATCTCCTCAGGTGCTAAAACTTCATTTACAGCCATAAAACACAAACCATTTTAACTGTGAATAATTACAAAAAATTAACTGCAAGTTTAACAAGATAGAAATAATTACTTGCAAAAAGTACCCGTATCCAGGTGAATGTTACAATCAACCAACCCCAACGGCAGAGGGCGGAGAAATATTCGAATGAAAGTTCTGAAGACTAAAAATAAAAAAGCCTTGCAAGCATGTAACTTACAAGGCTTATAGTGGCGGGGGGAGGACTCGAACCTCCGACCTTCGGGTTATGAGCCCGACGAGCTACCAACTGCTCCACCCCGCAATGTGAGTGGAAATCTGTTTCATTACAGACTCCAAATATAAGCCAAAAATGAGTAAAAGTCAAGATCTGTTATTGCAAATTACTATCTGTCGTATATGATCATCTCTTTGATATTGATAAAAAATTCTGCGTATGTTTCAATTGTTGGAAATAGCAATCCTGAAAACTATAACTTATTATTATAAAAGAAATTAATATGGCTGAGAAACGAAGAAGATCATGGGCCGAACCTTATAAAATCAAGATGGTGGAACCGGTGAAAATGACTTCCCGGGAAGAGCGGTCCGAAGCCCTCAATGAAGCAGGGTATAATACTTTTTTGTTGAGATCAGAAGATGTCTACATCGATTTGCTGACCGACAGCGGAACTTCGGCAATGAGTGACCGGCAGTGGGCAGGTATGATGCTTGGAGATGAAGCATATGCAGGCAGCAAAAACTATTATTCCCTTGAAAGAACCATTCAGGAATACTACGGCTACAAGTATGTGGTTCCAACTCATCAGGGAAGGGCTGCTGAGCATATAATTTCCCAGATTATGATCAAACCCGGTGATATTATTCCCGGTAACATGTATTTCACAACCACCAAGCTGCATCAGGAGCTGGCTGGTGGACAGTTTGTTGACGTCATAATTGATGAGGCGCACGATCCTGAAAATCCTCATCCTTTCAAAGGAAATGTTGATTTACAGAAACTTGAAGACCTGATAAAAAAGCACGGCGCGGAAAAAATTCCGTATGTAAGTCTGGCAACTTCGGTCAACATGGCTGGAGGACAGCCGCTTTCAATGGAAAATATCAAGGAACTGCGCAAATTAACTGATAAATACGGCATCAAGATTGTCCATGATATGACCCGCGTGGCAGAGAATGCCTATATGATCAAAATGAAAGAAATGGGGTATGAGGATGCTCATGTAGACGATATCGTTAAGGAAATTTGTTCGCTTACAGATGCCGCTACAATGAGCGCCAAAAAAGATGCCCTGGTAAATATCGGGGGCTTTCTCGCGGTTAATGATTATGATGTATTTGAAGAAGCAAGAAATATGGTGGTCGTCTATGAAGGTCTGCATACGTATGGCGGACTGGCCGGTCGCGATATGGAAGCCATGGCGATTGGTATTAGCGAATCGGTTCAGGAAGATCACATCAAAGCGCGGGTAGGGCAGGTGCAGTATCTTGGTGATAAAATTCAAAACAGCGGAGTGCCGATTGTTCAGCCTGTTGGAACACACGGGGTTTTTCTTGATGCAAAGAAAATCCTGAGTCACTTGCCCCAGGAGCAGTTTCCGGCGCAAACCCTGGCGGCCGAATTGTATCTTGAATCCGGAATCCGGTCAATGGAAAGGGGCGTGGTTTCGGCAGGAAGAAATCCTGAAACCGGTGATCATAATTATCCGGATCTGGAACTGGTTCGCCTGACCATCCCGCGCCGCGTTTATACACAGGCTCATATGGATGTAGTCGCAGAAAGCGTAGAAGAAATATATACTAACAGCGAGAAAATAAAAGGTTTAAAAATGGTCTATGAACCTAAATATCTGCGGTTTTTTCAGGCAAGGTTTGAGCCATTAAGCTGAATTGGGCTTGAATAAGAGCCACTTTTTACGCCGACTTAAAAAACTGATAATTAATGACTAAGATACTAAGGGACGAAGGGACTTAGGGGATGCAACAACAATTTGAACAACTCACATTTCTTCATCTCTTCGGTCACTTCGTCTCTCAGTCACTTCTTCTGTGACCTTCAGTGGGCTACTTGCCAACAAACAGAATCAAATATCTACAACATGTTAGGTTTAACTGCGCTTTAAGCGCCTAAATCATATAGTGAATCTATGTCCGATCAATTTAAAACTGTAATTGAGCCCTTTAAAATCAAAACGGTGGAACCGATCCACATGACTACGGAGGAGCAACGCCAGGGGTTTCTTGCTGATGCTCATTACAATCCTTTTATGCTGAAATCCGATCAGGTGATAATTGATCTGCTAACGGACAGCGGAACGTCAGCCATGAGTGCCGATCAATGGGCAGGAGTGATGCAGGGTGATGAGTCCTATGCCGGATCAGTGAGCTGGCAGCGCATGGAAAAAGTGATCAGGGAATTAACAGGATATCCCCATGTGCTTCCGACACATCAGGGAAGGGCGGCAGAACGTATTCTTTACGGGCATCTCGGTGGAGAAGGGAAGGTCTTTCTGAGCAATACGCATTTTGATACCACCCGCGCTAATGTTGAATATTCCGGTGCTAAAGCAATTGACTGCCTGAATGATGAGGCTTATGATCCGGAAAGTAGTTTTGTATTCAAGGGCAATGCTGATATTGAGAAGATGCAAAATCAAATAGATAAATATGGTGCATCTTCTATTGGCGCTATAATCCTGACGATTACAAATAACAGCGGAGGAGGCCAGCCGGTGAGCATGGAGAATACCCGGCAGGTTCGGGAATTGTGTAAAACAAATGGCATTTTATTTATTCTCGATGCATGCCGGATTGCTGAAAATTCATGGTTTATCAAAAAACATGAAAATGGATATGAAAACACCTCATGCCGGGAAATCGCTACCGAAATGTTTCGTCTTGCTGACGGTTGCGTAATGAGTGCCAAAAAAGATGCGCTGGTAAATATGGGCGGTTTTCTCGCGCTCAAAGACAAAGAAATGGCTGATGCATGCACGAATATGCTGATCATCACCGAGGGATATACAACTTATGGGGGATTATCCGGCCGTGATATGGAAGCGATAGCAATCGGCCTGGATGAAATATTTAATGAAGATTATCTGCAATACCGGATGCGCAGCACTGAGTATCTCGGGAGACATCTTGATGAAATGGGGATTCCGGTGATTAAACCCATTGGTGGTCATGCAGTTTATGTGGATGCCCGTCAGCTTTATGATCATCTTCCGCAGGATCAATACCCGGGACAGTCACTGGTGTGTGAGTTGTACAAAACCGCCGGAGTTCGAAGTGTTGAGATCGGCTCGGTAATGTTTGGCACCTATGATGATAAAGGAGATCTGATTCCCGCGCCAATGGAGTTGGTCAGGCTGGCGATTCCGCGCCGCGTATATACCCAGAGCCATATTGATTATGTGATTGAAGCGTTTGGATTTTTACTAAAAAACAGACACAATGCCAAAGGGTATCGTATTACCTGGGAGCCCAAATTCTTACGCCACTTTACAGCAAAATTCGAACCGGTATAAAGTGGAGGGGAAGGAAGAAAGTGACAAAGTAATCCCGAC
>CAZDIA010000043.1:6750-21152 GCA_964505385.1 uncultured Chitinophagales bacterium
ATTCGAACCGGTATAAAGTGGAGGGGAAGGAAGAAAGTGACAAAGTAATCCCGACTTCGTCGGGACAGGCGCCGTGACAGAGTGACAAAGTAAGGCAATGTTGCACAAAGGCATCCAGGCATCAAGTGACTGAGTTTTTGTCACCTTTTTTCAATAGTTACGCGAGGCTGGTTTAGGCCTTCATCTCATAAAAATACCTAATGCATGACAGCCTTGGTGCCCTGGTGCCTTGATCCCTCGGTGCCTGTTCATCAACTCTGTCACGGCGCCTGTCCCGACGAAGTCGGGATTACTTTGTCACTTCTTACATTAGAAACCGCAATCCGAATATTTCGCTTAATCCCATCAAACTTTGCCCGCTTTACCGCACTTTTTTTAAACAACCGGCGATATTCCTGCAAATCGAGTTCTTCCCAGTAATCAATATCTTTGTCAACCAGTTCCGGGCGGGCCATTAGACGTTCTTCGCTTCCCGGTTTCGCTTTTCGGTTCCACGGGCACACATCCTGGCAGATATCGCATCCATAAATCCAGTTGCCCATTTGCCGGTGGTATTCTTCGGGAATTTCTTTGCGCAGCTCTATAGTGAAGTAGGAGATACATTTACTGCCATCGACTTTATAAGGTTCATAAATCGCATCGGTCGGGCAGGCATCGATACATCTTGTACATGTGCCACAGTGATCAGTAGTGACTTCATCAAACTCAAGTTCCAGGTCTATGATCATTTCACCAATAAAAAACCAGGAGCCCAGTTGCTTGTTTAGAATATTGGTATTTTTGCCCATCCATCCGAGACCCGCCTGAACAGCCCAGGCTTTATCAAGTACCGGGGCTGAATCCACAAAAACCCGGCCTTCCACATTACCGGCTTGTTCCCTGGTAAATTCAAAAAGCTGAAACAGTTTTTCTTTCATCACTTTATGATAATCATCACCAAGAGCATAATTGGAAATACGCGGATTATCCTCATTAGCGGCCTGTTTTTTGAATAAATCAGGTTGATTATAGCTGCACAACACGGAAACAACCGTTTTGGCACCGGGAACCAGAATGGTAGGATCCACACGCTTGTCAAAATGATTTTCCATCCATTTCATCTCCCCGTGCATGCCCTTTGCAAGCCACTCTTCCAATTGGCGCTCTTCATCTTCGAGGCGGCGCGCACGCGCAAAACCACACGCTTCAAAACCGGCTTGATACGCAAATTGGCGAATGCTTTCAGTAAGTTGAGAGGTGTAAGTCATAAACTCGGGTTTGGAACAGAAAAGGAGGGGTATACCACTCAATCAATTCTTATAATTTAAATCCCATAACGCCATCAAATTTGATGTATGTATTAAAACTGATCCAAACCTGGATAATTCTCTAAAATTTGAAATGAGCAAATGTCAATCAGATAAAACAATGACAAACTATATTTCTGTTTTTTTGTCGAACTGGTCAGTTAGCAGGTCCTTCCAAAAATCCTCATCCGGTGTTTGAAAATCGTGCCACGGTTCAGCTTGCGGCCGGGCAGTAAACCACCTCGAATCCTTTTTGGTTGGGTGATTAATCCGCAATGCGCTGGAAAACAAAGCCGGGTTGCCTTTTGTGCTGCCGCCATATTTATGATCTCCCCAAAGCGGACATCCGATCCGGGCAAACTGCACCCGAATCTGATGCGGACGACCGGTTTCAGGCAGTACGGCAACAAGCGTACCTGACTCTTTTTGATCTATGATCCTGTACCATAATGTGGCCTCTCTGGTATTTTTACCTGCTTTGGAATGTGCGGTCACAATGTTGGTTTTGCGATTCTTCTTAAGATGATGCTCAAGCCGGCCTTCGGCTGATGCCGGGGATTTTTGAAGAACTGCAAGATAAAACTTATCAACCTGATGGTTCCTGAATTGTTCATTCAGCCGCGAAGCTGCTTTTGACGTTTTCGCGAATATCATCACACCGCCAACCGGCCGGTCAAGCCGGTGAATCAAAGCAAGATATACGTTCCCGGGTTTGTTCTTTTCCGTTTTGAGCCACTGTTTCAGAATGGTCAGGAGATCCTCAGAGCCCGATTCATCTTCCTGCACGGGAATACCGACAGGCTTACTGATCACCAGTAAATGATTGTCTTCATAAACTATGGAAACCGGCCCATGAGGAGTTGTGATCATAAAAGCAGAACATAAGAATGAGCCCGGCAGATAGTGATAATCTGCCAGGCGCATGGATGATCAATTTACCTTTTCCTTTTGATCGCTTACAGCTTCTTCAACCTTGCCGTTGGATGGTGAAGAATCCTTTCGGGATTTAAATTTTTCATTAGGACTTTGCACCGGCTTGTCATCCAGTACTTTATTGAGCAATGGCTCCATACGCTCAATGTAAGAGAAGTCTAGTCCTTCAATGACATCCGGCTCAATTTCGGCTACATCTTTTTTGTTTTTACCCGGCAGGATAACCTGTTTTATACCAGCCCTTTTAGCTGCCAAAACCTTCTCCTTAATTCCGCCGACCGGCAATACAGAACCACGCAGAGTGATTTCACCGGTCATCGCTACCGTGCTTTTAACCCTGCGTTGCGTATAAATCGAAGCTACCGCCGCAAGCAAGGCTAAGCCGGCTGATGGCCCGTCTTTCGGGATTGCGCCCGCCGGAACGTGAATGTGCAAATCCCATTCGGAAAATGCTGAGTAAGGAATATCATATTCTTCTGATCTGGACTTAAGATAAGCCATTGCCAGCATAGCGGACTCCTTCATCACATTACCCAGCTGACCGGTAATGTTAACCTTACCGCTCCCTTTGGAGACACTCGCCTCCACAAACAGGATATCCCCGCCGTATGGCGTCCAGGCAAGGCCGGTAGCCACACCGGGTACGGTGGTTCGTTCTGCTACTTCAGAAAAGTATTTTTGTTTTCCGAGATATTCCTGTACATCATCAATGCCGATGGATTCAGACTCAATCTCCTCGGTGGCGATTTTAGTGGCGACTCCGCGAGCTATGGTTGCCAGTTCGCGTTCAAGATTTCGCACGCCGGATTCCCGTGTATGTTCATCAATCGTCTTCACGATTGCTTTTTCACTGATGCGGAACTGGTTTTTCTGAAGTCCGTTTTCTTCCACTACCTTTGGCACAAGATATTTCTTGGCGATTTCAGTTTTTTCCTCAAGGGTATATCCACTAAGATTAATCAACTCCATCCGGTCGCGAAGGGCCGGCGGGATGGTATCAAGATTGTTTGCGGTGGCAATAAAAAGAACCTTGGAAAGATCATATTCCAGTTCCAGATAATTGTCGTAGAAAGTGTGGTTTTGTTCCGGATCCAATACTTCGAGCAGGGCGGAAGTCGGATCACCGCGGAAATCAGCACCCACTTTATCGATCTCATCAAGCATAAGCAGCGGATTACTGGTACCAGCTTTTTTGATGCTTTGGATGATCCGGCCCGGCAGCGCTCCGATATATGTTCGGCGGTGGCCGCGAATTTCCGCTTCATCCCGCAAGCCGCCAAGACTGAACCGGTTGAATTCACGATTCATTGCGCGGGCAATGGATCGGCCAAGTGATGTTTTCCCCACGCCGGGAGGACCGTAAAAGCAAAGGATCGGCGCCTTCATATCTTTTTTAAGCTTCAATACCGCCAGATATTCAATAATGCGCTTTTTGACCTTCTCAAGGCCATAGTGATCCTCATCCAGAATTTTCCTTGCGTTTTTGAGATCCAGTTTATCTTCTGAATAGTGATTCCAGGGCAGATCCAACAGCCACTCTACGTAATTGTGGATGATGCCGTAGTTAGGAGCGTTGGTCGGGGTTCGTTCCAGACGTTGTAATTCTTTCTCCAACACCGGTTTTACGTGCTCCGGAAGGTTATCATCCTTTTCTTTCGCCTTCTCTTTGAGTTTATTCACTTCCTCCTGTTCACTGCCTTCGCCAAGCTCTTCTTGTATAGCTTTAAGCTGCTGGCGCAGGTAGAAGTCCCGCTGCTGCTGGTCAATATCCGACTTAACTTTGGATTGAATCTCCTCACTAAGATTAAGCACCTGCAACTCTTTTCGCAGATACTCCATAATTTTCTCCATTTTCTCGGAGAAAACTTTCATTTCAAGAAGCTGCTGTTTTTCCTCAAGGTTTATATTCAGGTTGGAGGAGATAAAATTGAGCAGGAAATTCGGGCTGGATATGTTATTGATCGCTGTGCCTGCTTCTGACGGGATATTCGGGGATTGATCCACAATCTGGGAGGCAGTTTCTTTAATTGAGCGAAGCGCCGCATCGAGTTCCACACCAGACTTATCCTGCTCGTATTCGTAAGGTTTTACTTTGGCACGAAAAAACGGATCCTTCTGAGTAAATTTCTCGATTTGAAATACCGATTTTCCCTGGATAACAATGCTTTTGCTGCCATCCGGCATTTTGATGAGCTTCAGAATCTGAGCTACAGTTCCAACTTCATAAAGTTCATCAGGGGAAGGGTCTTCCTGATCCTTCTTTTTCTGGGATACAATGCCGATCGTTTTGTCATTCTCATACGCCTCTTTTACAAGTGAAAGTGAGCGATCGCGCCCTACAGTTATAGGAATGACTACGCCGGGGAATAATACGGTATTTTTGAGGGGTAGAATCGGAAGTTCGTCCGGAATTTCAGACTCCGTCATTTGTTTTTCTTCTTCTTCCGACAAAAGAGGGATCGCCTGTTCAAAATCTTCCAGTTCTTCGCTGCCAAAATTACGTGGTGTAATGGTTGTGAAATTTTTCATGATCTAATTTCTAAGCTGATTTTAGTTTCTTGCTAAACTTTTTAATTAATATTCCGGAATACTGTTTTCTGTAAACTTTCTGGGTTCGTATCGGTTCAACTTTTGGTGTGATAGTGACAAACTGCGGGCCGGAATTCCAATTACTAACATATCGTCATACCATCCTGCTGAATTGACATGTATAGTCATTATGCTTTCATTACATAATTGAATACAGGACAATTTTGTTACCGGTAAATTTCTGGTCGCCAATAGAATCAAAAAATTACCAAGAACCGAATTTTAACTTAAAAACGTATTGTCAGATTGCCGGCGCCTACTTCCTGGACTGTCCAGTCACCGTTGTCGGTAGTTTCAAGTCGCGTTTCAACTCCAAGATTAATCACATCGAAATCAAAGCCAAAGCCGAGACTGTAAGAAGGTCTGAATTCAGGATCCATTAAAAGCGATGCTCTGAGAGGCATGAGGCCAAATAGGCTTGCCTCGGATGAAATCCGGTTGTACCAGCCTTTATCAAAAAAATGTACGGGATTTATTTGATAACTGGTGTCCAGGCCGACCATGAAATTATTATAGTGATAAGATCCCGCCAGATGCATGGCAGTAGGCAGTTGTGTCCATTGGTCTGTTTCGGTTTGATCAAGCTTCTCATTAAAATCCGAGGCGATCTCACGTTCACCGGAACTTAAAAATTTACTAAACTCACCTGCCTTGCCTGAAAAACGCGGAGGAGTGGATACCGGGGTGCTGCTTTGAAGTTGTGTGCGTTCAATCTTGTAATTATTCAAGTTGTCATTGTGCCGGACAGCCCCTATATCCGTGATCGCGAAGCTGAACCTGATATTTTTTTCAAGGGATCCCTGCCTGCCCGGCACAAGTGCGGTGTCGTCGTCAAGGGCGATAATCCAGGTTATTCCGGCATCAACTCCTGCACCGGCGCCGGTTGGTTCGCTCAATGAAAAGCGTCCGGTATTTGCATCCATAGCTTCACTCATATTCCCGTTTTGAGCAGTTGTCTGTCGTAATACTTCATGCAGATCACCATTTGCAGTGGCAGAAACTTGCTTATGATGCTCCCATCTCCCGCTGATATCCTCTGAGTATTCGCTGCGATAATGTCCGTCGAAGTGCATTCCGGAAACCAGAAACTTCGGATTAAGGCCGAGATAAACAGTGTTAAGTCCGCTACGCCATCCTGAAACCATTTCGAGTGGAGTAGCAAATCCGAAATTCATCTCATAAAGGGTGGTCAGCCTCTGTCGGACATCATGCGATTTGATATTATCGCTGTTACCTACTTCCTGATCTACACTTTGATAAGAAGTGTTATAGCTTCTTTTTCGCAAACTCAGACCCCATGATATATTGGAGGTGCGGTTGGTATAAGCGGCTAAAGTTGCATCATAATAATTGAAATTATATTGATTGTAACTTTCAACAGTAGTTAATGTGGGTTGTGACAGCAGGTTATCACTTGTATCAATCACAAACCAGTCATCATAAATCGAGGTAAAATTTTCAGGAAACTCCGATAACAGGTAGCCACTGTTTGACCCTGCAGCAAAACCGCCCAACATTATCTGATGAGATTGTTGGTGAGTGGGTGCGGCTATGTTAGCGGGATTTAAGGGTATCGCTGCCGGTCCGCTGACAATAGAAGGGCTGGTAAAGCGGGTATCAGGAATTTGAGACGTGGATTGTCCTTGTGCTTTATGTACAACTGGAAAAGCAACGAAGCAGAAAACGGCAAGTAATACAGTAAGCAAATATTTCAATGTGGCAAAAAAGCAGTTGTAGATTCGAGTGCGCTGGTTGGAATATAAGCAGAAACACCTGGAAATAATTGCAGTAAATCGGTTACCCTGACTTGTGACAGAACGGCAGATATTCCGGTAATGTTGTCGTAGTTTTTTTTGGTTGATACCCATTTGGAAAAGCAGACTTGTAAAGTATTTTGATACTAAAGTTAATAAATTCTCATGGGTGCGAATCCGTTAACTTAATTTATTGTCCAACGCAAGTGAATTATGATAAGTAAGCAAAGTATTCCGCTTTTTCAGTATCGGGGAATTCCGGTAGGATTAGATTACACCTGGTTTATCATTTTTATACTGGTAGTGACCAGTCTTGGCGGTTTTTTCTTTCCCGAACACTATCCCGATGTGCCTGTACTATTGCGATGGGTTTACAGTTTAATTGCAGCTTTTCTGTTTTTCTCCTCAATATTATTACATGAAATGGCTCATGCTGTGGTTGCCCAGAAATGGGGAGTGCAAATCATTCGAATAGTATTGTTCATTTTCGGGGGAGTGGCTCAGATGGCAAAAGAGCCCGAAAATGCAAAATCTGAATTTCAGATAGCCGTAGCCGGTCCGGTAATGAGTGCGTTGATTGGTGGTATAATGCTGTTTATAGCATGGTCGATGGAACCGTTGATGGATGAGGGATTGCATGGGGTTGTCTGGTACATCGGTTATATCAATATCATATTGGTTATTTTTAATATGGTTCCCGGATTTCCGCTGGATGGCGGCCGAATACTGAGAGCACTCATCTGGCATAGAACAGGTAACCTGCGGAAGGCTACCAGAGTAGTAAGCAACATCGGTACCGGATTTGCCTTTTTTCTGATATTTATGGGCGTTCTCGGAATACTTGGCGGCATTTTCATTGCAGGACTATTTTGGATTTTTATCGGGATGTTTCTCTATCAATCTGCAAAGAGTGGTTATCAGATGGTGGCTTTGCGCGAGGGATTATCGCGTATACCGGTTCGCAATGTTATGACTCAAAACCCTCAAACGATCCCTAAAGATATAAACCTGAATAGCCTTGTGAATGATTACTTTTTTAAAGGAAGATATTCCTCATTTCCCGTAGTTGAGGGTGAAAAGCTTGTTGGAATGGTGGAGATCAACGATGTGAAAAGAGTGCCGCAGGATCGATGGGATACTACAAGGGTAGAGGAGATTATGAGTCCGTGGGAAGATGTGAAAACTATTACTCCGGACATGGACACCTTCGAGGTATTGATGCATATGATTGACGATGAAACCGGGAGGCTGCCGGTCGTAGCAAACGGAAAAATAGAGGGGATCATTTCCAGAAAGGACATCATGAATTTTGTGCAACTACGTGAAGAGCTTCAGGGTTAAAGAGTAGCATTCCGGATCAGCTTGATTCTGATCACCCCATAATCTTCAGATTGGCGTATTTCAATTTAAGCTTTTTCTGCCCTTTGTTCTGAAAAAACACAACAATCGAACTGTCTTCGCCGCGATTATCCAGCTGAATTACTTTTCCGGGGCCGAATTTGGGATGAAGAACTTTAGCTCCTGGGCGGAGCTGGTTCAGATCGGCATCATCATAATGTATTTCTGTAGTGTTGCTGCGTTTGGTTCCGGAAGCCGGCTGCTGCCAGTCGTATTCAATATGAGTGCCACCGGTTTGCTGAAACTCCGAGTGTGGCCGCTGATGTGATTTCTGGCGAATCGTGGCACCCGTCTCTGTTCGGACAACAGCAGGGTCAACTTCATCCAGGAAGCGGGAGCGAAGGCTCTGTTTTTCATCGCCAAATTTATACCGGCTGCGGGCATAACTTAAAAACAGACGTTCTTCCGCCCGGGTGCAGGCTACATAGAACAACCGGCGCTCCTCTTCAAAATCAGCTTCTTCGCCGTTGCGCCCCCCGATGGGGAAAAGCTCTTCTTCCAGCCCGCTCACAAAGACTACGGGAAATTCAAGCCCTTTTGCCGCATGGACGGTCATCAATGTTACGGACTGTGGATTTTCTTCATAAGCATCCAAATCGGTAATTAAGGAAATATCCTGCAGAAACCGGCTCAAGTCCGGCTGATTGCTCGATTCCTGGAAATATGAAATGGCATTGAACAATTCCATAACGTTTTCCCGGCGGGTCAGGGACTCATGGCTGTTCTCTTCTACGAACTGTTTAACATAACCGGTTTCATCCATCAGCGCTTTGACGGTGTCGATTAAGGGTTCGCTGTCGAGCTGTTGTTTGAATCGTTCAATCAGTTCAACAAAACCTGAAACTCGTTTCTCAGCTGGTTTATAAATGCCGATCTTCGATGCGGATTTAAGAGCCTGCCAGATTGAAATATTATTTTCCCGGGCATATTCTCTGATCTGGCTTAGCGATTTATCCCCGATGCCACGTGCGGGTTCATTGATGATACGTATCAGCGACTCTTCATCAGCAGGGTTGATTAACAGCTTCAGATAAGCCACTACATCTTTGATCTCCTTCCGCTGATAAAAAGAAATACCACCCACGATCTGATACGCTATCCCTTTGCGGCGTAATGCGTCTTCCAATAGTCGGCTTTGAGCATTGGTACGATACAGCACGGCCATATCACGGTAATGATAGCCATGCTGCAACTTCAGATGATGGATATAAGATGCGATTCGGTTGGCTTCATCCCGGTCGGTGAGGCTTTCCAGCACCGTGATGGTATTGCCTTCTTCATTATCCGTCCACAGGGTTTTTTCAAGCTGTTTATTATTTTGTTTGATGACCGAATCTGCGCATCTCAGGATCATCTTGGTGGAGCGGTAGTTTTTTTCCAGGGGGATGCGCACCGCATCGGGATAATCCTGCTGAAAGTTTAGAATATTAGTAATATCCGCCCCGCGAAAGGAGTAGATCGACTGCGCGTCATCGCCTACGACACTTATATTATGATGTGCGGCAGCCAGCATTTTCGTCACCTTATACTGCGCATGGTTGGTATCCTGATACTCATCAATCAGAATATATTTAAACCGTTGTTGATACATTTCCAGCACCTCCGGATATTGCTCAAACAGCTCAATCGGCTTGACGAGCAGGTCGTCAAAATCCATGGCATTGCTTTGCTTCAGGCGGCTGGTATAATATTGGTAAACCTGCGCCGCGATATCATGAGTGCTGCTCTGAATGAATTTCTCCTCAAACTGATGCGGGTCGATTAACTGATTTTTAGCTTCGCTGATGATAAAGCGAATACTTCTTGGTTTAACCTCCTTGGTGTCGATATTCAGCTCCTGCATGATGGTTTTTATCATGCGCTCAGAATCCTGGGTATCATAGATACTGAAATCACGTGTATATCCCAATCTCTCGCATTCAACACGCAATATCCGCGCAAAAATGGAATGAAACGTACCCATCCACAGCTTACGGGCTCGCTCATCGATTAGGGTTTCGATTCGCTCCTGCATTTCACGAGCTGCTTTGTTGGTAAAAGTAAGAGCCAAAATCTGATGCGGCTCCGCTTTTGCACCGGCAAGCAGATGCGCGATGCGATAGGTAAGTACTCTGGTTTTGCCGCTGCCTGCTCCGGCGATTATAAGCAAGGGACCTTCACTATGCTGTACGGCCTTTTGCTGTTCGGTGTTAAGTCCCCGAAGCAGATCGGAATCAGGTTGAGCGGGCTGCTCGTTCGGGAGAACGAACTTTTTCATAACGCGAAGGTGATACGGTTATAGTTTTACTGAAAAGATTTTCTAATACACCGGCTTGCAATGATTTCCACCGGCTGCGCGGATGCTCAATTTAAATCCTTGAGGTTTTGCTTTAGCTTTTCCAGGTTTTTTTCGGTGTCACTTTTTTTCTTCTTTTCCCGTTCAACCACATCTTCAGGTGCATTTTGGACAAACTTCTCATTATTTAATTTCCCTTCGATGGATTTGAGAAAACCCTCCAGCCGTTCAATTTCCGTTTGAATTCGTTGCTGCTCTTTTTCGAAATCGATCAAACCGGTGAGCGGAACAAATACTTCGGAAGCATCTATAACCGCTGATGCACTTGCTTTTGGCCGTTCAGCCTGTTTGTCGATAGTCACCGAATTGACTTTCAGTAATTTTTCAAAAGTGTGTTTATTCTGCTCAAGGCCGGTTTCGGTAGCTTCGTCTTTGGCTTTAATTACCACATCAATTTCTTTATTATCCGGCACATTCATCTCCGCCCGGATATTTCGGATCGATGATATCATTTGCTGAATGGTTCCGAAAAGTTGAACGTCATCCATGTTGATACTTTCGGTATTTACTTCCGGCCAGTCGCTCCGGATTAAGGCCTCTTCAGGTGTACGTTTTCGCATATGTTGCCATATTTCTTCGGTGATAAAGGGCATGAACGGATGCAGTAATCTCAGCAGATGTTCAAAAATGCTCACAGCTCTGCCGGCTGTGGCCGGATCCATTTTTTCTCCGTATTCAGGCTTGATCAGTTCAAGATACCAGTCGCAAAAATCATCCCATACCAGTGCATAAATTTTCAGCAAAGCTTCATTGATGCGGTATCGCGACAAGTCATCATCCACTTCCTGTAAGGTTTGATTAAACCGGGAGATCATCCATCTGTCAACCAGTGCATCAGGTTCGGTTTCCAATTCTGAAGGGTAGTCGGCATCTTCTTCCATGTGCATGTGGAGAAACCGGAATGCATTCCAAAGTTTGTTCGCGAAGTTTCTGCCCATTTCAAACTTGGTGGGATCAAGCTTGATGTCCTGCCCCTGAGCGCACAAAATAATCAGACAGTAACGCACAGCATCAGCGCCGTACTGGTCGATCATGTCCAGTGGATCGATGCCGTTATTCAGGCTTTTGCTCATCTTCCGGCCGTATTTGTCCTTGACAATGCCGGTCATGAAGATATCATGGAATGGTGACTTTCCGGTAAAATGCAATCCGCCCATCAGCATTCGCGATACCCAGAAAAACAGAATATCGTAGCCGGAAACCAGCAGGGAAGTAGGGTAAAAATACTGCATTTCTTTGGTGTCATTCGGCCATCCGAGCGTTGAAAACGGCCAAAGCCAGGATGAAAACCAGGTATCGAGCACATCGGGGTCCTGCACCATGCCCTCTTCAGGCTGTTTATCGCTTACGATGTAATCGCGGTCGCGATCAATGGTGCCATCTTCTTTAGTGTAGTACCAGACCGGGATGCGATGGCCCCACCACAATTGCCGGGAGATGACCCAATCGCGGATATTTTCCATCCACCGGTAAAACTCATTTTCCCACCGGCGGGGATAAAATTCAAACTCATTTTCATCACAAGCTTTCATAGCTTTTTCAGCCAGCGGTTTCATCTTCACAAACCACTGGTCCGAAAGCAGGGGCTCGATAACAGCTTTGCTTCGACTTGAAATGCCGACCTGATGGGTATATTCTTCGGTTTTAGAGATCAAACCTTCATTTTCCAGATCTTCAACGATCTTATCGCGCGCATCGAAGCGATCCATACCGTCATAAGCACCTGAGTTTTCATTCAGGGTAGCGTCCGGATTAATAATATTCAGCACTTCCAGATCATGCCGCTGTCCAATCTCAAAATCATTCTGATCGTGAGCCGGTGTCACCTTAAGTGCGCCGGTACCAAATTCTGATTTTATATAATCATCCCCGATAATTTTTACCCAACGCCCGGTTGTCGGGATAAGCACTTTGTGCCCAATTAATTCCTGATAACGCTCATCATCAGGGTGCACCGCTACAGCGGTATCTGCCGGGATGGTTTCAGGGCGAGTTGTGGCTATGGTGATGTGTGTTTTGCCGGTAGCTTTTTGAGCTTCATCCGACAGGGGGTAATCCACATACCAAAGCGATCCCTGATGCTCTTCGTGATCCACCTCTTCGTCTGAAATGGCCGTTCGATCTACAGGGCACCAGTTTACCAGATAATAACCTTTATATATCAGCCCCTCGTCATGAAGCCGCTTAAACGCTTCGCTGACGGCATTTGATAATCCCTCATCCATCGTAAAGCGCTCGCGGCTCCAGTCGCAGCTTGTGCCGAGCTTTCGGTATTGATTGGTGATGATCTGACCGTAGCGATCTTTCCATTCCCAAACCTTGTTGACAAATTCTTCACGACCGAGTTCATGGCGGGTTTTTCCCTCATTTTCGCGAATATTTTTTTCAACTACATTCTGTGTAGCGATACCGGCATGATCGGTTCCCGGCAGCCATAGCGCTTCATGCCCTTGCATCCGTTTGAGCCTGATCAGCGTGTCCTGGACCGCCCCTTGTAACGCATGACCCATATGCAACGCACCGGTTACATTAGGGGGCGGCATCATAATAACAAATGGCTCTTTATCCGGGTTGATTTCTGCACGAAATAGCCCGTTTTCTTCCCAGTAATTATACCAGCGCGTTTCGATGCTGGATGGATCGTAATGTTTAGGTATCGTCTTGGTATCCTGTGGACTGGACATGAAAAAATTTTGAGTTAAAGAAATTTTGTGTAAAAGTAGCTTACGATTTCCGGTTTATCTATAAAATTTAATCCCAAAAAAATATAGTGAATGGAGTTGCGATGAGAAACTGCTTAAGGTGATATTTTTGTCAATTGCAAGACTCTGTAAAAGTGTAAATAGTGCCCCTAAGAAAACGCCAATATCTTCGTTCCGCTCGTCCCAAAAATGCTCGTGTACGCTATGTACACTGCGCTTTTTGGGACTTCGCGCGCCTTGATCTTGGCGTTTTCTTAGGGCACTTAGAGTTTTCTTACAGACACTAAATAGCATGTTATAGATTAAATTACTCTCCGGAGTAAAACACCAAAGTGGCCATCGCATTTATGAATGTGCGGGAAAGTCTGATAGGATTTTCCGTCATCACTCAGTACTTCTTCAGGCAAATAGTTTTCCAGTGATTCCAGTTCGAAATTGTTATAGGTTTCCAGAAATTTATCTATTTGCTCCATATTTTCTTCCGGCTCTAATGAGCAGGTAGAGTAGACCAGTCGTCCGCCTTTTTTGACCATATTTGCTGCAGCATCGAGAAGTTCATACTGGTTTTCAACAAATTCTTGCAATTGCTCATCAGTCCTCCTCCAGCGAAGATCCGCCCTTTTGCTCAGAACGCCGGTGCCGCTGCACGGAGCATCGAGCAGGACAGCGTCTGCGAGCTTGAAGCGCTCCTCGGTGGCATCGGCACGTTGCAATTTGACATTATCTGCCCCGTAAGTGGTTACATTGGAAGCAATTGTGGAAATCCTCTCGCTATCTTTATCAATAGCGAGTATGCTTCCCTGGTTTTCCATCAGCTCCGAAAGAACAATAGTTTTGGTACCGGGAGCCGCGCAGATATCATAGACAATTTCACCCGGTTGCGGGTCGAGGATGACCGGAGCAAAACCTGCCGCTATATCCTGCACCTGGCAGAGTCCTTTTTCAAACCATCCTTTAGTGCGCGCGATATTGGTGCTTTTAACTTTGAAGTAACCAGGTAGCCAATCGCTCTCCTCGAAGTCGATGCCTGTTTTTTCCAGACGAAGCGAGAAATTCTCGGAGTTGGTTTTTAGGCCGTTGACACGCAGGTAATATTCCGGCCTCATATTATTGGCCTGCATTAACTTAAATGCCTCTCGCTCTCCAAAACGTTTTACCCAGCGCTCCACAAGCCACTCCGGATGTGAAAAAGTCGTGGCGATGAGCCTGGTACGATCTTCAAATTTGGGTTTGGGAAGGTTGGAAATGTCACGTTGAACTTTTCGCAGAATGGCGTTGGTAAGATCACCGGTTCGGGAACTGACAGAAAACTTTGAAATTTCGACGGACTCGTTTATGGCGGCATAGTCGGGGGTGCCGTCCATAAAGATCAGATCATAGATGCCGAGCCTGAGGATGTTTTTAA
>CAZDIA010000044.1:0-20599 GCA_964505385.1 uncultured Chitinophagales bacterium
ATTTTCGGTAGTTCATAGCTTGATTATTTTGGTCAAGCTATTTTAGGGACAGACAGTTAAACCAACATCAAGCATCAAACATCAAACAAACTCCGGTAATTTGAGGGATATAGTAAAAAACTTTTAAAAAAGCTAAATACCTGAAGTTATTGTACTTGCCTTTGTACTGAAAGATTCTCCGAAAAACTCAAAACATACTTGGGTGGAAAGTTTTTTCCGGATTCCGGTTTTTTCGATTACTTCCTCATAGGTTTTGTAGCAGTCGAGTGCATTCCTTCCTTTTTCCAGATCTTCTTCATTGCCCTCCTCGATGGCGTCAATATCACTCCAGGGAGACTTGGCAAGTTTAATTGAAGAATCTTCATCATCATAATCCTCAGAAATCGTATAGAGCGCCAGTCGTGCGGGACAAAAGTTCTCCGAGCGTTTCAACTCACAAAATGCGCGTTTCACAACGGCATGCGAGACAAGATGATCCGGAAACCCGGAATTGCCATGCACGGCATAAGTCACAACCACATCAGGTTTAAGCTGTTGGATAAACTCAATTATGCGCAACTCAAGATTAATCGGGTCAATTTTACTCAAACCGCTATCGGGCTCATCCCAAACAGTAAGTGATTTCAATCCGAGTACCTGTTTCACACAATCCATCTCCTGCACACGAACATCCCCCATTTCATCAACTGAATACCCGTATTTATGGCGCTGTTTTGTCGCACCACCTTTTGTTAAAGTAAGCAGGTGAACTTCATGGCCTTTGCGTATCTGAGCAGCAATAGCGGGGCCTGGCCCGAAAGATTCATCATCAGGATGCGGAAAGACATATAAAATTTTTTTTGTCATCAACTATAATGTTAATTTTTTATTGATTTTTTTTACTAATTGTAACAAGTGAAGATGAAACTTTTTTGCAGTTTAATCCGTAATTGTAATAGCCTCATTCATGCTTGACCTCATGTTTTGAAGGCTTATCACACGGTGCCGGATTCCCCCTTCCCCTCATCTTTCCGGCACCGTTTTTTATTTGAGCCTTGCAATCAGCCATAAAATCAGCGTTAAAACTATACTCAGGATGATAGAGGTGGTGATTGGAAAGTAGAAGGTGAAATTTTCCCTTTGGATGGATAAATCACCCGGCAGCCGGAAAAGCCCGATTTTTTGAATAACCGGCCACAGCAATCCTGCAAGAATCAGAATGATACCGATGGTTATAAGAATTCGCGGAATTTGTTCCATTGCTGAATACTTTTTCTGCCAGGTTTTCCGAAATCAATAAAATAATGCTCATCCTACCTTTGCACTATCTGCCCGCTCTCCGGCCTGCTTCGCAACTCCGGATTCGGCAGACCGGTAAACCGCATGATTTCTCAACAGCTGAATATAAAAGCTGATCATCTCGCCGTAATTCTTGACCGAAATTCGTTCGTTAGTGCCATGAACCCGGTCGAGATCACTCTCATCAGCCCTTAATGGCAAAAACCGGTAGAGATTTTTTGTGAGATTTGTAAAATGCCGCGCATCCGTTGCACCAACCATTAACGACGGCGAAACGGTTACATCAGTAAATATCTGTTGGATGGACTTTTCCAGCGTTTTATAGTTTGGATGCTCAATATCCGAAACCGGTGACGGGTTCAGGTGCCCCGGCAATAAGTTTATTGTAATTCTATTATCATTGACTACTTTTTTGACGTGATCCATTACGGTATCGATAGTATCGTTGGGATGAATTCGAAAATTGATAATCGCCTTAGCCCTGGTTGGAAGCATATTTTCCTTAACACCGGCATCAAAAATGGTGGTGGCTGTCGTTGTCCTCATTGTTGCATTTACGGCCGGTATTTTTGATAGCTGCCGGTTTATGAGCGGTTTAAACAACCAGAAATTTGCAAGTACAAATCGAAACCCCAAAGGCATACTCGGAGCCATCGTCTCAAATGTATATCGCGCAACTCCATCGAGGCGAGCAGGCATAGGGTTATTTTCCAGTTTTTTAATTGAATCGCTTAAAATGGCTATTGATGTCTTGCCTTGCGGAACCGATGAATGGCCTCCCTCACCTTTGGCTTCCAGACTCACACTCATATAACCCTTTTCAGATATTGCGACCAGCGCTATCGGATTTTTGATCCCTTCAAAAATATCATGCGCTATCGGCAATCCTTCATCAAGCAAAAAATCCAGCTCGACGCCACGCTCTTCAAGCAATTTACTTATAGCGTAAGCTCCGTTGTCACCATCGATTTCTTCATCATGTCCAAAACCGAGATAAATAGTCCGCTCCGGCTGATAACCATTTCTCAAAAGCCACTCAATCGACTCTAAAATTCCCATTACCCCGCATTGTACATCCATGGCGCCGCGCCCGTATACATATCCATTATCAATCACACCTGAGAATGGTGGATGATGCCATTTTTCTTCTGTTCCTTTTTCTACTGGCACCACATCCAGATGGCTGGTTAGCATGATCGGTTTTTTACTCTCATCCCTGCCCTTCCAGGTATACAGAAGACTACATTCGTTTATGATCTCCCGTTTAAGGTGCTGATGAATAAGCGGAAATGAAACTTCAATAAATCGGTGTTGCTTTTTGAACTGATCCTGATCAACTTCTGAGCTATCCTGCCTGGAAACCGTTTCAAATCTTATTGCAGATCCTAGCCTTTCCGCGGCACTTTGCACGTCTAAGTCGGATAGTTCTCTTTCCTGATGATACACTTTCCTGCCGGAATATATCCATGTGCGAATCAGCAATATACCTGCGAGTACAGCTATTGCTATGAGAATAAATGTCAAGATCATAAATGGTTGTCTAAGTAATGTTTGTAAGAAAACTCCAAGTGCCTAAGAAAACGCCAGGATCAAAGCGCGCGAAGTTCCGAATTCATTCCTGACGAGCGGAACGAAGATATTGACGCTTTCTTAGGGGCACTTAGTAATACAAATAGCTTGAGTTGTTCCATTCGAAAGCATTAAACGACCGGCTTTAAATTTCGTTTTATATTGATTAATTGAATTATCTCCTTGGCAGTTTCTTATGATTAATCTACATAAGCCAAAAGTAATTATTGATCTGTGCCGGAAAACCTTTTTTTGAGTTTTCGCAATTCAAATTTTAACGCCTCTTCTATTTCTTCTTCGGTTAACTTGTGCACCTTTTCCATTTCCCAGGCGAGATTATGTATACGAACATTTTCATCTTCGTATGTTTTCGGGGTAATTACACCTTCTTCCTCAAGCTTTGTTAAATATTCTCCGATTTCTTCTTTCATCATGTTACCAAAAATATTTTATCACAATTTTTTACTATTCTGAATAATACGGCAAGCTCTTATCCCTGACAAACTATAATTCGTGAGCCGTAAAAAAAGCCCGTCACTTCAAAAGGAAATGACGGGCTTACATTTTAAATCAACAACGGATTATTTTTTACGGAAAGTGAGAAACCCCCAATTCAGGTTTCCTTTTTTACCGTTTTCAATCCAGTGTTTTAGTCCCTGCCGCATTTTATCGATATACTCCTTATCACTTACTTTGACAAGTTCATCGTATCTGTTATCGATTTCACGGAGCACACTACTGTAGTGATTAACCAACTGTTCAGGATGCTCTTCTACATCCACCACTTCCAGGTCAACTTTTTCAGCAAGCTCTCGGTAGTGCTCTACTGAACCCATTGAGTCGAGGTGGATACGGTCGAGCACAGGCTGAAGCTCGTCTTTCGGTGCTCCTGCTTTTTGCATCGGATCAGTGAAGATAAAGTATCCACCTGATTTCAAAACGCGGCTGGCTTCTGAAAATACCTTGGCGCGATCATCCGCGTGCAGGATTGAATCCTGAGAAAATGCAACATCAAAGCTGCCATCGGAATAAGGAATATCATCGAAACTACCATCGACAATCTCCAGCAGGTGTTCTAACCCTGCTTCTTTTGTCATTTTCCGGTTTCGCTCATTCTGTATTTCGCTGATATTCACACAGGAAACATGGCACCCATAGTTTTCAGCCAAATAGCGGGCAAATCCACCATAAGCAGCACCGAGATCGATCACCCGATGATCTTCGGTTAGCTTCGGAGCCTTTTCCACCAGCTTTTCATTTGAGCGATGGGAAGCTTCAAAAATTGATTCGCCCTCATACTTATAGGTGCCAACGTGAATATCTTTACCGCCCCAGATTGTGGCGTAAAAACGATCAGCAGCATCACTGTTGTAGTATTCTCTTGCTACCTCAACAGAGTAGGAATTCTCTTCCTCGCCTTTGTCTGATTTCAGCTTATCTTCCGGATCAATATATCTTTTTTCTGCTACATGAATATAGAAATCCGGATTCTCTTCTTTGTAGGTTTCCTTAAAATCAGCAAAAGTATGTATGCGCTGGAAACCCACTTGAGTCATAAGCTGCCTTACGTAACTTTTGCGTAGCGGATACATGTTTAAGTGATACACAGATTTATCAGGAAATTCATACCGAAATCTTGCCAGTCCGGAATCGATATGTTCCGGCTCGGCTTTAACATTTTTTCCCGCATAGTAGTAGGTATGCTTGGATGAAAAACCTTCATCAAGAATGCTGTCATAATTACGATGATCCAGAATAAGTACGCCATCCTGCTTCAGCACTGAGTAAAACTCAGCGAGAGTCTTTCGGCGATCGTGTTCTGAAAACAAGTGAGTAAAAGAATTGCCGATGCAAATTACAGCATCGAATGTCTCGTGGATGCTATCTGAGAGCCAGCGCCAATCGGCCTGCACTGTACGCAGCAACAAGCCATGGTCTCTTGCATTGCTGAATGCACGGGCAAGCATTTCCGGGCTGCCATCAGCGCTTACTACGTCAAAACCCGCTTTTAAAAAGCGGACAGAGTCAAACCCCGTACCGGCTGCTACATCAAGTACACGCTTCACTCCCCGTTTTTTCAGCTCGTCAATAAAAAAGTCGCCGATTGTTTCTTCCCTTACATCCCAGTCAATTAATTCATCCCACTTTTCAGCAAAATGAGGTACATATTCTTCCTGATAATGATCTGTTTTTCGAACCGCAGTTGGCTTTTTACCAAAGTCTTGAATTTCTTGTTTATTATCACTCATACCATTTAGTTTTGATTAATATAAGAGTTCAACCACATAGTGTAATTGAGTAATGATGTGATTAATCCTACCCTCATCACGTTGTCAGTCACCCAACAACCTATACTTGCAGTGTTGAACTCATCTTTGAGCAAGCAGTCAGCTTGTAAACATAGGGTATTTTTCGCACCTACACAACCCTGATATTGATTCTCTCAGGCCTTCTAACATAATAAAATCAATATCTTACTGTTTCTTTCTTATCATGATTGCAGGTAATAGTAACCCAATCTTTAGTAACTGCACATTTATTGTAACCAGCAAGACAGTCAGAAATTATATAATGCATGTAAGAAAAGCCAATAACTTAGCCCCACTCAACCCAACAATGCTCTCCCCACTACGTTCGGGACTCCCCTTTTTGGAACTTCTCGCGCGTTGATCTTGGCATTTTGTTTTAGCACTTGGAGATATCTTACAGGCACTATACAAAAGTTCCGGACAATGAATTACACATCAATATATCAGCCGCCAATTGTCTGTTTTATAATCCGAAGCAGAAACTTCCTCCTTTTCCTTCAGGTACTCGATAATCATATTACGTACCGATAAATCGATTACCTCAATCACTTCGGCATCTTCCAGCATATCAAACCCGCCGCCACCAACTGCCCGATACGAGTTGATCGCAACGGTAAATGTGTCATATCTCTCGACCGGCTCACCATCATAGGTAAGATTCGTTATGCGTTCACCGGGTTCATTTCGCAAATCAAGTTCATATTCCACCCCGGACAGCATATCGTAGTTGAATCCGGGCCACTCCGGATTGGTTTGCAGCTCACCATCTTCAGGCTTCAGATAATATTGAGAAGTGTATTCAAGAAATTCGCGGATTTGATCCCCCGTCAGCTCCATTTTATACAATGTATTTTCAAAGGGATATAACAAGGCGATATCCCCAAGCCTGACTTCTCCCGGACCAAATTCAACATTGGTGTTAAATGCTGCTGCCGCAGAAAGTTGAGCACCCGTACGCTCCAGTTGAACCCTTTGGATCAACTCAATCGCGGGTGCTTGTTCTCTTCTGGCATCTTCCGTAGTCCAGGTATCATCCGTAAACACCACCGGTTGATTTACATATTCTCTTACGTCTTCATGCTCATCTTCTACTAAATCCACTATTTCCGCATGCTCTTCGGCGTGTGCAGTCTGATGCATTCGCGTATCAGCCTCCACCACTTCTGAACTGCCATCTTCATTGGTTACCCGTAGTTCAATCACACCAAGATGATCCCCCCAACGTCCCGATTCTATCACAGCAAGCGGAGAGCCGCCAACATTTTCACGCACTTTCTCAAATGTGCGGTGGCGGTGACCAAGTACGAGGGCATCCACACCATCAACGTTGTCAGCAATGGTTTTTCCAAAATTCTCTTCTCCTACTCCTTCTTCAGAATATGAGTCATCGCCATCATAAGCCGAATGTGCCAGAACGATAACAACATCAGCATTCTCTTCTTCACGCACCTTCTGAACAAAGCGCTCCGCCACCTCATCGCCATCACGAAAATCCAGTTCCCCTTCAACTCTTGGCCGGTTCCAAACTGCTGTTCCGGGTGTATTCAGCCCAATTATAGCCACATTTAAATCATCAAGTTCGCGCATGATATATGGCGGATAAGCCGGCTCTTCTGTTGCATGATGATACATATTGGCTCCGATAATCGGGGTCTCAGTCAAATCAATCTGACGGTTCAGATAGTCTAAGCCATAATCAAACTCGTGGTTACCCAACACTAAGGCGTCAAAATCCATCAAATCAGCAGCCGCCAACAAGGGGTAGTGTACATCATCTTGCGCCTCTGTAGCAAAATACTCCGCAAAGGAATTTCCCTGAAGCCAGTCCCCGGCATCGAGCAGCAGCGTGTGCTCATGTTCCGCCCGCACTGAATCAACGAGAGTTGCGGCACGGCTCATGGAATACCCGAGGTTTCCCTCATCACGATAGTAATCCCAGGCTCGGACGTATCCGTGCAAATCTGCTGTACTCATTATAACCAGCTCGGTTTCTTCAGAAACTGCCGGTTCGCCATTGTCTTCTGCCGGGTCACAGGCTTTTAAGCCCGTGGATAGAATTAAGGCGATGATGATTGCGAGAATGCTGTATGTATTGCTGTTCATTGGATTTTGATATTTCTTTATGTTGTAAACAGTGCTCTGGTGCTATAAAATTTCACTTCTGCCATTTTTTGGTGTTAACTGGGTTCTGGGTGCTGGGTGCACATAATCTTTTTTCTATGGCCTGTAGAAAAAGATTCAATTTCTTTCCAAGTCTTTCAAGATCGCTATGTAGAGTCTCATACATCTCTTTGTTATTTAGAGATTTTGTTTCATACAAATTCTCCAGATGGTCAATAGTTTCATCATTGGAGGCAATTGCAGAAGTAATAAATTTAACATAATCCATTTTGTACCTTCTGCGGCCATACCCCTCCACAATGTTTGATTTAACTGATTTACTCGAACGCCTTATCTGACTTCCTTCTTCAAACATTTCGTGTTTGGGCAGTTCGGCCAAACTCATCTTATGAATAAGAATGGCCATTTTTCTTGCTTCTTGCCAAATTTCCAACTTTCGATAACTCATCATATTAATTTATTAATGAACATGTGTGTGTACCAAAGCACCCAGTACCCAGTGCCCTCTTGACAGTTCTAAAGTATAAATTAGTCAATTTCAATGCATCCACATTTGCTTTTATTCCTTCATTATTGCAGTTTCACAGTTAATCGACCACTTAAATCGATATGTTTTGGCCGGATTAAAATTTTTCAAGAAGAAGGGGTTTGTACGAACTGTTTTCATCACTATCGTGATTATCACAATCATTGCATACCTTGCCTACAGAGCCACATAATCACTTAACCGACAATAACATAAATCGAGCTATGATCAACAGGATTTTTCTATCACTATTTCTGACCATATTTCTGTTTGCCAACACAGCTATATCAGCTGATGATGAAAACGACGAACACATTTCCGTTGACCAGGTGCTGCAACTCGGCCCGAAAGCCGTTCCGATGCCAGTCTACCATGATGTGGAAAATGTGAAGGGCACCACATTTACGGTTGAAGATATTCTGCAACATGATCCGGTTGATCCAACCGGCTGGTGGCCTGACGAAGGTGAGGAAGTCCGCTGGGATCACCAGGAAACCCTCAGCTGGCAGGAGCGGTCACCTGATGAAATCACACCTGAAGATGAAAACCAGCCCAACTACGCGTGGCAAGCGTATTACATTGAAACTGACCGCTGGATGCCGGTAACACTCCACTTCGATAGTGCCTCGCCATTGATGATTTATGTAAACGGACAACACCTCGGAACCAAACCTGCTGCTGAGCCGCAAGAACATAGCGAGCAAACCGAATTACCGAAAGGCAAGCATCTGATTGTTGTAAAAACCGTATATGATCCGGATAGCAACGATGAAGATTGGCAGCTTACTCCCTCTGTTGAAACACAGTACCCGGATGAAATTCGTACAAGTGTCTCACCGCAGCACGGTGTGGCAATGCGACATCTGTCGAATGCTCCTTCGCCCGGCTCCGTGTCGATTTCACCGGACGGCCGGTATGTTACTACCGCCGTTAATCGCGCCGATCCCCCTGAAGGTGAAACCGAAAGCTGGATCGAGTTACGCACTTTTGACGGCGAACCGGTTCAGGATTTTAAGGGTTCAATGGATGTAGGCGCTGTAGAGTGGCTGCCGGACGGAGAACAATTCAGTTATCTCGACCGGCACGAAAATGGCGCCGATTTATGGGTTGTTAATATCGAAGATGGCACCCAAACCCGAATTTTACGGGATATTGAACAACTGACCGGATACTCCTGGAGCCCGGATGGTAATTATGTAATCTATTCGGTTTCTGAGCAGCCTCAACCACCCGGTGAGGTACGGTATCTTGAATATCTGGAAGATCGCCGCCCCGGTTTTCGACAACGCTCCTTTCTATACATAGCGGATGCCGAAGGAGGCAGTCAGAGGCGCCTTACCGCCGGCAAGCTGACCACCAATCTCAACAGTATTCATCCCGGCGGAAATCAACTGCTGTTCACCCGTTCCCATATTGACTACACCGAACGTCCCTACACGAAAACCGAATATTCAATTTTGGATCTGACCACCATGGAGGTTGATTCACTTTTTACCGCACCTTTTGGCGGGAGTGCAAGCTGGTCGCCTGATGGTGACAAAATTTTGGTAACCGGGGGCCCCTCCATGTTTGATGAGGCGGGAAAAAATGTTCCCGAGGACATGACTCCCAACGACTACGACACCCAGCTTTATCTTTATGATCCGCAAGAAAACAGTGTAGATCCGGTTTCCCGCGAGTTTGACCCGTCCATTGATGCCGCCGATTGGGGACCGGATGGCTCCACTGTTTATATGGTGACGACGGATAAATCCTATAGAAACCTGTATCGGTACCACATAGATAGTCGTCGCTATACGAAGCTCAACACCGGCGTGGATATTGTCGGCCAGTTTGCATTAGCTGATGAAGCGGAACGCGCAATTTTCACCGGATCGGGCATTTCCGATCCTCCCAAAGCTTATACCTACGATCATAATCGGGAAGAAGCTGAGCTTCTGATTGATCCGGCAGAAAGAAAATATGAGCACGTCGCTTTCGGCGAATCCCGTGACTGGACATTTGAAAATGAAGCTGGTGATGAAATCGACGGCCACGTCTATTATCCACCCGATTTTGATGAGGATGAAGAATATCCGGTAATTGTATACTACTATGGAGGTACTACACCGGTCAACCGTGCTTATGGCGGACGATACCCAAAAGAATACTATGCCGCGCAGGGTTATCTGGTGTATGTACTGCAACCGAGTGGCGCGATTGGCTACGGTCAGGAATTCAGCGCCCGTCATGTGCGGGACTGGGGTAAAATTGTGGCTGATGAAATCATCGACGGTGTCGGGCAGTTTCTTGACACGCATGATTATGCCGATGTTGATAACGTAGGTGCTATCGGCGCATCTTATGGCGGCTTTATGACTATGCTGCTCCAAACCCGAACGGATATGTTTACCGCCGCCATATCCCACGCCGGCATCAGTAATATTACAAGTTACTGGGGCGAAGGATTTTGGGGATTTCAATACAGCGCCATAGCAACCGCTGAAGCATTCCCCTGGGATGACGAAGAAATTTATGTGGATCAATCTCCGATTTTTGATGCAGATAAAATCACCACACCCCTGCTGTTACTGCACGGCAATGTTGATACCAACGTACCGCCGGGTGAAAGTATCCAGATGTTTACCGCACTGCGGCTGCTCGACCGCGAAGTAGCATACGTAGAAATCGACGAAACCGACCACCACGTCCTCGACTACTCAAAATACCAGGACTGGACCCATACGATACTCGCCTGGTTCGATAAACACATGAAAGACCAACCGGATTGGTGGCAGCATTTACACAACTAACCGCCGTCAGCCCAATCCCCCAACCGGCCACACAAATCTCATTGAGTTTTACTCTACACCTCCGGGTGGGGTTGGGCTGACGGCTTAGATCGAGGGCAAGATCAAAAAATCAAAAACAGCCGATTATTCAAATTTATTCCTGGGATTAGGTAATCTTACCACAGTCTTTGTATATATGGTAAAGAATGAACCTTAGCGGTCAACGTTTTCATTAGCAGGAAATCAAACCCGGGATAGACACATGAAACTTCATATACTGCCCGCTTATATCACATCATCTCTTCTGCTGATATCCGGTTGTGATCATTGGCCGTGGAATAATAATGGTACCCCTGTTGAGGATCCCTCCGGAGATGTAAATGAAGTGATAATGGCAGACCCCACAAACTTCAACCGGGATGAGTGGCCTCACGATCATTTCACTCTAATGAATATCGAACTGGAAGCAGATACGCTTGAGGTCGAAGTCGGTTACTCAGGATGCGGACCAAGAGATTTCGAAATGGTGTTCTGGAACTGGTTTATGGAATCTGATCCGGTACAGGCCTACGGCATGTTTTCATTCAGACCGGAAGATTGCGCTGCGTGGTTCGAGGACACCTTCCGTTTTGATTTGACCCCTCTCAAAGAAAAATATCAGTATTATTACTCAGACAGCGGAGTGATCGACATCTCTATCGTTGATCGGGATAGTACACACGGAGGGGTTCGCTATAAGTTCAGTGGATATGAATAGGACGGTGGCTTGCCCGAGCCCCATTTTTTTAAAAATTTGCTTTACAGAAAAATTAATAATCTTAAAGATTTAAAATTGTAATTTAGATTTTGTTGAGATTCAAATTAATCTTGATTCCTGAATTTATAGTGCAGGATTTAGATTGAGCCAAGATTATCGCCGAATAATTATGAGTATGAGTAATTTCACTTCTGATTTTGAAGCAGTTGACCGTTACTATAAGTTGTACGGAAAAACCATCCATAGTAATTTTCCGCTTCCATTACCCGAAGCCGGTCAAAAGCAAACCGATATTCGCGTGATTTATGAAGGTTATGTTCCAAAAAGATTGGATCACAGCCCTGTTCCGAGGGGATTGGAATGGACGGTAAGAGACGGTACACGCAATTTGAGCTATTATTTTTCCGACGGTAAAGAGCTGACATTTCGGTTTTCGGATGACGGTCGTGAGATTCGATTTACCCACAGCTGGCGTCACTGGAAAGAACTCCGGTTTCCCCTGATCAACGGGGCTGTGGCAGCAGCTCTCAAAATTCAGGGACATACTGCGCTGCATGCGGCTTCACTGGTATGGAAAGGCCGGTCTTTTCTGTTTATGGGACACAGTGGGAGAGGTAAGTCCACTTTAGCTGCCGCCCTTATTGATGCCGGGATGTCCGCTCATTCTGATGATATTGCCATACCTTTTTGGGAGGATGCGCGCAGCCAATACGGGCCTACTGAAGGCCGGATCAGTGGCCAAAATCCTCATATCAAAAATCAGAGCCAAAGCGATAGTACAGATAACGATGTACCGGTCATTCCCGCAGGATATGCTATGATCAAGGTAAAACCGGAAATTATCCGGCTGCTTGGCGTGCAAGAAGCCCGTCCCGTTAAGATATTCTGTCATCACAACGAAGACGATGAAAGCTGGTTTCGTGCGACTGAACTACTTGGTGGATTTTATAACGGGCTGGCTCCGCTTGCAGGAATATTTATTCTTGGAAACCGCTACCGAAACGGGCAGCCAAAACACAAAACAGCCGGAGATTCTTCTAAGCCTGGAGAGAATGTTGAGCCTATAACCGATAACAATTATGTTCAGGTTAATCAAATTAGCGGCATGCCCGCAACTCTTGAGCTTTTAGAGCATATTTACGGAGTGAGCTGGATGAGCCCGCCCGGAGATTCTTCTCTTAAGCTGGCTGCCAGGCTTGCAGGTGATATTCCGGTATTTCGATTATCCATGCCGAACGACCTCTCGCAATTGCAGGATGCGGCCGGGGAGCTGCTTCAACGTCATATAAATCCCCTGGCCGGGAGTTATAAAACAACAAAGCCGCCTTTTGCGGTGACTAAAAGACATTGATAGTAAGGGACTTAGGGGTGTAGGGACGGAGGGACTGAGAGACGAAGAGACTGAGAGACGAAGGGACGAAGGGACGAAGGGACGAAGAGAGGGAGGGACTAAAGACGAAGATCTTGCTGGCTCTCAGTCCCTAAGTCCCTCAGTCCCTCCGTCTCTTCGTCCCTTCGTCTCAGTCACTTAATCTGATTAGGTTCCTTATGCAATCTGATATCGCTAATCTGCAATCTTTTCGAATCATTGACCAACGGGCAAAGTGCACCTGATCCTGCCCGAATCCGGTTGCTTGCTATCTATCAATAGATTTCAGATTGATGAGAGCAGATTTCAGATTTCAGATGTGGAACGTAGTCCTATGTATATATGTATGGAGGATCCTATATCGGATAGCCCTGGATTTTAATGTAGCGACAAGGCATGCCTTGTCGCTACATCGGGGCTGATTGGATATCATCCCCAATGGATATTTTTATACAACTCCATAACCATGAACTATGTAAGGACTAACAAACGACAAACATCAAACGAAACGACAAAGGATTGCTTACCCCGACACATCCGGCTCATTAGGATGGAATGGAGGAGGATCATTTCGGGTATTTTTATAATCTACCTCCCTGAGAATAGGTGATTTCCATTCGCGCTTGGCCGTGGGTTGTTTTTGACTCGACATTTCTTCTTTTCGTTTCATATCGCTGCTTATATTAAATTCTGCCTGAAAAACGGCTTTTTCATAAATACTATTATCCGGCTGTTTATTTGACAAACGTCATCTGCCGCGTCAGCACGCCGGCTGCGTCGGAGTCGGAAACCTCAAGGCGGTAAATATAGGTGCCGCTGGACACCCCTTCAGCGTTCCAGCTGACTTCGTGACGGCCGGCCTGAATGTTTTCATCGACCAATGTCGCTACCCGTCGGCCGAGCATGTCGTAAACCGTCAGCTCCACGTGCGAGGCTTCCGGAAGTTCATAAGAAATCGTCGTGGCCGGGTTGAACGGATTCGGATAATTCTGATTCAACGCCAACTCCTCGGGTGTCTCGGTCTCGCCCGGCTCCTCAGCCGATACCGGATGCAATGGCTCTTCGGTGATCTCAAACCGGTTTCCGTCGCTGTCGGCAACTTTCTTCGGCTGCGGCCGATCCATGATCTCCGTCTGATCCGGGCCGGCGGCACGCTGCTGCGCCTCGGCTGCCGTAAATTCGTAATTCAGCTCGCCGTTAAGCGGTATGCTTACGTCTTCATGCCGATCGTTGAGATAAAGCTCGATGCCGGAAACCTCCTCCATATCGGTTACCTTCAGGGTGTAATCGCCTTCCCCGGAAACCTCATGCTCCAGCGGGATGCTGAGGGGCTCCTCCCCGCCGGGCAGTGGAAAGTGGCCGATATCGAACAGATCTTCCTCGCCTTTTCGGCTTGCCAGCAGCGTATAATTGGCCGACATAGGGGTAAGCTGCCAGGTATCGCCGTCAGTGCGCCCCTCAAGGGTGCCGTTGGGAGAAAACTCCAGCCACGCCGAGGTGGATACCTCCTCGCCGGCGAGCTCTAAGCGTACCACATCCCGCTGCGGCGCCTCGCGGAACTGAAATACAGGTGCATCGGAGGTTTTGATATCATCATTAAAGTCAAGAGTTACCTCATTAGCATTTTCTTCATTTTCCACAAAGAAGCCCTGCCAGGGAGCTATAAGCCCGTCCGTCAGATCGCCGTTGTTGCCATTGTAGGTAATCCATTCATCCTGATCCGGCTCCGATACATAGACGGCATTTTCAATATTAGCGTCGTTGCGAAGATCATCAAAGCTGATAGCCGTCGGGAAGGGGTTGCCCAGCAGTGTCCAGCCGCCATCTTCCTCGTTGGTATCTACATCAAATTCATCCGGTTCCTGGCCTGTTACAGCAAGCGTCGGGTCTTCTGTTAAATCATTTCTGTCATCATCAACATCAAAAATCCAGGTCAGAAAACCATTTCCTTCCGGGATTTCTTGATTGTAATTGCTGTCATCTACAAAATCCCAGTTTTCCGGTTGCATGTCTTCCTCATCAAGAGGCCAGGTGTAAATATTGGCGTTTTCATTTGCGATGTCATCTCTGCCCGGAATCTGTGTGCGGATGTTGCCTTGGAGCAGGTCTGAATAGGATTTATCTTCGACAGGCGAGGCCAGTGTAACCCAGCCTCTGACCGTCAGCTCGCGTTCTAATTCCAGCTCGACGTCTTTATCGCCGCTCTGGTTGTTGAACATCCCGCCGCTCAGAACGGTGATGGTACCATCTTTGGTGATGCTTGCCCCATCTTGAATTTCTGCCACGCCGCCGTCGGCGATGTCCAGTTCGCCGTTGGATTCAAGATGCAATGAACCTTCGATATCCAGCTTTCCATCATCATCTACAAGCAACGTGCCTCCGTCTTGTATCGTAACAGAGTTCGTATTTGTAACGTCGGTGTTTACCGTGACTTCATCGTCATTGCATATGATAACATCTGCATCGTTACCGGGCGCTTCGGATGCCTCTGCCCCGCCACACGAATCCGTTGACCAGGTATCAGCTACATTCCAGTTTCCAGACTCCCGAGAAAAGACGGATGGTACGTTTCCACTCAAATAAGGAAAACCGTTGTTAATGTTCGGGTCTCTTGACCAAACATTATCAAAATCAAAACCATCTAGTTCTGTCTGCAAATCTTCTTCATCAAGCTCGGTCACATCACCAGATTCTGTACCACCAACTGGTTCTAAAGGAGATTCATCTAAAACATACGAATCATCAATATCACCTGTGTTAACACCTATACCCGCTTTGTTTCCTGCAAAAGCACCTACCAGATATGCATCATCATCTTGCTCAAATGAATTTTCGCAATCTTCTATTGAATCAACTGCGCAATCTGAATCGCTTGTTAATACTGATGATATAGTAACAGTGCCTATACTATAACTTCTTTCAATGCGGCCATTATTTTCGAGACAGCCTGCAAACCCACCTATTCTTGAAAGAGCTTCTCCGTCATTATCTTTATTATCTTGGGCATACTCAATAGTCACATCACCCAGTGCATAACTATCTTCGGTTTGACCTTTTTGATTACAACCAACCAGGCCGCCGTATTTCTCAGTAACGCCCGGCTCATCGCCTTGATTTGTATCATTATTTTGGAATTGATGAAATACATCAATATCAGCAAATGATTGGCTTATAAGTGGCCTGTCTTCTCTTGCCGGAGCATCGATAAAACTGTTATTACCACCTACAAGACCACCCACTACTGCATGGCCTGTTACAGTTCCATTTACGGCCGATGATCCTTCCACTTTTGTATCATCGCTTTCACCCCGGATTCTTCCGGCTACTGTACCTACACCTCTTTGGCCTGTTACATTGGCTCCAACTATTCTTACATTTTGTACAACACCTTCCAAACCAATAACACCAAATAAACCTACACTATTGGTTTCTTCTCTGTCTATAAACAGATTTGAAATGGTATATCCATTTCCATCGTAGTTACCGGTGAATCTTAAGTCGTTTTGGGTATCATCATCATCCGCTGATGTTTCAGAACCAATAGGATCCCAGCCGTCTCCGGAATTATAAAAATCTCCGGATGAATCATCCCCTCCAAGATCTATATTAGCAATTTGTTCGAAAAAAACTTGATCCTCAAGGTCTTCAAGGCAGTTTCTTACATTATTTAAGTGCTCTGCTGTTTCAATTTGATAGGGATCTCCAGATGTACCTTCCCCTCCATCAAATGATGATTCAGTACACGCCCGAAGTTCATTGACAGGAAAAGTAATTAATAGTAACAGTAATGAAAAAATTATTGTATGTATTATTCGTCTAATGAGACTCATATTTGATCTTTTTTAAAGAATTATATCTTATTCATGAATGGATCGGCTATGTTCCCTGTAAAGCCAAGTAGAATAACAAGTCGTCTGATACTTTTACGAATTTCAAAAGTCCCGTTTACTTAAACTTGAATTGTATTTTCTGTGTAATAAGCTTTGAAAAGAATTTTTTAGCCGGCATAGACGTAGACCAACATCTTACATCCGTGACAACCTTATTATACACTATAAAGAACCCAATTTAACATTAAATAGTATAGTGCATCTGAATGCTGAATGCTGATTCGCTATTCACGTTAATTGTAAGCTACTAACTTACAAACACTATTTCAAGAGTTTTAGGTCTGGATATATAAAACTATAGCTTCACCACAGTTATCTACGAGATGTTCTTAGCCCAATCACGCTACCCTTGAAGTGCAACAAGCATAGCCATTCCAATTTAAGCGAAGACCTGAGTCAGTTGAAGACGAGCATCGTAATGGTTTCCAAAAAATTCACCGGGTGAGTAAGTCATGTTGAAGTCCTGCCCTATGTAAAAAAAATTTTATAACATACCTATTCATCTTTTGATTGATGGTTTATGTTATTGCATGATCTCCTTAGTTATATTACATAAGTAACCAAATCGCATTTCTAATCGATTTCAGGTTTGGTCGAGGGCTAAAATTTAGGCTTTCTGTAAATACCTGAGCTATCCTTCTATGAGCCACTCTCTGCACGTCTTCTGCAGGGCATCAAGAATGAGGCGAATGAGAAGTTGGCTGAAATAATCTGATCAAAATCTACCCTTATCGAAATCACAAAGTAAGCTATCTTCCAGATTTAAGGTTTCGGACCTCACTTCTGAATTCTGAAACCCGACTCCAAAAACAAAATTACAGCGAAATTAACCCTGAAAGCGCTTTTTTAATTTAGATTATTTAATCAATATTTAGTTTTAGCATTTTTATTTTAACCTTTTTCGCAGTCTTTCAATAATATTTTAATCCATCCATCCCCGTTTTATCCCTTAATTTAATTTTTTATTTGCTTTAGGGCTTGACATCTTCCTGTGAATTGCTTTGTTTAGCTGATGTCAAATGATCTTAATGCAGAATAATTCATTCCGTGCACAATATAACCACACATACCAATTCACCAATTGATGCCGGTATAGCTTCCGTCGGCAGTGTGGACATAGGTGCACAAATTGCTTCCCTGCCAATTATTGGTATTATTAGCTCTATTATTATTCTACAGATCATTTCGGGAATTATCTCTGGACTACTAATTCTAATTAAGTAACATACTCCAGAGGTCATTCCCGACAGCCCCTCCCGAATATCTACCCAACACATATCGCATAAGGCTCCAAGGCAATGACCTCTGGGAAAACTGTGAGGTCTATGAAAACAGCCAAAACAAACAAAGCCGAGCCGGACAACAGCAATGATCATGCACTCCACGCTGTTGAAACCAACCATAATGCTGTAGAACTCAAGGGTTCTCAAATTTTTATTCAGGCACTGCTCAATCAGGGTGTGGATACCATTTTCGGATATCCCGGCGGTGTGCTGCTCGGGTTATATGATGAATTATATAAAGCTCCTGAGCTCCGCCACATACTGATTCGCCATGAACAAGGCGGCACCCATGCTGCTGACGGATATGCACGTGCTACCGGAAAACCGGGTGTATTGCTTGTAACCTCCGGCCCCGGAGCAACCAACGCCGTTACCGGAATTACTACGGCAATGATGGATTCCATCCCATTGGTAGTATTTACCGGTCAGGTCCCATCCTCGTTGATCGGAAACGACGCGTTTCAGGAAGCTGATACTATCGGCATCACCCGGCCGATCACCAAGCATAGTTATCTGGTCAAAGATGCCTCTGATTTGAGCTGGGTGATTCCCGAAGCTTTCCATGTAGCACAAACCGGGCGTCCCGGCCCCGTACTTATAGACCTCCCAAAGGATATGCTTAATTCCACCGGCACCTATACGCCGGACACCAAAGTCAGTATTCGGGGTTATAATATTGCAGATGAAGGAGATTTCGGCCAAATAAGCAATGCTGCTGAATTGCTCAATAACGCCAAAAAACCTTTGATCTACGCCGGCGGTGGCGTGCTTTCAGGAGAAGCGTGGAAAGAGCTTCGCGAACTTGCCGAAACTACCGGAGCACCCGTAACTACTACCCTTATGGGGCTTGGCTCCTATCCCGAAAATGACGAGCAATCCCTCGGTATGCTCGGAATGCACGGCACCTGGTGGGCAAACATGGCAATACAGGAATGTGATGTACTGCTTGCCGTCGGAGCCCGGTTTGATGATCGTGTGACCGGAAAAGTGGATGAATTCTCAACGAAATCAAAGAAAATCCACATCGATATTGACCCTTCATGCATTAATAAGAATGTGCAGGTGGAGGTGCCGATTATCGGAAATACCAAAACCGTTTTGCAACAGCTCAATCAACTGGTTCAGCCTCTTGAGCTTTCAGAATGGTATCAACAAATCGATACATGGAAAACAGAACATCCCCTTCGGTATAAAAAGCCGGAAAAAGGAATTGCGCCTCAACATTTAATGGAAATGACATCCGAAATCACTAAAGGTGAAGCCATAGTGACGGTGGATGTAGGCCAGCATCAGATGTGGGCTGCTCAGTATTATAAATTCAATCATCCGCGAAGCTGGCTCTCTTCCAGCGGTCTGGGAACAATGGGATTTGGATTTCCTTCCGGAATCGGAGCCAAAGTCGCCTGTCCCGATCGCGAAGTCGTTTGTATTACCGGCGACGGCGGATTTCAGATGACTGCCATGGAACTCGGCACCGCTGTAGCTTACAACATCCCTGTTAAAGTTGTCATCATGAATAACCATTATCTCGGTATGGTGCGGCAATGGCAGGAGCTGTTTTTCGGAGGACGGTATTCCCACTCCCACCTCGAGCAGGGAAACCCCGACTTCGTCGCTCTTGCTGAATCCTACGGGGCAGTTGGCATGCGAGCTGAATCACCTGAGGAATTCCGTGAAATCATGCAAAAAGCGATGACCATCACCGATAAACCGGTCATCATGGATGTACATGTCGAACAGGAAGAAAATGTATATCCGATGATACCTCCCGGCGCGGCAGTTCATGATATGGTTGACACTGAATTACCAACTAACCACGACAAGTAAAAAATTATCAACAACTTTAATTAATTCTGTTTGATGTTTGATGTTTACGCCAACCTCAAACATCAAACATCAAACGTCAAACAGCCTGCCCCGAAAACCTTCGGGGTCAAACATCAAACACCAACATGCCACAAACCACCAACAATAATAATAGTAATAACAATGCCGCCGGCGATGACATTAAGCGGCCAATAATACATACGCTGACATTGACAGTTGCCCACGGTTTTAATGCACTACCCAGAATCGTCGGGTTGTTCAGTGGTCGTGGGTATTACATCGAAACCATCAGCCTCGGTGAAGCTGAAGAACCGAATACGGCCCGCGTGACGATCACAACCAAAGGCGATCAGCATATTATTGAACAGATCGTCGGTCAGCTCGAAAAACTGGTGGATGTAATTGAAGTTCGCGAGCTCACTTTTGAATCCTTTGTGGAACGTGAAATGGCACTGATCAAAGTCGATGCACCGGAAAATAAAAGATCTGAAATCATGCAGGTCACCAACATTTTTCGCGCCAATATTGTGGATATAAGTGACGAAACTCTAACTGTAGAAGCTACCGGCAGCCGGGATAAAGTTAGTGCAGCCATCAACATGCTAAGGCCATTCGGGCTCAGAGAAGTTGCACGTACCGGCACCGTAGCTATGAAACGCGAATTTGAAACGGCACCTAAGATTACATTGCAATCATGAAGGCATCGAGGCACAAAGTGTGAAATTTAAAATGGTGAAGACCAACTGTCTGCTTGATGCCTTATAAATTAAATCAACTAACAAACCAAAAATCAACTCCATGAAACTCTATTATGACAAAGACGCCAACCTCGATCTGCTAAAAAATAAAACAGTAGCAGTGCTCGGGTATGGCAGTCAGGGGCACGCACACGCGCAGAA
>CAZDIA010000045.1:0-20210 GCA_964505385.1 uncultured Chitinophagales bacterium
GTTCCGGCGGATAAATATACGTGTTGCGCACCATAAACTCCTTGAGGATATCATTTTGGATGGTACCGCTGAGCTGTTCCGGTTTAACGCCCTGTTCCTCGGCTGCAACAATGTAATTCGCCATGACCGGCAGTACCGCACCGTTCATTGTCATCGAAACCGACATCTGATCGAGCGGGATACCATCAAAAAGGATTTTGGCATCCTCAACTGAATCCATTGCAACTCCGGCTTTGCCGACGTCGCCCTCCACTCTGGGATGATCGGAATCGTAGCCGCGATGGGTGGCGAGATCGAAAGCTACGCTGAGCCCTTTTTGTCCGGCTGCCAGAGCTTCACGATAGAACTCATTGGATTCCTCCGCCGTCGAAAACCCGGCATATTGGCGGATAGTCCACGGCCTTTGGGTGTACATGGTGGAATATGGACCACGTGTGTAGGGAAATTCCCCGGGCAACGACTCCTCATAGCCGGAGCCATCCAGATCATCAGAAGTATAAAGAGGCCTGATGGTGAAGCCGTCCGGTGTTTCGGTTTCCAAATCTTTTAGAGATTTGCCTTTCAGGTTTTTTTCCACCTTTTGTTTCCAGGAAATCAGATCCGGTTTATGTTTACTCATTGGAAATATGATTTAGCCAACGTAATTGCGCAGACTGCACTGCCTTATCCATCGCAGAATACGTAAGCTGATTATAAATCTCAATAAAGGGTATGAGACGCAAGTTAAGAGATATTTGAATAGTTAAGTTCGATTAAACAGCGCTATCAAACAATCTGAGCTAATCACCACAGCTGATCAGCTTTTCTATCAATGACTTACCCCATTTTTTTACCTGACGCTAACGTCGCAGCGCCTCCGTCCGGATATCATAGACCTCAAAATACACCAACTTCCAGGGACACCCGGCTTTAGTAGAAGGATTTTTCCCCCGATTATGTTCTCGCAAGCGCAAATTTAGATGGTGGGAGACTCCCTTGTAGTACCCACCGGTTTTAATGCTTCTTAGTATATAGAAGTAATGCTTGCTTTCCATAGCATAAAGAGCAGCCACAAAAAAAGCCTTACACAATTTTGTTAATCATGTAAGGCTTTATGTGGGTGATAGTGGACTCGAACCACTGACCTTCCCGACTGTAAGCGTCGGGACGCTCTAAACCAACTGAGCTAATCACCGCTGCTGATCATCTTCTCTATCATTGACTTACCCCATTTCTTTACCTGACGCTCACGTCGCAGCGCCTCCCTCCGGATTTCGTAGCATAAACAGCAGCCATAAAAAAAGCCTTACACAATTTTTTTAATCATGCAAGGCTTTGTGTGGGTGATAGTGGACTCGAACCACTGACCCCCTGCTTGTAAGGCAGGTGCTCTAAACCAACTGAGCTAATCACCCAATAACTTAAGAACTTTAACCTTAGTACGTGATAGTGGACTCGAACCACTGACCTTCCCGACTGTAAGCGTCTGGATGCTCTAAACCAACTGCAATTCGGATTTTTGTCACAGAATTCAAATATACAATCTTTAAATAGCCTGTGTCAATACTGCAGGTAGAAAATTAAAAAGAAATTACTGTTTATAGCCGGTACCTCAACAGTGATGCTTCATCCGGTTTGGTTAGATATAGATAGTTGTCATCTGGGCTTATGGTCATGCGGTAATTATTGGCCGTTTGGTCTTCGAGTTTGAACCGATTGGTGATCTGCCCTTCATTTGATACCTGATAAATAACGGCAGGCTCCTCTTCATCCCGGATGACATTCAACAAGTACAGATATTCGGATGTGGCAACAAGGTCGGTTACATATTGAAAGTTCATAAGAGCTGGTTGCTCCATTTCTGCCATGGCTTCAAAAAACTCGGCCTCGATCTTTACCTTTCGTTCGACTTCGAAATCAAATCCGGTGAAATTGTCATCTCCGGTGATCTGGTAAATTCGGGGCCGGCCGCTCATACTCATCCAGACTGTTTCATCTGCATGTGTAAGGATTCCCGAATTTTTCAGGGCATCCGGTATTTCCTCGTTCTCAGCCTGATTGATTGAAGATTGCATGATTTCTCCAAAATCATCGGAAAGTTCGCCAATCGGCTCTCCATAACTTTCCAGTCGATTGCCATCCTGATCGAACCGTGCTAACAGTGCATTATTCGCACCACCTTTTGTTGAATACAGGTAGCCATTTTTTACTGTGTGGGATCCAAACATCAGATTATCGTATTCATGGGTGATGCTACTGACAAATTCACCATTCGTCGAGAACCGGACAAAATTCTGGTTCTGATCATCAAACACATAGACATCATCGCCATCTACCGTAAGACTGGTTGGTGAGCGAAATTCCCCCGGTCCGTCCCCTTCACGGCCGAATTCGTTGAGCATGTTACCCTGGGTATCAAATTTCTTTAGCGAAAAACTACCAAAATCCGAAATGATCAGACGGTCATCACCAACCATTTCTACTTGAGCGGGCTGCAATAGTTTCTGACTCTCAAAGTCAATCAACACCTCGTAGTCGCTCAATGCCGTAGTGGTGTATTCATCGATGAGATCTTGTTCATCGGTTTGGCATGAAGTTAAGATCACAAGCAGAATTAAAATCGGAATAAATCTCATAGCCACTTTAATTATGAATTTAATATGTAAGTAATAATATGATAGATTTTTGATTTAATCACAACTGCAATCATCATGAAATTTCTAATTCTTACCCTGTATCTTCGCAGCTATTTAAAAATCTGAAGAAGCGACAAATTGTTACTAATTATTGAATTGTTTGCAGCAATTTTAATAACCTGAATTCGATTGTTTTTTATTATACATAATTTATGTATGTAATTAATTTTATACGATTTAATATAACTCCGATTTACTTCATGCTCTAAATCAGAATTTATGTATCTGCGTAAATCAGCGAAATCATCTGCGATAATCAGCGAGAGATAGAAAAAAAGTAGTTTTCTCGCAGAGTTACGCTGATTAATTCGCAGATATACGCAGAAATTCTACGCATTTTATAATCGAACTCAGGTTAACACTTCAATTAATAACCCCTCGCAAAATGAAATGATCTTGCCATCATTTGTTGTATTGGTAAATAGATTCTATATTTATTACTTAACGGTGTTAAACTGAACAATTTAGCTATGGCAAAAGCAAATACACTGCGGAATGTGGTCCTGGTCGATGGTTGCAGGATTCCGTTTCAGCGCTCGGGAACCGGATATACGGACTTAATGGCTTACGATTTGGCACGTATGGCACTAAGAGGCCTGCTTGATCGCTCATCACTTTCCCCATCAATGATCGATCAGGTAATCATGGGAACGGTGATTCAGGAAGTGAAAACAAGCAACTTAGCACGTGATGCCGCTCTTGCGGCTGGGGTTCCTGAATCAACTCCTGCGCATACTGTTACCCAAGCTTGTATTTCCTCCAATCAGGCAATAACCAGCAGCATTGAACGCATTATTTCGGGTCAGGCGGATGTTATTATTGCCGGAGGTGCGGAAACCATGTCTGATGTACCGATCCGGCTGAAGCGCAAGTTGAGAAAAAAACTGATTGCCTCGCAGAAATATAAAACAGCCCCTGAGTATTTTAAACTACTCAGAGGTTTAAGGCCCAATGATATTCTCCCGGAGGTGCCACAGGTTTCAGAGTTTTCAACCGGTGAAACAATGGGAGAAAGTTGCGATAAAATGGCGGCAAAATTCGGTATCACCCGCCGCGAACAGGACGCTTATGCCATGCGCTCGCATCAACGGGCAACCATGGCTACGCGGGACCAACTGCTCGACCAGGAGCTGGTGCCGGCAAGTATTCCGCCCGATTTTGACGTCATCCGGTTTGATAACACCTATCGGGATGACACCACAATGGATAAACTTGAAAATCTTAAACCATCATTCGTAAAAGAATATGGTACTGTAACCGCAGGTAATTCATCCGCCCTCACTGATGGCGCCTCGGCAGTTTTAATCATGTCGGAAGAAAAAGCCAAGGAACTTGAGCTCGAACCTTTGGCACGGTTTAAACAATACAATTATGTGGCCCAAAGTCCGAAAGATGAGCTGCTCCTTGGTCCGGCCTATGCTATCCCCCAGGTACTTGATCGTTCACGGCTTAACCTTTCAGATATTGATGTATTTGAGCTTCATGAAGCTTTTGCCGGACAGGTGCTCTCGGTGCTTTATGCTCTCAATTCAGAAACTTTTGCCAAAAAGAATCTTAATAAGCGCAAAAAGGTGGGAGAAATTCCTCTGGATAAATTAAACACCCTTGGTGGCTCCCTGTCCCTGGGTCATCCGTTCGGAGCTACCGGCGCACGTCTTGTAACTACGGCTGCAAACCGGCTTATTCGTGAAGATGGCAAATTAGCGATGGTATCCGCTTGCGCTGCCGGTGGGCTTGGTCATGCCATGCTTTTGCAGCGATATAAGTAAAATTAATTCACATTTGGATTCAAAACTATTTGAGCTATGAGTTATGTATCGGTATCCAAAGAAGATGATCTGGCAGTAATAACCCTTGATCAACCGGGCGAAAAAGTCAATGTTCTCACCAAAGAACTGCTGGATGAATTTCCGGCTATTTTTGATGAGCTGGAGGGTAATGACAGCATCCGGGCTGCTGTATTGACAAGTGCAAAAGAAGACTCTTTTATAGCCGGAGCCGATATCAAGCTGTTCCAAAAATTTCAATCGCCGGAAGAAGTTGAAGCATTCAGCAGGGATGGAAATCAGCTTTTGAGACGCATGGCAAACTCAAACAAACCGGTAGTTGCTGCCATCCACGGAGCCGCTCTCGGAGGCGGGCTGGAAGTAGCTCTTGCCTGCCATTACCGCATAGCCACGCAACATCCCAAAACCAAATTTGCACTCCCTGAAGTACAGCTTGGTCTGCTGCCGGGAGGTGGCGGCACCCAGCGGCTGCCACGTTTGGTAGGCATATCAAGTGCGCTTGATATGATGCTTACAGGCCGGAATATTTTTGCGAGACCTGCCCAAAAAATGGGATTGGTTGATGAGCTGGTCCATGAACACGGCCTTGAAAATGCCGCGAAGACAGTTGCCCGCAAGCTTGCCGATAACGGATTGCCAACCCGACAGCAAGGCGCAAAAATGCCGGAAAAACTGCTTGAACGTACATTCCCTGGTCGCCGAATTATTTACAGCCAGGCGAAGAAAAGGGTGATGTCTCAAACAAGGGGAAATATGCCGGCACCTTTTGAGATCATCGAATGTGTCAAAACCGGAATGGAAAAGGGACTTGATGCCGGGCTCCGGGAGGAGTCCCGGAAATTCGGGCAACTCGCTTTTACCCCGCAGTCCCGCGAGCTTGTGCAGTTGTACTTTTCCATGCAGGAAGCAAAGAAAAATCCGCAGGAAAAGCTCGCGCAGGAAGTTGAAAAAATCGGGGTGCTTGGGGCTGGACTAATGGGAGCAGGTATTGCTGATATCTCAGCTCATCGCGGCTATAATGTTGTGCTGAAAGATGTTGACCAGGAATCAGCTTCCAAAGGTCTTAAAGCTGTCTACAATGAGTTGGATAAAAAAGTCAAAAAACGAATTATTACTACCTTTGATCGTGATCAGCAGATTAGTTTAATCACCCCGACCGACGACTACAATTATCTCAAAGATGCCGATGTGGTAATCGAAGCCGTATTTGAAGATATTGAACTGAAGCGTCAAGTTCTTTCAGATGTTGAATCCGCCGCTAAAGAGTCGTGTGTTTTTGCGTCAAATACTTCCTCATTACCTATATCAGAAATAGCCAAAAACGCGAAGCGCCCCGGACAAGTGCTCGGCATGCACTATTTTTCGCCGGTTCAAAAAATGCCGCTCCTGGAGATTATAGTTACCGACAAAACCGAAGACTGGGTTACGTCTACTGCACGGCAGGTAGGTATCCGGCAGGGGAAACATGTAATCGTGGTTAAAGACGGACCCGGTTTTTACACTACCCGCATTCTGGTTCCCTATATGAACGAAGCATTGAACATGCTTGATGAAGGTGTAGATATAGAACAACTGGATTCAGCTATGAGAGATTTCGGTTTTCCGGTGGGTCCGGCAGCTTTGATGGATGAAGTCGGACTCGATGTAGCCGCTCATGTGGGCGACATTATGCAACCCTTGTTTGAGCAAAGAGGCGTTTCTACCGGTAATAAAGCCAAAACTATGCTTGAAGCCGATTACAAAGGGCGAAAAAATAATAAAGGGTTTTATGAATATCCCCGATCCGGTAAAAAGCATATTAATGACGAGGTATATGAGTTTTTCGGAGGAGAAAAACGTACTCACTTCCATGACGAGGAGATTCAACAACGACTCTCATTGATGATGGTCAACGAGGCCGCTTATTGCCTGCAGGAGAATATTCTGGAATCTGCCCGAGATGGTGATCTCGGCGCAGTTCTCGGCCTTGGCTTTCCACCGTTTCTTGGCGGTCCGTTTCGCTACATTGATGCTGAAGGTGCTGAGGATATCGTAACCCGCCTGAAGTTTTTTCAGGAAAAACACGGGAACCGGTTTGCGCCTGCATCACTATTAGAGGATTATGCCAAAAAAGACAAAACGTTTTATTAGAGTTAATGCACTGAAATAATCAGCGAGTCATTAGTGCCTCTAAGAAAACGCAAATATCTTCGTTGCGCTCGCACCTAAAAGCTCATGTACTCGGATTATAAATATCTTATATGAGCAGTTTTACGCTGGTCGGTTGGTCTTCCGAAAACTTTGCCGTTGATTTTGCATTAGTTCGTCCGGGAGGTATCGGCATAGATTTTATAGGTTTCCCATGGCTGGGTGTTACTATTCCGTTCGGCAGATAAATCCGTTAAACTTTTTATTACAAGCATCAGTTGGATGATACCAGAATGAAAATTATTAACCTCAAATCCTAAGGAATCATCGAAGCACCCAAAGCGCCTGTTTACAAAAATCCCAACCTTCACATTATATTTGGTATCACTTTGTCCGGCATACTGGGTGTTTCAAGTGTCACCCCCGCATTCCCCGGTATTGCAAGAGAGATGGGATTATCTACTCAGGAAGTGGCGCTGCTTGTTACGGCATTCACGTTCCCCGGAATTTTTCTGTCTCCTTTTTTCGGAGTTATAGCAGATCGTATCGGCCGAAAAAATGTGGTGGTTCCGAGTTTATTTTTGTTTGGCGGTGCCGGATTCGCCTGCTCCTTCGCGCAAGACTTTACCTTCCTTTTTGTAATGAGAGTTTTGCAGGGTGTGGGAGCCTCTTCTCTCGGTTCTCTAAATGCCACAATGATAAGCGACCTGTTTAAGGGGAATGAGCGTATTACCGCAATGGGGTACAATTCGGGAGTGCTGAGTGTCGGGGCTACAATTTACCCGGCGATCGGAGGCGGGCTTGCTCTATTTGGATGGCAGTATCCTTTTTTGTTGCCGTTAATCGCCATTCCCGTTGGTTTTTTGGTGATGTTCAGGATGAATATTACGCAGCCTGATAATGTTAAGTCGCTGAAAAATTATTTTATCGAACTTGGCCTGGCACTCCGGCAAACGCGTATATTGGTGCTCTTTTTTACCAGTATTTTATCTTTTATACTGCTTTACGGGCCCATACTCACCTATCTGCCCTTTTTTATAGAAGATCGTTTCGGTGGAGATTCTTTGGCAATCGGCCTGATTGTCTCATGTGTTGCTATTTCGAACGGGATTTCATCAAGTGTCCTGGGAAAGCTGGCTCTGAGGTTTGGCGAAGGTGTACTACTGAAAGTATCCTTTTTAATCTATATGCTTGCTTTTCTGTTAATTCCAGTGGTCAGTAACTTATGGTTGTTAGCGCTGCCGGTGCTGCTTTATGGCTGGGGACAAGGAGTCAACCTGCCAAACATCCTGAATCAAATATCCAAAGAGGCTCCGGAGGAAACGCGAGGTGCCGTGCTTGCCATAAACGGAACGGTTCTCAGGTTGGGGCAAACGCTCGGACCGGTAATCGTCGGTATCTTTTTCGGTTGGTTCTCTTTTGAAGGAGTTTACTGGATATCTGCCATCATTGCTTTGTTAACAGCATTGATGTTATGGCTGTTATTCAGGAATTAAGGTATTGATAAAAGCATTTAATCATACCCGAATGAGCGCAAAAACGAAGGTTTATCCCGCCATTTTTCCCTGACCTTCACGAATAGTTGCAAATTGACTTTTTTATCCAGAAAAGCTTCAATTTCCCGGCGCGCTGCCGTTCCCAGTTTTTTCAGCGCCTTTCCTCCTTTTCCTATCAGCATGCCTTTCTGGGACTTTCGGTCTACAATGATTTCTGCCTGAATATGGTCCATATCCGTATCCTCCACATAATCCACAATATTGATTGCGCATGAGTACGGTATTTCCTGACGAAACTGAATGAACAGATGCTCGCGGATCATCTCGGAAATAAAAAAACGCTCGGGGTGTTCACTGAGCTGATCCTTCGGATAATAAGGAGGACTTAGCGGCATCCGCTTTTTTATTGCATCCATCAACTCGCCGGTACCCGCCGCCTGCATCGCGGATACTTCCAGTATTTCAGCGTAATCCATCACGGATGTATACTGTTGCTTACAGGATTCAATGCGATCCCGGATTGCCAAATCGGTTTTGTTGATAACCAGTAACACCGGCACATTCAGCTCTGAGACGTACTGAAGTTCTTGCTCCGGTTCAGTTGGCCGGTTGCCGTCTACCAGATGAAGAACCACATCTGCATCAGATCTTGCCCGGTTTACGGCCCGCATCATACTCTCCTGCAACCCATACCTTGGATTGATAAGACCCGGAGTATCTAAAAATATTATCTGAGAATCTTCATCCGAATAGATACCCACCACCTGGTTTCTGGTTGTCTGCGGCTTATTGGTTATGATTGACAATTTAGCGCCTAATAGCGTATTCATCAGCGTAGACTTCCCGGCATTCGGTTTGCCGATTATAGCCGCGTAACCCGCTTTGTGGTTGGGATCCGTTTCTGCATTCATGCTTCTTTCGGATTATAGGATTCAATCAGATCCGACATTTTCTTTACCGTGTTGCCCAGTCCCATATACAATGCATCGCAAATAAGTGCGTGGCCTATACTGATATCTTCAAGATAAGGAATGGCTTTGAGCAGCGGCTCGATATTATCAAAATTCAATCCGTGACCGGCATTGACTATTAACCCATACGATTTTGACAGTTCAGCACCCTCAACAAGGCGCCGAAGCTCCTGCTTTTGCTCGTTGCCAGTTGCATTGGCAAACTTACCGGTGTGCAGTTCAATTGCGTCGGCACCGACTTCAGCAGCAAGACGGATATCTTCGCTTTCAGGGTCCATAAATAAACTGGAAATAATATTATGACTTTTCAATGCCGGTATAACCGTTTCCCCATAGCGATCTGCTACTTTGCTCATTTTCAAACCGCCTTCGGTAGTTAACTCTTCACGCGATTCCGGAACAAGAGTAGCCAGAAGGGGGCGTATCTGAAGGCATAATTTCAGCATTTCATCAGTAGCGGCCATTTCGAAATCGAGCCGGCCTTTGACAGATTTTTTTAACCGCCAAACATCATCATCATTAATGTGTCTGCGGTCTTCCCGCAAATGAAATACGATACCGCGAGCTCCATTATCCTCACATACTTTAGCTGCTTCCACCGGGTCGGGCACTCCCTCCCCACGTGCATTGCGCAGTGTAGCAATATGATCAATATTTACAAGTAAATGCATATTTATTTACAAAGTGTTGATGATTTTATTTAGTGCCTCTAAGAAAACGCCAATATCTTAGGGTACTTAGAGTATTCTTACAAACACTATTTTGTTTCAAAGCAATTTTTCTGATAATTCTTATCCAAATATAATCACAAAATTTCCGAAACCCTGCCAATTTTCCGGATGCTTCGAGACTTACCCCACGGTTATGGCGTTAATTATTGTTGCCGGATGAACTCATAAAATACGACTGACGAAAAACTACTACTATTGCTCTAATTACTTATTACCCATGAAAGTTATTGAACACTACAAACGCGCTTCTGAACCCCTTATATCTTTTGAAATCATACCACCCAAAAGAGGTGGAAGCATCGACGATGTATTCAACACGCTTGATCCGCTGATGCGGTTTTCACCACCTTTTATAGATGTTACTTATCATGCGGCAGAGGCTTATTACGAAGAGCTTACCGATGGATCAATCAAGAGGCACATTCTGCGCAAGCGACCGGGAACCATTGGATTATGCGCCGCGATTAAGCACAGATATAATGTGGATCCCGTTCCACACCTGCTTTGCAAAGGTTTTACCAAAGATGAAACCGAAGATGCTCTGATTGAATTAAACTACCTGGGGATTGATAATATCCTGGCTGTCCGCGGAGATGAATCTGAGTCTACCCGAAAACCCGGTTCAAATTTAGAAGCTAATGAATACGCGGTGGATTTGGTTAAGCAAATCAGTAACATGAATAGGGGTAAATATCTTAATAATATATTGGATCCTACACCATCAGATTTCTGCATTGGTGTTGCCGGATATCCTGAAAAGCATTTTGAAGCTCCAAATATGGAGTGGGACCTGAAGCGGCTAAAGGAAAAGGTAGATGCCGGTGCAGATTACATAGTTACCCAAATGTTTTTTGACAATCACGCATTCTTTGAATTCGAACGCCATTGCCGGGAATTCGGCATTGATGTACCAATAATTCCAGGCTTAAAAGTGCTCACGCGTTTTGATCACCTCAAGTCACTACCCAGCTATTTTCACTTAAGCATCCCTTCACAGCTAGTTGAAGAGATTTCAGCCAGACCGGAGCAAACAAGGCAAATTGGTATAGAGTGGGCTAAGAAACAAAGTTTGGAGTTGCTTGATCACGGTGTTCAAGGACTTCATTACTATGTAATGGGAAATCCGACGCCCGCGATTGAAGTAATCGATTCTCTGCCTATAACTAAAAGAACAGAAGCTTCAAGTTGACTGCCTTCTACATGTGACAGTATCTTTCCAAAGTTACTTTTATCATTTAATTTTGGGAAAAAACAGATCACAAACCTTCCACTATGCCCAACCGGTCAGGCTTCATCCTAATGATTGCAATATCAGTGCTACTGGTTTCGTGCGGCACCCTCAATACCGGATCCTCACGCTCTCCGGAATCCCGGTTGATGAGCACCTACAGCGAATGGAAGGGAACTCCCTATACTTTGGGAGGCAACAGTAAAAGCGGTGTTGACTGCAGCGGGTTTGTATTGACGGCCATGCGGGAAAACTTCGGCATTGATTTGCCAAGAACTACCAGCGAACAGATCGGCGAGGGGCGTAATGTGCGTAAACGATACCTTCGAACCGGAGACCTGGTATTTTTTGATACCGGCCCGCTCACCTATCATGTGGGTATAATGGTAGGCACACAACGATTTATCCACGCTTCCTACTCCTCCGGCGTCACTATCGATCGATTGGATAACTCCTACTGGCAGGAAAGGTATCATACCGGTCGGAGAGTGATATAATTAACTGCGCAACAGTCTGTCAATTATCAAGCACCAATAGCCAATTAGTTTTAATACTCAAATTACAAATACAATTAAGCACCAATCTCCAATAACCAAAGCCCTAAACAAGTAGCCAGGTTCCCTTTGGGTCATTGATTATTGGAATTTATTTGAGATTTGTTATTTGATGTTTGTTATTTATTTCTTGGTAACCTATTAATTTTCCATCCATAAATGGCAGAAGGTAAACTTTAGGTGTTAAACCTTACTTGACTCTTCCCGTTTTACTTTTTCGGGATATTCACCGGAGCGGCCGTCAATTTTGAGGGGTGCGCCCACCATTTCTTCAAACAATTCTTTCTTATACGATGCCCCCCAGATCTCAAGCTGAGGATCGTTCAACGTAGTAATGAAAATTTCAACGGGATTTCCGTGGTTAACTTCAAAATCAATCACATTTTGATAATGGCTGCGATCAAGGCCATCGGCAACACGCAGAATTGCAGATAACGCTTTTACCTTTTTTTGAGCTTCCTCAGAAAGTTCCATGAATAAATCGTGACTTTTTTTAGGAACAGACTTTCGGTGATATCTCGCTACATGCCCCATTATTTTTATTTCCTCTTCATTAAATCCCATCAGTTTCGAATTTAAAATCAGATATAAGGCGTGTTTGTGATGTTTTTGATGTGAAATATGGTAGCCTATATCATGCATCAATGCGGCATACTCGAGCAATTCCCTGTCGCTGTCTTCAAGCTGATGAATGTGGCTGAATTCATCAAATAGCTTTAGAGCCATTCGGGCAACATGTGTGGAATGAGCCTCATGCCAGTTACACTTACGCACAAGTTCCATAATCGAGCGTCTGCGCGTATCCGGGTATTCATCAAGCATCCTGAGGCCATCCGTTTTTTGGCGAATATACCGGATAATGATTCCCTCTCGCAGTGCCTGCGTACTGGTTCGTATTTTTTTGATCCCCAGTGTTTCTATCACCGTTTTTACCTGTACCAGCCCGGTCTGGATTAAATCCACCCTCTTCGAATCAAGGCCGCTTAGTTTTTTGCGCTCTTCGTGATTCATTCCGATCGCATGATTATAAAACTCCTGAAACTCTTCACCGGAATATTCAAACTCATTTAATGTCACACTGGTACTTTGCCCTTTTCGACGGGCAATCATAGTCGCGATATTCTGCATTGTACCGGAACTTCCCACCAATATGTCGGTAGGATTTTCAGCAAGACCCTGCTTTACATTCCGAAGTGAGTTTTTATAAAATTCGGTCAGTTTTTGTATTTCGTCATGCGAGACAGGATCATGTCGAACAAAACCAGCTTTGGTTCTTGCCACCCCGGTTTTACCACTCTCAAGAAACAGAAATTCATCGTTGTTGGCGATGATGAATTCCGTGCTTCCTCCCCCGATATCCATAATCAGTACAGGCTTATCACCCAAAGCCATACCGTGTTGAACCGCATATCCAATCAGCTCAGCTTCAACTCTGCCGGGAACCACCTCAATACGAATGCCAATCTGATCACCAGCCATTTTTATAAACTCACCGCCATTTGAGGCTTCCCGGATGGCACTTGTAGCCACGGCAATTACTTTTTCACACCCTTGATGATCTATTAGCAGCTTGAATTTTTGAAGAGCGTTCAAACCACGTTCCATAGCTTCAGGGCTCAGCTTTGATCCGACCCCCTCTTTGCCAAGTGTTACCATCTCCTTGACGGAATCCACTGTGCGAAAACTGGCATCAGAATAAATATCGACGATCAAAGCGTGAAAGGAATTCGTGCCAAGATCTATTGCAGCAATGCGTTTCTTTGAACGCTCATTGACGGTTTTGGTGTCAGGCATAGTCAAAAGCGGTTCTTATAAAAAGGAGGTTATGATATAATCGTTGATTCCAAAATAGAAAGTTATTTTTGTAAATTATCATGTTGATGCATAAAATTAATAAAGGCAATCCGGTCAGTGAACGATTGGGTCAATAAAGTCCATTCTTGATGGATATAAACCCATGCAGCCTTTTTAATTCGTTTATGACAACACTATGTTATAAGCGTGATTTAACAAGGGTCATCCTTAAAATCAATATTCATTGTTGATCTATCTCATATAATCTCGCCTTAATGAAATCCATTTACCTCATACTTATATTGTTCCTGTTATTGCCCTGGTATACCATGGCCGATAACGCGCCCGAATATGTTCCCGGTTACATCATTATGAAAACTGAAAATACCATTTCGGAACACCGGCAACGGGACGGCCGCGGGGATCAACTTGCTCAATGGATTCAAAATAATGTTTCGGACTACCGCTCCATTTTGCCGGAATCCCGCATGCGTGATGGTAACTCTGATGATACCGGTAAAATCCAAAAATCCGAAGACCGCCTTTCCCGAACGTATAAAATCAGCTTAGGTACATCGGAAGATCCTGCTGAATTATCCGGAAAAGTTGCTCAAATGGATGGCGTTGTATATGCCGAGCCGTGGTACAATTATAAGTTGCAGGAAGGATATATTCCCAATGACAGCCGAATCGGTCTGGAGGGGCACGATTATTTTGAATACCACCGGATCTTCGAAGCGTGGGACATCAATCGGAGCTCTTCGTCTATAGTGATTGCCATTATCGACAGCGGCGTCTATTATGATCATCCAGAGCTTGAAAATAAGCTTTGGCGTAATCCCAACCCGGAAAGACCTGAAGTTCGCGAAGTATTTCCCGAAGTTGAAAACGACACCATAGGATGGAACTTCTGGCAGGATGGGGATATTTTCAATGGCGAGGAGCGAATCTATAATGCCGATCCCATCGCTGATTACAGTGATCACGGCACCCATGTTGCCGGGCTCGCCGCCGCCGAACCCGATAACGGCCTGGAAGTTGCCGGTACCGGTTTTCACGCTCAATTCATGCCGGTAAAAACAGGCGGAAATAAACTTTATCCAAGAAGTGTACCTTTTGGAGTTCAGGGGATTCTTTACGCTGCACTTAACGGCGCCGATATCATCAATGCCAGCTTTGGCACTACATCTTACTCGGATTTTGCGCGGGATGTCGTGCGTTACGCCAATCAGCTCGGTTCGCTGGTTGTTGGTGCCGCCGGCAACAATGCCGACTCAAGAGCCTTTTACCCTGCAGCGTATCCCGAAGCATTGTCGGTTGGTGCTGTCGACAATGATTACAATGACAAATTATCCGCATTCAGCTCTTTCGGTTTTCATACTGATGTATTTGCCATCGGATCAGCCGTTTACAGTACCTCATTCCGGTTTTCCGAGGATAATGGTAATAGAAGTTGGGAGCCTGAATACCGCATAACTTCAGGCACATCTATGGCAACTCCGATTGTTTCCGGTATAGCCGCTCTCATTCGTGATCACAATCCGCACTGGTCACCGGAGCGAGTAAGAATGCAGCTTCGTAATTCCTCCCAATCTATCGTAGATGCCAACACGGATAAAAACCAATATCATTTGGGGCAAGGGCGGTTGAATGCTTTAAAGGCACTACAGGAACCTCAGCCGGGTGTAGAAGTTGTTGATCACGAGTTTGTCAATGATAACGGGCAAAAACTGGATGCCGGTGAATCCGGTAAAGTTCGTCTTGATATGATCAATCACGGAAGTAACCTCTCTGAACTTGACGTGTTTTCGGATATTTATACCGAGGGCTTTGAGATCACAGCAGAACGCACTTATCGCGAATACGATTCCCAATATCGCGCCTCTCTTCCGGTTGATTTTTCCGGTGAGTTTGATCTTAGCAAATACCCCAAAGTGATTCTAAAATACAAAAGCCGTGATGGTGAATATGAGGATTTTTTTCCGGTACGGTTTCAGGAAGTATTCCATGATCTTGCAGAAAGCCGTAATCTTAAAGCTTCTTTTTCATCAGAAGGGCGCATCGGTTACCGAAAACCGGACAATGCGCAAGAGGGCCGGGGGATCATTCCTGAAATTGCAGACACCTCAATAATTGCTGAATCAGGGTTGATGCTTCATCTGCGCGCCGACGGGCGAAACAGGTTGATTGATGCGGTCAGATACATGGATACTCAAAGTGATGATTTTATGCCGCAAAAACTTTTCCGCAAGAGGAATGAGAACTACTCCACACGATTCACATCTGAAAACCACGATGATTTCCCGTATGCGGATGTATCCATGCAGGTGTTTCCCGTAGATGAGGATGAGGCAGGGCAAACCATGCTTATCAAATACCGGATCACCAACACATCAGAATACAGATGGGATAATCTTTATGCCGGAATTTTCACTGACTGGACTCTGGACGACGCAGCACATCAGGCAAATTACATTGAACCCGACAGCATTCATTATGTACACACCGATGATCTGTACGCAAGTTTTAGTCACATTAGCCCTGTAAGCTCAGCCTTTGCTATAGATAATCTCTCTTCCATGACACTGGAAAGAGCACAAGACCGGCAGGACAGCCTTTCTTTTGGAACGGTATACGGCAATCAGGCAGATGGCCATGATGGATTCAGAATTGAAGAAAAGCGCCTTGCTTTGACCGCCGGTATTGAGCAGGTCTCACTGAATGCGGATGATATGGGCTCGGTATCAGCAAGCGGCCCCTATTCCGTTGAGCCGGGAGATGAAGTAACACTTGGATTTGTTTTAGGATGGGCTGAAAGTCTGAGCGCACTCAGAAATCAGGTTGATGTTGCTCGATCCATCGCTCCTTTTGAAATAAGCGAAAAAGATGTGTTCGTCTCTTCACCTCAGGAACAGACCTCAGATATCCCCGAAAAGACGGAATTACAGCCAAATTATCCGAACCCTTTCAATAATCAAACCAGCATTGAACTTAGTCTGTCGCAACAAGATGATGTGCGGATGGATATTTACGATATTACGGGCAGAAGATTAGCCACACTGCACAATGACCCGCTTGATGCCGGTACCCACACATTTGAATTCGAGCCAACCGGTCTTTCAAGCGGAGTATATGTGATTGTCGCCCGCACACATACCGGCACGCTTACCCGAAACATCACCTATTTGAAATAAAATTCTCCCAAATTTTAATTTTTACATGCAAGAAGATCTCATTCAACACAATTTGTATCTGCGCTTTCTTGAGCCGAAAGATTATGAAGGGATGGTAAGCCTTCAGCTGGAAGGTTTTGGTGAAAAAATGGAACCCTATAAAAGAGATCAGTTCCTATCTCAGCTAAAGCATTTCCCGAAAGGTCAGATTGGCGCTTTTTATGATGAAAAACTGGTTGGCTACTGCATCAGTCTGATCCTTGATTTGGATGAATATCACCCGCATCACAGCTGGGAAGAAATCTCTGATGACGGGTATATCCGGAATCACGATCCTGAAGGAGATACTTTATACGGTATTGAGGTGGTGGTACATCCCGAATATCAGAATATGAAAATCGGGAAACGGCTCTATGATGCACGCAAGGATCTTTGCCGGGAATTAAACCTGCGGCGAATTATGATTGGCGGAAGACTGCCGAATTATCATAAGTATAAAGATGAAATGGATATATACGAATATATCCATCAGGTACGCACCAAAAAGATTTTTGATCCGGTACTCACTTTTCAGCTTCGTAATGATTTTATAGTAAAAAGAGTTATCAAAAATTATCTGCGGGAGGACACCGACTCCTGCGCTTACGCTACATTGATGGAGTGGGCTAATGTTGAGTATGAGCAATCGCCCGCCCGGTTTTCGGTAAAATCGCAACCGGTGCGCCTGTGCTGTGTGCAGTATCAGATGCGAAAAATTAGCTCTTTTGAGGAGTTTGCCACCCAGGTAGAATATTTTGTAAATGTCGCCTCGGAATACAGCAGTGATTTTGTAATGCTTCCGGAACTTTTTACAACTCAGTTATTAAGCTTTGAAGAAGAAAAACGTCCCGGACTTGCAGCGCGCAGACTCAGTGAGTATACCGACGATTATATTGAGTTATTTACTCAGATGGCTCTTAAATACAATGTGAACATCGTAGCGGGATCGCATTTTGTGCTGGAGGAGGATCACATTTTTAACGTATCGTTTTTGTTTCACAGAAACGGAGCTGTTGACCGCCAGTACAAATTGCACGTCACTCCCGATGAGGGATTGTGGTGGGGAGTACAGCCCGGCTCGGTTCCCAAAGTGTTTGATACCGACAAGGGTAAAGTCGCAATAAATGTATGCTACGATGTAGAATTCCCCGAACTCGGCAGATATGCGGTCGAAAGCGGCGCACAAATATTATTTGTACCATTTTGTACCGACGAAAGGCACGGTTTTACCCGGGTACGGACCTGCGCGCAGGCACGGGCAATTGAAAATCAGATATACGTAGCAATTGCGGGCACAACGGGAAATATCCCGTCGGTAAAAAATATGGCAATCCAGTATGCGCAATCTGCTATTTTCACACCTTCAGATTTTTCATTTTCCAGAGATGGCATTGCCGCTCAGGCCGATCAAAATGCTGAAATGGTAGTCATTGCAGATCTGGATCTTGAAGTTCAGCGTCGCTCCCGATATCGTGGTACGGTAATGCCGTTGCGCGATCGTCGTAACGATCTGTACAACATAGAGTTCAATGAACTTGATGAACACAGTAAAATTCACGGACCTGCAAAGGATCTAAGCGTACGACCCGATCAAAATGAGGAACCGGATTTTAAAGACAATCACTCTCCGTAATAAATTTACAAAGTAGACTTTTTGTCATGTTTACAGTTTACTGCTTACCAGAAATCATCTATCGTTGTAATTTCTTATATATAAGGCAATATCTTCATGGCCCTCCTCCCAAGCAAACTGATGCGCCCTGACTCCTTCTTCAGTTTGATTGAGAGGATTTGCACCATTATGGAGCAACGTTTCAATAATGTCATCATGTCCGCCAACTGCTGCGCTCATCAAAGCTGTGATCCCATCAGAATTATAATGGTTAACATTGGCACCATTTTGAATTAATATTTCCACGATTTGACGGTGACCTTCTTTTGAGGCAATTAACAGCGGGAAAAAATCCTGACTTGTATAATTTACATCTGCCCCATATTTAATAAGCAATTCTACAATTCTTTTGTACCCTAAATCACTTGCCCACATCAGGGCTGAAATGTCATTAGCATCCAAAGTATTCGGATCAACCCCGGCTATCAGCAGCCATTCAGTCACTTCCACATTGTTAACCTGAATGTTGTATATTAATTCCTCTCCATTTACCGGAATATCATGTGCTTCCAGCTTTTCCGTCGCTTTTTCTGATTCCGAATAAGTGCAAGCACTTATCAATAATACAAGCACAATTACTTTCAGGATTCCTGCAGTTGGCCCCATAAACACTATATTATAGACTTTTAACCCACCAATGGGTGTTATCTATTGGTGAATCTACTATTAATCTATCATTCTTTAATCATCTTATATGTAAAATTGAATTAAATTATATTTTAACTTGTAACTTTATTCCATTGTTAATACTTACTAAGACAACTGTGATGTATTCGTTGTGTTCGCGGTTTAGCCGTTTATCAGCCCGTATAGTATGGTGCCCTTAAAAAGATTTACAATCCCTTTTTTAATTGCCTTAATTTGTACCCATTCCCTACTTTTCGGAAATAATAAACCAGCTACCTATATTGCGTTATTATTATCCTGACCTGTTAATTCCCAAAAAGTTTTAGATTCAATTTATGTCAGTTCAATCCACCCGTAGAGACTTTATCAAAAAAACCGGTGCTGTAATGGCGATTTCCACTTTAGGGTTTCCATCCATTACAATACCAAAGAATCCTGACAAGCTCGGTGTAGCACTGGTTGGTCTGGGAAATTACAGTACGGGCAGACTTGCACCCGGTCTTCAGAAAACAGAACACTGTGAACTGCGGGGGATCGTAACCGGCTCACCTCACAAGATTCCGGAGTGGCAACAGCGATACGGCATCCCTGACGGTAACGTGTACAATTACGACAACATGAACGAACTCGCCAACAATGATGATATCGATATCATCTATGTGGTTACGCCACCAGGTTTGCATGCCCGGGATTCCATCGCCGGTGCTGAGGCCGGCAAACATGTCTGGTGTGAAAAACCAATGGCAATGGATGAGCAGGAGTGCCAATCTATTATTGATGCTTGTAACAAAAACAGGGTGCATCTAACCATTGGTCACCGGATGCAGCATGAGCCAAACACACAAACCATAATTGAATACGGTAAAACATTACCATTCGGCCCAATCAAAGAAATACGCACGGGCGCCGGATACAGCGGCGGCCACTCAACCGGCGATTGGCGGCGTAATCCTGATCTTGGAGGTGGCGCTCTATACGATATGGGCGTTTATCCGATCAATGCGGGACGATATTCAACCGGAAAAGAGCCGGTGTCTGTTAGCGGCACACAGTATTCTGAGCGTGAGGATATGTACGCTTTTGTAGATGAATCCACCGATTTTGAAATGGAGTTAGAAGGCGGAATTATCGTCCATGGCGAAACCAGTTTTGGAAACTCTTCCAATTATCTTGAAGTGGATTGCGAGGACGGCTGGTATAAACTCCGGCCGATGCAAACGTATTCCGGGGTTCAAGGGGAAGCAAGTGACGGTACAGAATTTCCTCCCGCCGGTGGGCATCAACAGGCCCGGCAAATGGATAACGATGCCCTCGCCATCAAAGAAAACAAAAAACC
>CAZDIA010000046.1:0-19641 GCA_964505385.1 uncultured Chitinophagales bacterium
ACCCGCCCGGCTGCGCCATAAGCCGATCCGAAAGAGATACCAAAGATAAGGGGTTAGTCACCCCATGTCAATATAAAAATTAAACTCTGGCATGATTTTTGTACAAAAACATACCAAGAAAAGGTATGATACGACATTGAAAGGCAGATTGTCAATGTTCAAACTATCAAGTTTTTACTGCATCCAAACCTTTCAGATGTGCGCCTAAATTCAACGGGATGAGTTCTGAAATTAGTGTTTCAAAAAACAAAATTATTATCGAATCTTCAGCTTTTTTAACTTGCTCTGCAGCGTGGTGGGCTTCAGCCCCAAAATTGAAGCGGCCCCGTCCTTGCCGTAAATCTTTCCATCTGTGTATTCAAGTACCTGCTGCAAATATTGACGATTCATTTCATCAAAAGAAAGAAGAGGAGGTGTGTGTGTGTTGAAATTTTCATTTTGTGACTCAAACGCTCCTTCATCAGAATCAAATCGTATATTGAGCCGCTCATCAGAGTGTTGCATTTCGAGAAGGGACCTGCGCATTACGCGATAGAATTCCCGGAAGTTTTCCGGCCAATTGTGATCCAACAGTAGCCGCATCAGGCTTTCATCAATACTTATTTTACCTAAACCAAGCATCTCTGATACAGGTCTCACCCACACTTCGATAAGTTTTTTTAAATCCTCCTTCCGGTTTCGCAAAGGAGCAATAAGTATAGCTTGAAAAGACAACCTGTAATATAGTGCTTCATCAAATTCACCATCTGACATAGCATCTTCAAGAGGGCGTGTTGTGGTTGCAATAACTCTTATGTTTTTGCTCTCTATCCATTCTGCCAGCAGATTTTGATCAGCCTGAGGCATCCTGGTGATGTGATGAATTCTGATAGTTTCTATTTCATCTGCTGATACATCCGCCAACTTTGGTTTTCGGTGTTTGCTGTAATCCACTGACTCAGGTACCGTTTGCTTTCCACTCCACTCAATAATTTTCCCGGCAAGTGTTTGTTTCCCGACTCCCGGTTCACCTCGCAGTAAAATGTTCTGGTCACTTTGCGAAAATGTATATGCCTGCTCGGCGGAAGCTTTTGCAAGTTTTGACTCCATCACCATTGCAGGTTTGTATAAGAACTCTTTCTGTAGAGTTGATTCCTCTTGTTGTTGCTCTATATCATTAGGCAGTTCCAGCTGGATCAACAGGAACCGGGAGTTGTTGGCCTTCAATTTGAACAGCCGAAATTTGAAATCGAAATTGATTGGATTGCCCATTTTATCATGCAGCGTAAACGGACATTCGGCACTGTTCAACTGCTTTTGTGATAACCGTGCTACTTCATCTACCAATCCTTCCAACTCATTTTGCAAATTGGCAGAAGTTTCTGAAGCCAAAACATACTGATCGGGAGCATAACCAAGATGGTGCCTAACCTGTTCATTCGCAAAAATCAACTTTGCCTGATCATCATCACCAATCCGGAATATCAATACTATACCCGGTATGTAATCATAAAGCTCCCGCCAGAAAGAATTTGAAACCGACAAGTAAACCCCTGTTTTATTCACCGAAATTTCGTGCGCTCAACGATAACAAACTCAAATGCTCATTGCAAGGCATGGCAGCGTTATTTTGCCGGCATCTCCCCGATCGTGCTATCCTGACCTTCATCATCGCTTGAATGGTACAACGGATTACCTTCCGGATCTTCATGATAATTCCTGAATAACCTCACCATGCCATAGGCAATCGGTGTATCAACGGCAGCAGCGACAAACTTAAATGCATAAGCGTTTAAAATTAGAATCAATAATGCCCCGAAGGTGGTGACTTCATCCCCAAGATTGCCCATAAAAAATAAAATGCTTGTAATTGCAGCTGAATCCACGAACTGACTCACCATCGTTGATCCGTTATTTCTCAGCCAGAGGTGCCGCCCTTTGGTAAACTTCTTCCAGAAATGGAACAACTGAACGTCAATGGTCTGGGCGGTTATGTATGCGATCATACTGCCAACTGTATTTCCGATCATAAATCCGTAAACTCCGTCAAAAAGCTCAGTGCCACCGCTTACACCTTCCGTATCCGGCAAATAATAAGCAGCCGTCATCACACCCAGCATAAATAAATTCATAAATAACCCGATCCAAATGACAAGCTGAGCTTTTTTGCGGCCGAATAATTCACAGATTAAATCCGTAGCTAAAAAAGTGATTGGGAATGCAAGAAGACCGGCCGGGATGGTCATCGTATAGGTTTCGCTATCACGGATGAGCCCGGGAACTACCGGTAACAGCCAATCCGGCAAGTTGATGCTGAAAAGTGTCAGGAATTTGGTTGTTCCAATGATATTGCCCATAACCAGGGCGGTCAGAAATATTCCAACCAGCAATAGAAAAAGAGCATCTCTTCTGTATTTATCAGGTGATTTACTCTTTGAACTCATACCGGATTACTATCAATTAGAAGTATTTAAGACCTCAGGGTTAAGATATTCAGCGATATTGACAGGCAGACTAACATACCCAATCGAAAGATGATTCGCGATAGGTTGTTTTGCGTATCGGTGTCTTATTTTTTTCGATTTTAGTACTTATTTCGATTTCGATAGCGATACCGATTGGTGGTCGAATATTATATGGGGTGAATAAGATGGCTATATTCTTGTTTTACAGGAATAACAGTTTCGGGTAAGTTATATAATTACTGGAAGTTACGGTTGCTGCCTCTTTCAGGTTATTGATAGCGCCATACAACATCAATTTTGATTAAAAAGTTGATATTGCACAATCAAATTGATTGTTCGAACGATTAATAAGGTGCCCCGGTTTTCACACGCAAAGAGAATTTAAATCAAAATGGAAACAGCTATTAAAATATCTCAAGCTGCCGTAGAGCAATACATTGATCCGAACCGCTCGTTCAGTGTTGCTTCTATTTCGAAAAATGCAGGTGTCAGCAAAGATGAGTTTTACGAAAACTTTTCGGGTAAAACTGAGGCTCTGCATTTTTTTTACAGTAGTATTCCCCATCGCTATCGCGATATGATATCCGAAATACCGGGATATGATGATCTTTCTGCCGGTGAAAAACTGGCAAACTACCTGTATTCCGTTTTTGATATGCTCGAAGAATACCGGGATTTTGCAGACGAAACTTTTGATCCGTTTGTTTTTACCTCCTGGCAAGCTTCGGAATTTCAAACTGAATCACAAAAACTTGTAACCGAATTTCTTGAAAGCGACCCGAATATTCCGCCACTCAATCAGATGGCATTGAATTTACCCGTTGATCGAATCCTGACCTATGAGATGCTGCACGTAATCAAGTTCTGGCTGGGGGATACTTCGCCTCAAACCGAGCGGTCTGCTGAGCTCGTCGAAAAATTAACGGCATTTATTGATGAGATGCTCCACACAGCTGTAATGGACCGGGGTTATGATCTTGCCAAATTTATGATTTCCAACCGGGTTTTCGGTTTACCGTTACCGGTCATCGGTCGATTTATTTCTTAAAATTTTAAAGTTCCAATTTAAAACCAGAAATACATGAGTAAACTCCCGTCATCAAGGTTTGAACGCGGTGCAAGAATGGCCCGCACCGGAGCCAAAGTGGGCACAAACTATGCCAAACGACGCCTTCAGGAAAAGCTGGGTAAGAAGTTTGATGAAGAATCAACCAGTCAATTTCACAAAGAAAATGCCCGGAAATTATATAATGAATTTGCAAAGCTTCGCGGAACAGCACTGAAATTGGCTCAGTCAATCAGTATCGATGGCAGCATGCTGCCCGAGGAGTTTTCCGATGTAATGGCTGAAGCGCAATATTCGGTTCCGCCAATCAGTAAGGCATTGGTTCGCAGAATTATCCAACAGGAACTCGGCCAACCTCCTGAAAAAATTTTTAATGAGTTTGAACCCGAAGCTTTTGCAGCCGCGTCCCTCGGTCAGGTCCACAAAGCAAAGCTCAAAGACGGGACCCCCGTTGCAATCAAAGTTCAGTATCCGAATATTCAGGAAACTATTGAGTCCGATTTAAGTATAGCTAAATCAATTTTTAAGCAACTAATAACTACTAATAAAATCGATGCCTATTTTGATGAAATTCGCACTACGCTAGTACGGGAAACAGATTACCTGGAAGAAGGCAGGCATATTAATTTATATCATGAATGGTACACTGGTGATGAAGTTGTTACCCCTCGCTGGATTCCCGAGTTCTCTACCGGCAAAGTACTTACCATGACTTTTCTGGAAGGGACACATCTTAGTGAATTCATCCATGAAAATGAGACAGACACTATAAAAAGAGATCACTTTGGCCAGCTGCTTTTCAACTTTTTTCATGATCAGGTAAACAGCAATTGCACACTGCACGCTGATGCACATCCCGGTAATTTTTTGTATACCAAAGACGGCCGCCTTGGTGTCCTCGACTTTGGATGCATGAAACAATGTCCTCCTGATTTCTTTCGGGATTTTCTGATGCTGCTGCCTGCACACCTGAACGATGATGAACAGGAAATCCGCAGGTTATATCACAAACTTGAAATATTGGAGGATGAGCCGGAAGCTTCTGAAAACGAAATGGAGATTTATGAATTTTCGCGGCAGTTTGCCGACCACTTCGTAGAGCCCTACCGCTACCCTGAATTTGATTTTGGTGATGAAGAATTTGCTGAGCAAACAAACAAGTTGGTTCAAAGAGCTTCAGAACTTGCCGCTCCCAGAGGTACGGAGCATTTCATATTTGTAAGCCGTTTATTCGTGGGGGTATACCGCATGGTGATGAAACTCGGTGCAAAAATCAAAACCGAACACGGCCGTGAAAAAATAGAAAGCTTTTTGGAATCAGAAGCCTCTACTGAATCATAGCTGGATCCCCAAAATCGCAAATCATACATAGTATATCGTCAATCGTAAATCTCATTGAGTCAGCTTAGGCTTGGCGTTCTGCTACTCCGCGATTTATAACAATGGCAAAAACGTGCAGGCCAAAAAAGATTTGCGACATACGATTGACGATTTGAGATTTCAGATGTTTTGGTCTGGACCCATCCGCAATGCAAAAGATTACCGGCAATAGTTTTATTACCGGTAATCTAAAGCATGGATTATTTTATTCTGCTTATACTTTGAGACTTCAATTCATAGCCGACCTGATTTCGGATTCCAGCTTTGCTTCATCTATACTCTCAAACGTATTAATCACTTCTCCTTCGGGTGTAATTAATATGGCATACGGCCAGTTTTCAACCTCAAACTTTTCCGATATCGAAGCCAGCATTTGGGGATCTTCTCCTATTACAGAATGGTACCACGGCATTGGAAATACCTGCTGGTACTCACGCACCATCTCCTCATCTTTATCAACCGAAATACTCAGGATTTCAAAATTATCCTGACCAATTGCATCATAAACATTGTACAAATTCTGAATATCATCGGCGCACTGCCGGCATTCCGTCCCCCAAAAATACAACATGTAAAATCTGCCTTCGAGTGAGCCTCTGGTAACCTTAAAGCTCTGATCCAATACTTCCAACTGAAACTCCGGAAGCTGCACGGTTCTCTCTGCTTCATACTCACCGCCCGTTGACGCACGGACATCACTGATTCCCGCTCCTATCACAAGCGTCATACACATTATAAGCCTGAATTGTTCATCGAAGATCTTCATAGTTAACTCTCATTTATTTCTGATTTAATACCGGCAAAACTTATCTGCTGATAATCCTCTGCCGGTGTTTCAATTGCACTACGCTACATTGCTTCAAGCGGTTGTGATGAACATTTCAAAATTTTGCAATAAAATTGTCAGAGCTGCCTATGTCGCATATAACATATAAAAAGACCCGTAATACTATGGCGGATACTACGGGTCGGGAGGTGTCATCACAACGGTGATTGCTGTGATTGGATAGGAATTCGGTATTTATACCAGGTTAGATTAGATCGTATTTATCAATTTTGGACAATTTCCAGCCAGTGAGCATCAGCTTGCTGTACAAGTGCAGCTTCCCCGCCTTCAGTCTCTTCTATCATATCGTTCCAGCGGCTTTTAGCATTGATAACACCAAAAAACATGGTGTCAAAGAAATACAATTCATCATCTATAATTTTAAAATTGGAAGTGTTTACATCCTGTTTTTCACCGTCGAGCATCGTATAGGCACAATACCCGCCATATTTTGGCTCAAATCTTTCCGGGTTTTCCCGAAAAGTTTCCAGGTTTTCTTCTGAAGAAAAGTAGTACGTTACTCCTTTATAAGTTTCACTGTACTCTGATGAACCTTCGACTTCGTCATTTTCAGTAAAATATGCTACCGGATCATTTCCGTCGAGTGCGACACCATCGTTGAGATTAAAGTGTTGTACACGTGTTTCCTCCTCATTACTGTTCGAATCTACAAAGCCTGTAAAGATTATAAATCCAAACAGGAAAGTTGCCATCGTAATCAATCGGGTTGAGGTTTTCATGGTTTTCATAGTATTCCCTTTTCGTGTGATTTTACCTTCTTAGTGATGTTCATCCTCAATGAAACTGAAGATGCTGTGATGTCACTGTGTATGTTTAATTATCAATGTTCACCCGAATAGTCGCAGCCGAATCAAAATCCTGACTAAGATTTTTTAATTTTTTTGATCTTCTTCGATTTCTTTGATTATCTCCTTTCTCACTTCCTCAGGCAGAGTCACTTTCTTCGGCTTTTCTTTTTTATCGACCCATTTCCGGAGTGCTTTATTCATGACTGCTGATTGGCGGGCATAGGAAGAGCAAGCCTTGCACATAGAATTATGCATCCATAATTGAATACGTTCGATAGCTGCCAGTTCAGTTACATTCTGCTTTTCTGTCAATTCTGTAGCTTTCTTACATGAAAGAAATAAAACCGTAATAACTTTTTTCATCATATCATACCCAGTGCTGCTCAATGCACTTTTTTAATGCCAGTTTTGATCGACGGAGAATTTGCCAATAATTAGACGGGGTGATACCCAATTCCTGACAAATATATTTTGATCCCACCTCGGAATAGTAGGTCATACTCACGGCATTTCTCCATTTGTCGGGCAACTCATTAATGCATTGATCAAAAATTTTCAAAAACTCCGGATCATCCAACAGGTTAGATTCATCCTCCCAATACGCTTCCAGACCGTTTGCTTCCCAGTTGCCATCGTCATCAAAACCTAAACTCTCAGGATGATCAAATGAAGTACTGTGACCGGATTCAAGACGAACGATCCGATTTCCGTGTTTTCGATAGTAATCAATTATCTTATTGTTTAATATCGAAAAAAGCCAGGTTTCCGGTTTGCTTTTTTGTTTAAATCCATCGTAATTCTTGTAAGCTGATAAAAAAGTATCCTGCACCAGATCTTGTGCAACTCCCTGCGAGGAGGTTTTATGAAGCGCCCACGAATAAAGTTTATCACTGTATTCTTCCACCCATTCTTGCACCGGATGCGATGTTGTGTGACTTTCCTCCGCCATACCCTATTCAGATTACTTCGATATTTCGGGAACTTCGGCTGTTATCAAATGGAATCTTAATCAAAATCCGTTTTGATATGTCACAATGTGATGCATTATTACTTAAACTGATGTAATATACCTGACAATTAACTCGAAATATTAAATTTTCGACTTGGTTTTTATAGGTAACCTTAATTCAACAATGCCATGTTTAATGCTCCTGAATTTCTAAAACCGTTTTATGTTCCCGGTTTGATTCTCTGAATCTGCCTGTTACTTATTTCTTGTGATGATCAGGTTACCGATCCGGGTGATGACCCAGGAGAGAACGGCAATGGTAATGACAATGAGGTCATCCCATTTCACCGTGATGCTCCCGGTCAATCCGCAGCAGATTTTCTCAGAGATGATGACTTTACCTCGCTTCACCTTGAGGTTCAGTACATGGAAGGGTATGAACCTGAATCCGAAGCCCTTGATGATGCCCTTTCAGATTTTTTGCATGAGCGGCTGCATAAGGATGAGATCACCATCAGCTTCGAAGCTATATCAGCAGGAAATCAGGACGTCTATACCAGTTCTGATGTGCGCGATCTTGAAGAGGACCATCGCAACCGGTATAATGAAGAAGATCGTGATGAATTAAACGCCTACCTGCTGTTTCTTGACGGCGAATATGAAAACAGCAGCGTGCTCGGTATAGCTTACTGGAACACTTCCATGGCTATTTTCCAGGAAACGGTAGAAGATATCTCCGGAGGGATCGGAGAACCTTCGCAGGATGTAGTGGAACGCACCATTACCAAACACGAAATCGGCCATCTGCTTGGCCTCGTGGATAACGGAACCCCGATGCAAACCGATCACAAAGATGAAGGACGCGGCGCACACTGCGACGATGACGAGTGCCTGATGTATTACGCGATGACCCGCGACTTCCTCGGTGATTTTCTCCTCGGCGGCTCCGTCCCCGAATTTGATGAATTTTGCATTGAGGACTTGCAGGCAAACGGCGGAAAGTGAAGACTAAGATGTCAAGAAGTAAAGAGGTTAAGAATTTAAGAATACAAGAGCTTATAACATAGATTGAAGAATTGACAAATATTCTGATCACTACATTCAACAAACTTCTCTTAAAATCTTCACCTCTTGATTTCTTTACCTCTTAACTTCTTTACTTCTTGTCATCTTGTCATCTTAACTTCTTTACCTCTTCACCGGAGAAGCCGCACCATCTCCCACCACAGTCATCCACGGGCGGACTTCCCAGTTGGTAACCAAACCGTTTTTAACGTATGGGTCAGCTTCGGCAAAACGCTCGGCCGCTTCGGGTGAATCCCCCTGAAAGAGCAATATTGCCGTATCCACCGGCTCCTGCACTGCCCCGCCGAGGAGCAACTCACCCCGCTCATGTGCTTTCCAGGCAAGATCAAGGTGTTCATTGCGGTATGTACCCCGGCGTTCGAGGTAGTCGGGAGCTAAGTTGTAAATGAGTAGGTAATGCATGTGGTTTTTTGGTTTGGGGATTAAGGTAATTAGGGTAATTAAGGTAAATAAGGTAAATAAGGTAAATAAGGTAAATGAGGTAATTTGGTTATCGGGCGAAATCCATGCATTCTATGCAACAGACTTCCTTCAAACTACAAAAGATCGACTTTGGCTGCCAGAATCCGCTAACGCCAAATTACCTCAATTACCCTAATTACCCAATCACCCATTCACCTTAATTCCTAAACTACAAAACTACTCAGCGTTTCCCTGCGCACTCAGCGGTTTCACCCCAAAAAACGAAAAAGCCCGGCAACTCCGTGGAGAGCCGGGCTTTAGGCAAGTAGTGAGCCTACAATGTAAGCTATTTAGTTGCGGTTTAGGACGTACTCAGAAAATTCCTGAGTACAGTATGTAATATACCACCATTTCGGAAATAGTCAACCTCTACAGGAGTATCTATACGAGATTTTACTTCAAATTTAATCTCTTTACCGTCTTCTTTTTTCGCGGTGACCGGCACACTCTGTTGTGGTTCCATGTTGTCATCGATATCAATCGTGAACTGCTCGGAACCGTCGAGGCCGAGACTGTCGGCTGAGTCGCCGTCTTTGAATTCCAGCGGAAGCACTCCCATACCTACAAGGTTGGACCGGTGAATCCGCTCAAAGGATTCGGCAATCACCGCTCTAACGCCCAAAAGATTGGTACCTTTGGCCGCCCAGTCACGTGAAGAGCCGGTGCCGTATTCTTTGCCGGCCAGGCCGATCAGCGGCGTACCGGATTCCCTGTATTTCATCGCAGCTTCGTAAATCGAGGTGATTTCACCGTCCGGAAAATACTTCGTAAAACCGCCTTCGCGCCCTTCGGCAAGCTGATTTTTAAACCGCACATTGGCAAACGTTCCGCGCGTCATGATGCGGTCGTTGCCGCGGCGGGAGCCGTAGGAGTTGAAATCCTTCTTCTCCACACCTTTGGATTTCAGAAACTCACCGGCAGGTGAATCTTCCTTGATCGCCCCGGCCGGAGAAATATGATCGGTCGTGATAGTGTGCCCGACTTTAACCAATACCCGGGCATCTTTGATCGGTTGAATCGCCTCGGGCTCATTGCTCATATTTTCAAAAAACGGCGGCTCCTGAATGTAGGTGGATTCAGGATTCCATTCATACAGCTCACCCCCGGTCACCGGGATGTTGTTCCACTCCTCGTTGGAATCCTCAATGCCGTCGTACATTTCATGGAACAGATCGGGCCGGACCGCATCATCCAGAAACTCTTTGATTTCATCGGTCGTCGGCCAGATATCCTTGAGATAGACCTCATTGCCGTCTTTATCTTTGCCGAGCGGCTCACTGGTGATGTCAATATCCACCGTGCCGGCCAGCGCGTACACGACGACCAGCGGCGGTGAAGCGAGATAATTCGCTTTCACATTCTGGTGGATGCGCCCTTCAAAATTCCGGTTACCGGAAAGCACGCCGGAGACGATCAGGTCGCCTTCGTTAATCGCGTTTTCCACCGCCTCGGGCAGCGGACCGCTGTTGCCGATGCAGGTGGTGCAGCCGTAGCCCACCAGGTTAAACCCGAGCTGATCCAGATACGGCGTCAGGCCGGACTCCTTCAGATACTCGGTTACCACGCGCGAGCCGGGCGCCAGCGAAGTTTTAACATAAGGAGGCACCTTTAGCCCTTTCTCTGCCGCTTTTTTGGCTACGATACCGGCGCCAAGCATCACCGACGGGTTTGAAGTATTGGTGCAGCTGGTGATCGCTGCGATCACCACATCACCGTGTTTCATCTCTACCTGTTGACCGTTCTTGAAGGTCCCGCGATTGGCCAGCTCCTCCTGAGTGAGCGCAAAACCTTTGGTTTGTTCCTCAGAAGTGAGGGATTGATTGAAATCCTCCTTCAAATTCGTGATTGACACACGATCCTGCGGGCGTTTCGGACCGGCAACTGAGGTTTCCACATCAGCAAGATCAAGATGAAGGGTATCGCTGAACATCGGTTCTTCGATTCCATCATACCGGAACAGCCCCTGCTCTTTGGTGTATCGCTCAACAAGCTGGAGGGTTTCTTCATCCCGGCCGGTACGGCGCATGTAGTTAAGCGACTCGTCATCAATCGGGAAGTAGCCTACGGTAGCTCCGTATTCGGGGGCCATATTAGCGATGGTTGCGCGATCCGGCAGGCTCATATTGGTAAGACCATCACCGTAAAATTCAACGAACTTGCCAACCACTCCTTTTTGCCGTAGCATCTGAGTAACTTTCAGCGTGAGGTCGGTTGCGGTAACGCCTTCCGGCAGGTTTCCGGTGATTTTGAACCCGACCACATCCGGAAGCAGCATGTAGATGGGCTGACCCAGCATCACCGCTTCGGCTTCGATCCCGCCGACGCCCCAACCGACGATGCCGAGTCCGTTGATCATAGTGGTGTGGGAGTCGGTGCCGACCAGCGTATCGGGATAGGCTACGGTTTTGCCGTCCTGCTCTTTGGTGAACACGCCTTTGGCGAGATACTCGAGATTCACCTGATGCACAATACCGCGCGCCGGCGGAACCACGCTGAAGTTGTCGAACGCTTTCTGACCCCAGCGCAGGAACTCATATCGCTCGCGGTTGCGCTCAAATTCGATTTGCGAGTTCATGTTGAACGCGGCATCCCGGCCGAATACATCCACCTGCACGGAGTGGTCGATCACCAGATCCACCGGAACCTGCGGGTTGATCTGTTTGGGATCCCCTCCCATTCGCGACATGGCCGACCGAAGCGCGGCAAGATCTACTACGGCAGGTACGCCCGTGAAATCCTGAAGCACAACGCGTGACGGTTTGAACGGAACCTCCGAGTGGGATTTGATCATGGGATCATAATTCAGCACGCTCTGGATATCGTCGTCGGTGATGGTGAATCCGTCCTGCTCCCTGAGCACAGCTTCCAGCAGCACTTTGATGGTCATCGGCATCCGGCTGACTTTGGCGATGGCCTGATTTTCCAGTTCCGGAAGGCTGTAGAACCACGCCTTTCCCGAGCCGGTATCAAATTGTTTCTGTGTGATATTGAATTGCGAAGTTTGTTGCATAATGATACTGTATACTGTTTGCGATTGGTTCTTACTAATAATTTCGGCTTGTCATCCCCCGGTTGGATTAATCCCATTCGCCACCCGGTTGGTATAAGCGTGCCAAAGGTATGAAATTTGTGGGATTATTTCGAATGGGGGGTTGGGGGTGGGTTGATTCTCTTGCATTCACATAAGTAATTATTTTCTTAATTATGCGACCTTATGTTCTTATAAGATTGCATTTTATTTTATTATCGGTATTTTTGAATAAGTGTAAATTTGGAAAGTTGTAGTTTTTTTACCTTTACTTAATGAGTCTGATCAATTAAGATGGAACTAATTCCAAGCATTTCCGCAATTGCACTATTAATTTTCTACGTGCATTCTATTATATATGGGGCTAAAAAATCATTTTGGTGGGGATTTTTTAATCTCTTTTTCCCACCAATTTCAATGCCGATATTTTATTATGTAAATAAAGACGAAATGTGGAGCTGGGCGATTTATTTTCTGCTAACCTGCTTCATTTTTTGGGGAGCTTTTATTTATCCAGTTAACGAGCTGTTGAGCATATTTTTAATCATAACTGGAACCCTGATTTTTCTAATATTTAAAAAACCTGAGCTTCTTGATTTTATTACAAATAATACTCTAAGTAATAAAATAGAAATTGATGATTATAAGTTTGATTTACGAACTTTTCGGGATTTACAGAAGAATTATAAAAAGTATTTATCACAACTTCCTGGAAAAGCAAATATTAAATATCTAAAAAATTTTTTAGAAAATCCTGATTTTAGAAGCGACTTATTTACTTATGTCAGAAAATATTTGCTTTTTGATACAACAGGAAAAGCATTAATTCAAACTCTTGATGATGAAAGGTTTATTTATTTTAAAAAGATAATGATGAATAAATATGGAATAAGTAGTCGTGGTCTTTCACTTGTGACTTTGTTCATTAGTGAAGAACTCTCTTATAAATATTTCATAGATAAGCTTTCATTCGAAGAAAAATCCAGTTTTTCTGAAATACTTAATAACATAGCCTATTTTGAGATAGAATCGAATTCACAAATTCCCGATGCATGGTTGCAAAGGATTTTAGAAGACAATGATGTGCATAAAAAAATAATTAAAGATAGACGTACTTATTGCAATAATGCTAAAGAAAAGATTAAAATTAAGTATTTTGAAGACTCACTGCACAATGAGTATGATTTAATATCGGGGGAAATTGATGATGATATTAGAGCGAAAAAAAGAAAAGAGGAAGAGATAAGAAAGGCTAATGTAATTAAAGATAAAATCGGGATGTTGGTTAAAAATGAATTAGACTTATCCCCTGAAAATTATATCATTGTACCAGAAGATTATAGTAGAGATTCTCGTATTGATAAGTATTACAAGAGAAATTTTTCAAAGTTATTGTCGAGGGCTTTTAATGGCCATTGTTGTAAATGTGGTGAGGGTATGGTTCAACTTGCATTTGATCACTTTTGGTTTCCGAAATCACGTGGCGGAAATTTTTTAATGCGGCATGTAGAAGGATACTACATAAATAATTGTGTTCCTCTTTGCAGTTCATGTAACTCAAGTAAAGGCAACAAAGAAATTCATGAATTTTTCGATTTATCTGAAATCAAAGAGATAACAAAAAGAAGCCAGTCAATAAATTCTGAAATCAATGCTTCAATGGTTGATTTTGAAGACCCACATTTTAAAGAAAGGATTATGTAAGATTACGTAATTTCAGCAATTGCAAACCGTCATAAATCCACTCACCCAAACAAATCCCTTTCCTCCTTCTTCACCTTCGGCGCTTTGCGCATTTCTTCCGGAACTTCCGGTAATTCATCCGCTTTTAATAGCGGTCCCTCCAAGACCTTTTCGAACAACTCTTTTTGTTTCGGATAGGTATCAAGCGTGTGTTCCAGAATCCATAGAAGGCGTAACAGCTCGGAGGTAAACTCTGCTGTCCATCGTTCCGGGCCGAGCTCATCAAGCGGGGAAGATTTTTTGCCGGACCGGTTTTTCATCCGGTAGGCCAGCCAGGATTGAACTACTTTGAGGCCCGAAACTTCAAATTCCCACTCTTCCGGCTCTACCGGTGTAAATTCGCCATCGCCCACTTGCAAAGTTTTCCGGTTGGGTGTTTAAATTAATATGTATCCGGGTATTCGGAATGATACATTCCAGCATGAAAAGTTGATAAATTTTATCGACTTATAAACTGCTAATTCCTTTTAAAAACACCTGACATTACTAATCATGTCACAATAAGACCCAATTATTAAGTCTTTTGGTTACACAAATAGTAATGTATGGCTTCCAAACATCCGGCTATTCCCCTTTGCACACATAGCGTCATAGCGGTAAATCCCAAAACCAACACGAGGCCCGTAGGGCCGGCCCTATTTGTAGAAAAGCCGCTGTGCAAAAAAGCTTCGAGTCCTGTAAGGACGATCCATCCCCTGGCAAACATCTTTAGTGCCGCATTATCACCCGTTTGGAAACCCGTGGAATTAGTCTGACCCACCGTCCCTGAACGGGACTCATTCGTTGGAAGGGGAGGCGGTTTCTACAAATAGGTTATCCCTACGGGATAGGGTCACTTTCATTCCCCACCCGTGATCACTATGACTCTCCACTGGATCAATAATTCTTATCTGAAATTAACAAATCACCCCTCCCGGACGCAAAAATGACAAACATACCCATTTATAAAGCAAACGAACCTACAAATTTCCAGATCACCCACCGTTGATTAAATTATTGACTTAACAGTGATTAATTTTCCTACCATTTAGAAATGGCAACTTCTAATAATCTTATCGAAAGACGTAAAGATATTCTCGGGGGAACGCCTGTATTTAAAGGTACTCGTGTTCCGGTGAGTACTTTTTTTGAGTATCTCGAAGCTGGTCATTCACTCAACGAGTTTCTGGAAGATTTCCCAACTGTAACCAAGCAACAAGCTATTCAGGTACTTGAGAGATTTAAAGACCAACTACTTGAGACACAATGATCAAGATTTTATTAGATGAATGCCTCCCAAAAAAATTGAAGTACCGAATTGAAGAATTAGATCTGGACTTTTTTGCAAAAACTACTCCTGAAATGGTATAAATCGAGTGGACAGGCCGGCATGCACCGCCGGCTGTCGGAAGCGTCGCCAGCTGTCGGCACAGATGAGGGCTTCGGTTATATATTTAACCAGATTAGCACGCAATAGCATAGTATTCTCTGTAATACTATACTCATTTACTCTTGGATCGCAGTAAGCCTATAATACATTTTTCGGATATAGCAGCAAAAAAAAGCGGGTACCCGAATTCCGGGCACCCGCTTTTTTTAGTTCTCCGGGATTTACAAATTAGGGTTGGCGTTGATTTCGCTCTCCGGAATCGGGAAGCAGGTTACATCACCGTACGGTTCACCGTAGATGGGATGCTCACCTTCCGGAAATTTGTCAATGCCATAAAGGTTCAGAAATCTTCTGATATCACCAAGCCGGTTGTTGGTTAAGAAGAAATCACGTCCTTTCTGATCCAAAAGTTCTTCAAGCAACTCATCCCCGGAGTAATCCGCCTGCTCCTGACCGCCAAAATCTCTGCGTTCATTTACCAGATCCTGTGCGGTAGCTTCATCGCCTTCACCTTGCAACAACGCTTCTGCCTCTATGTATCTGGCTTCGAGACCGGAAGCAAACCGGACGTCGGTAAAGTCCTCTATCACGTTTTCTGCCTCAGGATCAAAATCATCAAAGTTCAGAGGCTGGAAAGGCTGATAGGTGGTCTCGTTACCTGTTGTTGCATTAACTACAGCCTCCTCAGTGTGAGTTATACGCGGGTCGTCGAGATGCCTGAATTTCGGAGCCGGACTGATATAGCGGCCGGAAGTTGTCTGCTCATAAAACCAGAGCTCTTCACGGGGACTATTGTCGGAATATCTCAGCCACATTTCGAAATCTTCAGGTACCAATGAGGCATATTGCTGAGCTTCATCAAACTCGCCGAGATTCAACTTTGCCCGGGCCATGCCCAAATTAGACAGATTTTCAAATGCAATTACATCATCTGTCGCATCAATATTTCCGGCCACCTGCAGCGCATCTTCAAAGTAGTCAACGGCTTTTTCGAACAGTTCGTCGGAGGATTTAGGCTCGCCCACATCTATGGTTCCTTCACAGAATGATTCGGCATACCGTATCAGTGAGTGCCCGCCATAAGTTAACGCCTTTTGCATATTATGGGTCTCCCATGCTTCTGCTTCACCATGGAAATTCTCCAGATTTTCAACGGCGTGTTTAGCGTGCATTACGCTTTTCGTCCAAAAGTTGAACATATTCTCAGTTATGATATTGGTTTCATCCGCCGTTCTCATAGCTATCGGCCGGTAGTCAACGAAGGTGTGCTCCATAACCAATTCATCTGCAATCTGGCCGGTCCATGGAGTTGAGTAAGCATGAGTATACTGAAACTGTCCCCGAACTCCATTCATCATCAGAGTTTCATTTCGGGGATCATCCAACTCATCCTCCTCTATAGACCCGGGATCTTCAACTTCCAATATGCCGTCGCAACCGGCATTACTGAATAAGAAGACAGCCAGTAATAATGCGGACAGTGTCTTAAACTTATTGTTTAATAAATACATAGTGTTATTGATTTTCTGTTAAAATTCTGTAATGCCTTAGAAATTAATGTTCAGAGAACCCGTGATTCTGCGGTAATTAGGTTCCGTCCAGGAGTCGACACGTGAGAAGTCAGCATCTCCGTGGAAGTTCAACTCCGGATCATGTCCGCGGTAATCAGTCCACAGAATAGCCAGATGATGGCCGGTTACCCGCAATGTAGCACCGTCGAGCCCTACAGCATTAACCAAATTCTGAGGCAATGAATAGCTGAGAGAAACTTGGCGCAGCTTCAGAAAGTCAGCAGGTTCAATATGCTTGGCAGTCTGGTTCCACCACATCCGCTTGGCAACCTCATCCGGATCAGTATCCGGATCATTGACTGTCCAGCTTATGCCTGCGCGGTCACGGCGCCAATCCTTCACATTAAACTGATAATGACCACCCTGGTAATCCAATAATGCATAGAGGGTGAAATCATTGAAGAGCGTCAGGTCGAGTGAGTACCGCAATTCATGAGTCGGCGTTGACGGTCCTTTGTAGACATCCTCGCCGGTCAGACCTACTGTACCATCATCGCGAACCTCAGCGGGTTGCCCCCAGAATGCACCAAGCGGCTTTCCTTCTTCAAAGCGCTGTACCGGAGCATAGATACCAAAAGTAGTTGACTCCAACTCATCAGTATACTCGATAAGCTCATTATTATTGGTGGAAAATGTAAACCTGTTATTCCACAGCACGTCTTGAGTCTGTATCGGTGTAAAATTCAGTGAAGCTTCAATTCCCTGGTTGTGTACCTCACCAATATTCACCATATGGCTGCCGTGCCATCCACTTGAACCGGGAACATCTACGCTGATGAGCGCATCGGTAGTCTGTGTATTATAATAAGTGAACTCAAGTCCAAGGCGATCATAAAACATCGACAGGTCAAACCCGGTTTCAAATTCTCTGGATCGTTCAGGTTCCAGATCCGGGTTACCGAAGGATGAATACTGAAGCGCCGGAGTACTTGTACCGTCTTCAAGCGTAGTAGTTGTGGTTGTCCAGGTTCTCATAGCATCAAACGGACCGGGGATGTTACCGGCAGCGCCATAAGCCAATCGCAACCTCAGATTATCAATAACATCTACATCAAAAAACGGCTCATCAGAGATGACATATGATGCATTGGCTTTAGGGTAGAGCACGGTTTCAATTTCATCACCGAAAACCGAGCTGTTATCTACACGCAATGCTCCGGTAAGGTACATGCGATCGCGATAACTGAGCTCTTCTTCCACATACATACCAAGGGTACGTGTCTCGGAATAAGATTCACTACCGGAAGTCTCAGCGCCGGCACCTACGAGAGTGATATGCTCGGATCCATAATCCTCACCGGTTGCCTCTACCCTTTCAAAAATACTTACATCATATTGAGCGCCAAAGGATAGCTGAGATTCAAGCTCGTCCGTGATCGAATGTTGCATTGAACCACCATAATCAACAGTGTAGACTGTGGTTTGTGGCCGGGCTTGTGCCCGAAATCCATCCTGAACTCCCGCACCAAAAGGCGCTACATCATCGAATCGCGGATAGAACTCATCAGCGGTTCGCACATTACTGTCAATGCCCACTCGAAGTCTGTTGTTAAACCAGTCGGTGGGATGAAACCGTATGGTAGTTCCGAGCTGATACCGGTTCGCTACTGTTTGGTTTCTGTACTGGTTGTAATATTCCGGAGCGATCGTGAGAAAACCCTTCTCTGCCGGTGCACCATAATCCCGGCCCGGCTCTGCCAGCCATGAACTGATGATAAGGCCATAGAAAATATTATCATTCGGCACCAGCCGTACATCATTATTTGAGTAAGCTGCATTAATACTGAAGTTCAGCTCATCAATGGGTTGATAATCGAAATTACCCCGAAGCGAGGTTCGGTTCTGCAGGTTATTATGAAATACGCCTTCTTCTTCATCGCGTGCGGCTGATGCATAAAAAGCGTAATCCTGCCCGCCACCGCGTACGGATAGATTATATCGTGCCAAACTACCATCTCGAATAGCATCATCATGATCGCTCATTGGAACATGCTCATAAAAGTCTCCGACCTCCATACCTTGTAGTCCGGGCCAGGTATCCGGGTCATCGAGGCGATCTTCTGTTACCTCAGTATAGTTAGTCGGTCGCCAGCTTTCCGGCCAGGTAGTTGCACCTCTTTCAACTGATGCATTAAAATTGAAAGTTGGTTCTCCCATGCTGCCTGACTTGGTAATCACATTGATTACGCCACCGGCAGCATCAGCTCCGTAAATCGTTGCAGCAGATGGGCCGCTAATTACTTCGATACTTTCGATATCCGCCGGATTCAGGGCATCAAGAGCTGAAGTGCTCTGCCCATAAACCCCATAGCTGCCCTGGCCTCCACTGCTGAAGCGCACTCCGTCGACATACCATACCGGTTGGTTGCTGGCGGAAATTGAGGATGCTCCTCGTATTCGAATATTTGCTGCAGTGCCTACTGAGCCCGAACCCGGAATCATTGAAAAGCCGGGTGATTGCCCCTGGAGCAGTTCAGTAACCGTACTCGGACTTGTTCTTTCCGTTAATTCCGAGGCGCTTACCCTGTTAATCGTGTGGCCTGTGGCTCGACGTTGAACATCACCGGCTGTACCGGTAATGACGAGCTCATCCATTCCAAGCTGAACTTCACTTAATTCGAAGTTGACTTCAACCGTTTCATCAGCTTCAACTGTGATATCTGTGGTTTCAGTTGCGTAACCAAGATAAGCTGCTTCAAGAGTATAGCTTCCGGCGGGTACACCGTCAATTCTATACTCACCTTCCAGATTGGTTGAAGCCCCCCAATCTTCATCTACCACTACGACGTTTGCGCCAATCAGCGGTTCGCCGGTATTGGCGTCTAACACAGTACCGGTTATCTCACCATCCTGAGCTTTGGCCAGTAATGGAAAAACACCGATAAGTAACGTTATTATCAGTAGCCTT
>CAZDIA010000047.1:0-17763 GCA_964505385.1 uncultured Chitinophagales bacterium
CACACATCGCAAATCGTACATCGTATATCGTCAATCGTAAATCTCTATGAGTCAGCTCGGGTTTGGCGTGCAGCTACACATCGAATAATAGCAATGGTGAAAATGTGCCGATTCAAAAAGATTTGCGACGTACGATTGACGATTTGTGATTTCAGATTGCAGAAGGAACTTACTTGTAACCCTGCCAAATAGTTCCTCGTTATCGAGTCGTATTACATAACAATCATTGAGATTGATGCATACTCAGCTCCGAAGGGGCACAAGCAATAGCATGGGACGTAGTCCTATGTAACCATACCCCACCCCTCGAAAGCTCCGAAGGAGCGGAAGCAAAACTGTCGTGACAAATGTCCAAAATCAAAGGTTATTCATTTGTTAAGAAACAGCTCATAGTGATTACACCGGTAGCGTCAATTCAGAGGGCTTTTGCCCCTCAGGGCAGTCCAATATGGAGTATCTCCAATTGGGAAAGAATCTTTCTACCATTCATATAGCAAGATTTTCCCTGACCGGAAGTCCGGATTTTCCTATCTTTGCAGCCTCAAACACTTAAACTAATTATATAAATTATTTCTGATATGCCTAAAGTAGTATTAATCCCGGGTGATGGAATCGGTGCTGAAATTTCAGAGTGTGTAAAACAAATCATTCAGGCAGCCGGCGCCGATATCGAGTGGATCCCGGCTGAAGCCGGACAAAGTGCTTACGATAAAAACGGTGACCCCCTCCCCCAGGAAACCATTGATCTTATCGATGAACACAAAGTGGTGCTAAAGGGACCATTAACTACTCCTGTCGGATCAGGGTTTCGCTCCGTGAACGTGTCCCTTCGCCAGAAGTTCGATCTGTACGCAAATATTCGACCTGCCAAGAGCTTGCCCGGTGTGGATTCCCATTTTACGCACGTTGATCTTGTCACTTTCCGTGAAAATACTCAGGGCTTGTATATCGGGCAGGAAAAGTTCATCGACGATGAAAAATCCCATGCCGAATCCGTAGCTGTTGTAACCAGACAGGCCAGCGACCGGATCATCAGAGCGGCATTTGATTATGCTGTGAATAAGAACCGGGAAAAAGTAACACTGGTGCACAAAGCTAATATTTTGAAACTGACAACCGGAATGTTTCTGGAAGTCGGAAAAGAAGTATCCAAAGATTATCCCGACATCGAATTTACTGACATGATTGTCGATAACTGCGCCATGCAGATGGTGCTTCGCCCCGAGCAATTTGATATCATCGTGACCACCAACCTGTTCGGAGACATCCTTTCGGATTTAGCTTCCGGCCTGGTGGGCGGCCTGGGAATGACCGGCTCAGCCAATATGGGAAAAACTCATGCGATGTTTGAAGCGGTTCACGGCTCCGCACCGGATATAGTAGGGCGCAATATAGCCAATCCCACAGCTTTGCTTTTCTCTGCAACAATGATGCTGGAACACTTCAATCAGTTCGAAACCGCAAATCGCATACGAGAAGCCGTGAATAAAACGCTGATCAACAAATACGTGTGCACCCCTGACCTCGGCGGTCGTGGTTCTACTCAAAGCTATACCGATGAAGTGTGCAATCAATTAACAAAATCAAAGAATAACCGGTAAGCTATTTGCTCATTTCGGGAAAGGTTTAGAATCAAAGAAGTCAAGATGTAAAAAGATTAAGATGTAAAGATTTGAAGAGTCTGCAACTTGACTTTTTAGAGGCCCTAAATAATCTTTGTATCGGTCCCCACTCCAGAGCCGACTTGTTTGAGCCATCCGGCGAAATCATCCAATACCTGTTGAAGATGATTTTCTGATCCGGCAGCAATCGGGTAGTATACAGCAACACCGACATTTCGTGTTTCATCATTTGTTTTGGTAGCCATCGCGTCTTTTACAGGGTTGATCATCGGAAGTTCCCCTTCATCCGTAACCCGAAATCCGGTTACCAGATCCTTCAGATCGATATGCTGAGCTGATTCATTGAATTCAAACGACTCCCCTTCTTTCCCGAGCCGGAAAATTACGTGATCGGTTCCGGCACGGCCGGGATCCCACAACGAAATAGGAACCATATACCGCAACGAAATAAGGTTGTTAATATCAACTACTGAATTGATAGAAGGGAAGTTATCGCGGCCGGCTTCACGCAGCAGATATTCTGAGGATGGCTTGGCGCGGCCGGTCGGTTTATAGCTTCCGTTGCGTAACATATCCCGGCAAGCCTGTCGGAAAAGCTCCCGCTGCTTATCCAGGCCGTCACTTACCTTTTTGATTTCTTCCTGCAATTCCTGTTGCAGGTTATCGGGATAAACATCCATCCGGATATTTGAAGCATGAACAATTCCAATGCGAATGGAAATATCGGATAACCGGTTTTCCAGTGTAAGTTGCATAATCAGATATTCCTTTTAGAATTCGATTAATCTCTTCTTAAGTTTACCTGTTGTGTAAAAGCGACCACCAAACTTAGTAAATTATGCTGAAACTCGATGACACCAAACTGGAAATTTTCGGATTCGGAGATGCGAAAGAGGATATCTTTTACTGTCTGATCAACCTTAAGGTGAACCCCGACGGGCTCGATCCGGAAAAACTTGCCCAAACCGATCCGCGTGATCTCGACGATGCCCTCGATAAAATGGGATGTCTCGTAATGATTACCGGTGAGGATATGGAATCACTTATAAAGGAAAAGAACATACAGGATGAAAATTTTCATCAGGCTCTGTATGAACTTGCTGCGGATGAAGGTTTAATCTCAAAAGAATAAGCCCTGAAAGCTCCCGGCCAAATTTGTGTCAGTTTTGAATATTAACATTTTTCGAAGCCTCGCTCACCACTCCTTTTACACTATCATGATTTTCTTCATCCGGCTTTGCATAATCTACAACATTAATCCACTCACCGGATTTGGTCATAATCCGATACTGCTCGCAGGATGATTTTTTGCCTTCATTTGCTTTTTTCAAATGCTTTAGGGCAAAATCTTTGTCGTCGGGGTGGATCAGTTTTTGCCAGCCTTCTGAGCCAAGACATTCATCTGCGGAAAAGCCGGTGATCTGTTCAATTTCTTCTGATATCCATTCAAATTCCGGTTGATCTCCCGTGATTTTCAGTCCGTAAGAAAAATCCACATCACCGGATAACATCTTGTCAAAGCTTTCAGATTTTTTCTCCAGGGTCTTCAGCACTTTTTTGCGTAATGAAATATTGGTGACTTCAGCTCTGAGCACGGTACGCTCATCAGATTTCATCAACCGCACAAAAATTTCAACCTGAATCGGCATGCCGTTTTTTCGGCTGATCAGTATTCGATAGGTTTTTCCGGATGCCAGCTCTTCATTCCACAGTTTTTTGAATTCATTGACCAGCGCATGCTTTTGCTTTTCCGGGACTATATCCCAGATTTTCATGCGCTTCAACTCTTCCTTGTTATAGCCGACCAACTCTCTGAATGCTTTATTGGCATAGAGGATTCTGCTTTCGTCATCGAAATCGACGATCGTTTTCTTGGAGGACTCATACAGATCGTCGGTATCAACATCGCGTTCCAGAATAGCCTCTTCAGCTCGTTTTCGCTCTGTTATATCATGTTGATAGGATACCCAATGCGTGATGTTTCCATCTTCATCTTCAAGCGGGTGAATGTCCCACTGGTTGATAAATTCTGACCCGTCTTTTCGATAATTGACCGTCTTCCCAAAAAATGATTTTCCTTCTTTTAATGCTTGTCTTAGCCGGTCAAGAGTTTCCCTGTCTGTTTTCGGGCCTTGAAGAATGCGAGGGGTTTTACCGATAACTTCTTCACGTGTATAGCCGGTCATCTGAGTAAAACCGGGATTTACATAAACGATACGGGGACCTGGACTTTCGATGGTAAGTTCAGTGATAATAATTGCATCATAATCATTCTTAATTGCTGATTCAAGAAGAGATAACTCCTTTTTATAGCGGTCTCTTTCATCGGCGATATCGGTAAACATTTTCTTCAACGCCTCATATGCCTCCTCGTCCCTGGCATATGACCGCAGCTTTTCAAGAGCTTTTTTTTCCTGATTGTCCATGGAGATAAAAGTGTTAATTAGTGACTGTAAGAAAACTCTAAATCCCTAAGAAAACACCAGAAACAAGGCTCTTGAAGTCCCGGATAAATTCGGAAACAGCGGAACGAAGATGCTGGCGATTTCTTAGAGGCATTGATAATATTTTCCTGGTAATCAATTGTTGTTGATTGAAACGATTCTCTATCCCAAATGTGATCAATTTATCAAGAGGTTTCGTTCCCATTATTTTCAGAAATTTATAAACTACTCCTCAACGTCATAAACCATAAAACCGAATAAAAAAATCCTAACCTTGAATTAAAAAATCAGCTGCCCTTATCAAGCAAAAAAGCCGGCAGTCAACCGGCTTTGATAGATGCAATAGAATCCTGGTTTTTTAAGATTCATTCAACACATGCTTTGCAATAGTCTGCAGCTGCATGTTAGACGTACCCTCATAAATTTTGCCGATTTTGGCATCACGGTAAAATTTTTCTACCGGATATTCTTTTGTGTAGCCATATCCGCCAAAATACTCAACCGCGTGAGAAGTAACTTTCTCAGCTACATCTGAAGCGTGCAATTTAGACATTGCGGCCTCTTTTGCAAACCTCTCACCGGCCATTTTTTTCCGGGCAGCATTATACACTAAAAGTCTTGCCGTTTCAATTTCGGTTGCAAGCTGGCCTAATTGAAACTGTACCCCTTGAAAATCGGCAATAGCGCGGCCGAATTGTTTACGCTCTTTGATATAATCCAAAGCGTGCTTAAATGCTCCTTCCGCGATGCCAAGCATCTGGGCACCAATACCAATTCGCCCTTCATTGAGCGTTTCCATAGCTACTTTGTAGCCTTTGCCCGGCTCCCCCAGAATGTTGCCCGCGGGAACTTTGCAATCTTCGAGAATCAGTTCAGTTGTAGAACTGGCGCGGATACCAAGTTTATCTTCCTTTTTGCCAACGGAAAATCCCTCAAAATCCCGCTCAACAATGAATGCGGTAATCCCTTTATACCCGGCTTCGGGGTTGATATTGGCAAAAATGATAAACACCTCTGCCTCGGCACCGTTTGTGATCCATAATTTGTTGCCGTTCAATATATAATGATCACCATCTTGTTCGGCACGGGTTTTAAGTGCAAATGCGTCACTACCGGAACTTTCTTCGGAGAGCGCATACGCCCCGACTTTTTCTTCCGAAAGCTGAGGCAAATATTTCTTTTTCAGTTCCTCCGAGCCAAAATTTATAAATGCGTTATTAACGAGCGTGTTTTGCACATCCATAAAAACACTGGCCGAGGCGTCCACTTTGGCAATTTCCTCAATGGCAAGAATGGCCATCATGAAGTTTCCTCCTCCGCCATTATACTCCTCGGGCACCTCAATTGACATAAGCCCCATCTCAAAAAACTCTTTGATCAAATCCGGATCAAGCTTTGCCTGTTGCTCCATCGACTCAACTTTGTCGGCTACTGAGGTACCGGCAAAATCAGCAGCAGCATCTCTAAGCATCTGTTCATCTTCAGTAAAGCTGTTCAGCGAGTTTTTTGCAGCGTCCGTAACTGATTCTGAATTACTCATAATATTATAATTTTAAAAATGGATTTTTTCTTGATTGCGGCTAAATATACAACGGAGTCTTGATCTTAAAAAAGCCCTTTCACAAGAATTTCAAAAACCGGACAAACCGGAACCAAAAAAGTTTGTGAAAACATTATCGGGGTGCCGGATCCTTGTTTTTAGAAGTAGGTATCCGGCATCCAACGTACTTGGTTATTATTAATATTTTGCACGATAGAAAACTTTAGTAGCCTAATGAACTTCATGTATAGCAAAGATATTGATCTCTCCACTCTTACCTTTTATTTTTTTACCTTGTGAGTAAAATTAATAATCAATAACAGATGTAAATATGGATATTTCAGGATGTGAGTTGTCAGTGAGAAGTTTAGCTTTGAGTTTTTTTTGCAGTGCACTTTTCTTATCAGGCACCGCAACCCTTGCCAACCCGGCAGATGATTTTCGGAATTTACTGGTTGAAGAAACCGATTATTTAACCCTGGAAGAAGTCAAGTTTGATGAAGATGACATGTTTCTTCAGGCGTTTTACAATTATGAGCCTTTAGATGTTGAGGTCATCCTTTACCTGCAATATGGGGATCGTAACCGAATAAGAGAGAAAGTCTCAGGATTTCGCGATACGTATGACATAACGCATTCAACAGATCAAAGCGAAGTAAGTGATCAACTTGACAGGGATGAGCTCCGGGAGATTTCTTACCGTTTCAGAGAACTTCGAAACCAGGCAGGCATGATTGAATGGCAAATAGAACACAGCACTCTGGCAGAAGATTATGAAGCCATAGAATTGTTTCCGACTCATCCGAATGGATTTGAGATTCAAAATTTCAATCATGAAGATCCAAAAGAATTAAGGGTTAATTATAATATTGAAGGAACTGATGAAACATTGCGTTTAGAGCTTAATCATGGTGAAGCCGCAAGGCAGAATTATGTTGAAGATCGATGCGGCTTTGATGAGATGGACGAAACTGAATTTGGTGGTATTCCTTTTTACACATCTTCCGGGCAAAGAAGTGTTACAGCACGTAATTACAATGAGAATGTTTACCTGACATTTTCCCACAGGTTTGACGGTAGCGCACAAGAGGATAATATAAATCGAATGTGGCAAAAGCTGTCTGATCTTACTGATCAGCTTGATCTTGAGCGCATTCAAAGCTATGAGTATCCAGTGGTTAAAGAACCGGGGGATGGCCTGGAAATGATAGAATTAGATGCCGATGAATTTGCTGAATTCTTCCCCGAATACGACGGCGACCTTCAGCTTCAGCAAGTGGTATCCTACGATGATGCCATGCACCTGCGTGCCGACTATCTGTATGAACCCGCAGATCATCAAATCAGTAAGCACATGGCCTTTGGTGATTTCAGCAAACGTATAACTTCTACATCTCAAGGTATAGATAGAAACATCGGCAACTTTTTTGAAGCCGCTGTAGAGTACGGTTGTCTGCAAGATGAAATCGGGGATGATTTTTTTCAGTTCAGAGAGGATCTTGAATCACCGGATGACGAGAAAGTTATGATGTGGGAACTGGAAAATGTCGACATGAGCGGCATGAACCCTCTTACAGATCTTTTTCCCATGGATTTTGGTGATTACTCAATTACCTCATTCGATCCGGATTCTGAAGACTTGCAGGTTTCTGCAGGATATGAGGATACCGGGGGGCAGAATCAGGTCGGTATTTCATTGCGATACGGGGATGACGCAGCTCAGCAATATAACCGGTATCAGTTGATGAGCACCCAGGAAGAGCGGTACGAGTTTGAATCCGAAGGCATGCGTTTCAACGCTGTAGAAGCGCGTAACAATTTCATGAGTTTTACCTATCAGGATCATATGCTGATTGAAGTAGGCTTACGAGATCCGGATGACCTTGAAGATACGGATGCACAAATCAGTAAAGTTTCCGCAGTTTTAGAAGAATTCGATACCGATGCTCTGCTGGCCTGGAATCCCCCGGATGATTACGAAATGGAATTTGACGGTACCTTTGATGACGGAGCTGTCCACTGCCTGGACCCGGAATGCATCGATGATCATCTTGCTGAATGTGAAGAGGCGGGCTTCGGTGGAAATCTCGGCAGAGGCATGGCGATTAAGTACCGGATAGAGGAGGCCGATGGCGACCAATGCCGGATGTCCATGACTTATCTCTCCAACCGTGCAAATGATGAGTTGGAAGACGAACCGATGTATTTCTACATCGACCGCGACGGTAGCTTCGCCGAACAAGGTCTGGACCTGGTAGAGGAATGCATTGAGGGTGAATCCGAGGATTGCTACGGTCCGATGTTTGAAGTTATGGGGGATGAATAAATCCCGGAATTGAAAAGGCTTCAGGGTGCATCAGCTAAATAAAAGCGTGACAATATGGTGTCATTGCGAATCCATAAATTTCAGGCAAAAAGTAAATGCACCCTGAACTTAATTTATTTCCAGCGGAACCGGTTCTGGAAAAGCGGCTGGGTAACGAGTGGTTTCAGCAAATACCGGCAGTTCCCGGTGTTTACCGGTTTTATGATCGGCATAATAATTTGCTTTATGTAGGCAAAGCTGTCGATTTGCGGCGACGATTGTTTGGTTATAAGCGGGCAAAAAGCGGTAAGATTTCCCGAAAAACAGCGAGCCTGATTGCACAAACTACCTCTATTACCTATACAACTACCACCACAGAGCAGGAGGCTTTGCTTCTGGAAAACCAGCTGATCCGCACTGAACGCCCGCCCTTTAATCACCAAAACAAAAACACCGAAACCTACTACTTTATATACCTGAATCCGTATCCTGAAACACCGGAATTCCGGCTTTCTATGCACATCCACCCGGATTCGGACGAGGTTTATTGGTACGGTTGCTTTAAAGGTCACCTTCCTGTGCGGCGCAGCATGGGAGCGTTACTGCAACTGTTGTGGATGGCCACACATTCCGTTAAGAATCCTTTGCATTTGCCGGTTCAGCTAATCAGCAAATTAACACCCCTCTATTATCGACTGCAGATTCCTCCATCATTCGACTTTCATAAAAACGGTGCCCCCGAGCTGCTCACAAACTGGATAGAGGGAAAATCCACTGAACTGATTGACTGGCTCACTCATCACCTAACTGAGGGACCGGATAACAACCTTGGCAGATTTGCCCATAGTTTCTTACAAGATCGCCTGGAATGGCTGGATTGGTTTTACACACATAAACTATGGCCTCACCGCCAAATAAGAGGCAACGTCCGGCTTATCGGACAGCAGGAACTTGATGATGCGATGGTAAAGAGGAACACCGGCTGAATAGCAAAAGATGATGATTGAAAGATTATAAGGATAACATTGAATTTGACAATTGAGTCCATCTGCTTATTTAAACTCCCTTGAATAAAGATCATCACTCTAATAACGAAATCTTCCAGCACGGGATAGATGCTCAAAGAGGCGTTTCCTGTGTAGACTGCCAGATGCCTATTACAACAAAGACCGGCTTTTGATACACCTATCATCCTGTATCAAAACTCCATGGATAATCATTCGAATTTGTGCCACACCTGTCATCGATAGAGTGAGGCAGATTCGAAGCACAATCTGGTCGACCGTCAGAAGGATGTTTATCAAATGTGGGATAAACTTGAAACCGTCCTGGTTAAAGCGCATCTGAAACCTGAGTTCGTATTGGATTTAGGTGCTAAAGAAAATTAGATAAAACCAATACTTCAGAAAATTATCAGTTGTTAATGACAGTGCTGATGCTCCTCTGACCAAACCGTTCCGGGCGGGCAGTCGGGTTGACCATCTCCGCCGCTTAAAACCATCACGGTAATCACAAGCGCAAACAGAATCGCGACGACAGCTCCGATCATTGCAAATTTTGACCATTGCCCCGAGTCATCTCTCTTGTGACAACAGTTCTTATATTTTTTTCCGCTGCCGCAGCGGCAGGGGCTGTTTCGGTTTAATCTGGCGGCCATTATGTATTAATCGATTGAAGTTTTGATTGCCAAAGGTATCTTATTTGAAGCGGTAAATCAATCCGTAAACATTTCCGGATTGATCTCAATAACCCCATTATTGCTAGAGCCACGTGAGGCGAATGCCCTCTGAATCGAATGAATTCTAAATAATAAAAAATTAATCCCACCTACCTGCTAAGCTGAACACATCATCCCGATATTCTGCATTGTTAAATTATCTAATTCACGGAACTGCATTGCATGCAGACTCGTTTTTGATTATTAATGTCCTTACATTTTTCTGATGATCTTGCATCAAGACAATGGTACACATTGATCTGTTAATAAGCTCACATAATAAATATCTATTTATATAGTCATATACGAGTGAGTACAAAACAGAGTCAGGATGTTCGGATTACCATTTTCTGCCCGAACATCCTCTTGTATGGATAGGTGTAAAAACAGAATTAACTAAACAATTAAAAATTCAGACTATGAGTAACGAAAGCAAATGCCCATTCACCAGCGGGGAATTAAAGTTAGCTGCGGGAGCAGGTTCAAAAATTAATGATTGGTGGCCCGAAAGGTTGAATCTCAATATTCTTCGCCAGCACTCTTCCTTATCCGATCCGATGGGTGAAGACTTCGACTACGCCGAAGAGTTTAAAAAACTGGACCTGAAAGAGGTAAAGAAGGATATCGAAGAAGTATTAACCGAATCTCAGGACTGGTGGCCTGCCGACTATGGACATTACGGTCCGCTTATGATCCGGATGGCGTGGCACAGTGCCGGAACCTACCGGGTGCATGACGGCCGCGGGGGTGGAGGAACCGGAAACCAGCGTTTTGCCCCGGTTAACAGCTGGCCCGATAATGTAAGCCTCGATAAAGCACGGCTTCTGCTCTGGCCGGTCAAGCAAAAATATGGCAGAAATCTTTCCTGGGCTGATTTAATGATACTTGCCGGAAATGTAGCACTTGAATCGATGGGATTCGAGACTTTCGGTTTTGCCGGCGGCCGTGAGGATATATGGGAACCCGAGGAGGATATCAACTGGGGACCAGAAGGTGAGTGGCTCGGTAACGAACGCCACGATAAAGAAGGAGGTCTCGAAGGACCTTTTGCTGCCGATCACATGGGTCTGATCTACGTAAATCCGGAAGGACCGGATGGTGATCCCGATCCCGCAAAGTCAGCACATTATGTCCGGCAGTCATTCGCACGCATGGCAATGAATGACTATGAAACGGTCGCTCTCATTGCTGGCGGACATACATTCGGAAAGGTTCATGGCGCTTCGACTGAAGATCACCTGGGACCTGAGCCGGAGGCAGCTCCCATTGAGCAACAGGGTCTCGGCTGGGAGAACAGCTACGGCACTGGTAAAGGCTCTGATACCATCACCAGCGGACTCGAAGGTGCCTGGACCCAAACCCCTACCGAGTGGAGCAACCGCTACCTTGATAATTTGTTTAACTACGAATGGGAAGTGCACAAAGGTCCAGGTGGAAAATGGCAGTGGAGACCGAAAGATGGCGCCGGTGAAGGCACCGTACCTGATGCTCACGATCCTAACAAGACCCATCAACCGTTCATGCTTACCACGGACATTGCCTTGAAAGTGGATCCTGAGTATGAGAAAATCGCGAGACGGTTCTATGAAAATCCGGACGAGTTTGCCGACGCCTTTGCTCGTGCCTGGTTTAAGTTAACTCACCGGGATATGGGACCCAAAGCGCGCTATCTCGGGCCTGAAGTTCCCGAAGAAGACCTGCTTTGGCAGGATCCTGTTCCCGAGGTTGATCACGAGCTGGTAAATGACAAGGACATTTCGGAGCTGAAAGGCAAAATCCTTGATTCCGGCCTTTCTGTATCTGAACTCGTTTCCGCTGCCTGGGCATCTGCTTCTACCTTCCGCGGCTCAGACAAACGGGGCGGCGCTAACGGCGCACGTGTTCGTCTGGCTCCGCAAAAAGACTGGGAAGTCAACAATCCAAAGCAGTTATCCAAAGTACTGGATACACTGGAAGGCATCCAGAAGGAGTTCAATAGCGCGCAATCCGGCAACAAGCAGGTCTCCCTCGCCGATTTAATCGTGCTCGGAGGATGCGCCGCAATTGAAAAAGCCGCCGAAAAAGCAGGTCATAAGGTAACCGTGCCATTCACTCCCGGACGGACTGATGCATCTCAGGATCAAACTGATGTGGAATCATTCGAATATCTGAAACCGGAAGCTGACGGATTCCGCAACTATTTTAATACAGAAGACGGCTCATGTCCGGAAGAATGGCTGGTGGATAAAGCTCAACTGCTGACGCTTACGCCACCGGAGATGACCGTATTGCTCGGCGGTATGCGAGTACTCAATACCAACTATGACGGTTCACAACACGGTGTGTTCACCGATCGCCCTGAGACCCTCAGTAACGATTTCTTCCAGAACCTCCTTGACCTTGGCACCACCTGGAAGCCAACCTCTGAGGAGCGGGAATTCTTTGAGGGTTATGATCGCAAGAGCGGCGAGAAAAAGTGGACCGGTACCCGTACCGATCTGATATTGGGTTCCCACTCAGAGCTGCGCGCCGTCGCAGAAATCTACGGAAGCGAGGATTCTGAAGAAAAGTTCGTCAAAGACTTTGTCGCAGCGTGGGATAAAGTGATGAACCTGGATCGGTTTGATCTGAAGTGATGGCCTTTGCGAAGCATCAAGGCTGTCTCAAAAGATATATTTGAAAAAAATTGCTTAAATTTTTTAAGTAGTCATCCTGGAAATCCTGAGGCGTTAGCGCAAGGATTATCCGGGATGACTATTATTTTTGGCGGGGGTTGCCAAATTCAAAAATTAACTTTTTTTGGATAGCTCCACATTGGTGGATGGAGGGGATTATTTCGAAGATTTTTCCAATCGTTCATCAAGCCAGAATTTAATAACCGATTGGCGCGACACCCCCAGCCGCTTAGCCTCTTCATCCAATAATTGAATCATCCAGGTGGGCAGATCCACATTGATTCGCTTTTGAACATGTGAGGATTTTCGTGCTTTTTTCACGTCAAGCATGGACGTAATGTCTTGCCCTTCATCAAATTTTTTGTCGAACTCAGTGGTTTTCATATAAATCTTATGATACTTCTTAGAGGATAAAACTTGTTTATGACTTATGAGCTAAATCCCTAATTCTAACTTTTTGAGGATTAACAACAACAAATTTATCTTTTAACTCGATATGTCGTGAGTTAATAAGTTTTTTCAATAATGGCCATTTCAAATGGCGTTCAATCGGATTAAAACGTAATAAAATAATTCCATGTGAAGGCTTATTCAGACGATATGTTAGTTCACCAAAATCTTTATCCTCAGTTATTATTATTCGCTGTTCTTCATTGGCTCGCTTTAGAATATTATCATCACTAACCCCTGAATCAGTTTCTGAAACATACAAAACATCCCACCCATCATCTCTGATTTCTTCAATCGTAACGGCATCACAACACTCATCAGCGAGAAATTTCATTCATCTTCCTCTTGTGCAAATACCACCTCTTCCCGGCTCAGGTAATCTGCAGCAAACTTCTGGGCAGCCAAAATATCTTCTGCCTGTAAACGGGGATGCTCTTCAAGAATTTGTTCGTGTGTTAATCCGGCACCTAACTTGTGTAATATTTGTTCTACAGTAATCCGTGTTCCTCTGATAACCGGCTTACCGTACATAATATCGGGATTTATCTCAATTCTTTGATGCTGTTTCATATTGATTCTTTGTCCGTATTATTTCCACTGTTAATTAGTTTAGAAACGTATTACTTCAATAAAGATTGGAGTTATGGAATAAAGGATTCATGGATTATCGGGGACTTGGGCATTGATTTTCTGATTCATAGCGAAGGGATTATCACGAAATAATATGTTGATTTAATCCCAATGAGTTTCATTTGACAAATTATTGATATGATGATAATAAGCTGCGTGTAAGTTTAATACTTTGGTGCCCGGTATTTCTACTCCTTCTCATGACTTCAAACTCCCTGCCATAGAACTCAACCTTCTTGCTGCTGTCTGAACGGGATCCCATACCGGGGAAAACGGCGGGGCATATGAGAGATCCGTATACATCAGATCTTCAGCGGTAAAACCTGCTGTGATAGCTGTTGCAATCGTATCGATTCGTTTGCCGGAACCTTCAAAACCCACTATCTGACCTCCCAGCAGCCGACCGGTAGCCTCATCCGCAAAAAGCTTAACATGAATATCCGCATTTTCCGGATAGTAACCGGATCGGGTCCGGCTTTGAATCAGGGTATGCTTGTAGGATATGCTCTCCTGCTTTAATTCTTTTTCACTCAATCCAGTGCGGGCGATTTCAAGATCCTGGAATTTGGTTATCGCCGTGCCGACTACGCCCGGAAAATGTAGCTCACCTCCGCTCATATTCGTACCGGCCACCAGCCCATGCTTATTTGCTACTGTACCCAGAGCAATCCATGTGGGCTTGTTCGTGATCCTGTGTAATGATTCGGCACAATCTCCTGCCGCCCAAATATCCGGTTGAGAAGTCTCCAGTCTTCCATTTACACGAATAGCACCAGCTACGCCGGTTTCAATTCCTGCCGTTTCAGCTATTTCGGAATTCGGCTTCACGCCCATTCCCAGAATCACAAGATCGGCATCGAACGTGTGATTTTCGGTATGAACCCCTTTAACGGCACCTTTGTCCGTTTCAAACCGGGTAAGTTTTTCATTCAGATATAGATTAACTCCTTTTGATGACATATAATCGGCAATGATTTCTGCCATATCGGCATCCATGTTGGCCATGACTTGCGATGCCATGTCAATCATAGTCACGTGCATACCTCTTGCAAGCAATGCCTCAGCCATCTCAATTCCGATGTAGCCCCCGCCCACAATGATCGCCTTCGCCGGTGAGTTTTGCTCAATATATTTGAATACATCAATTCCGGTTTGAAGCACCGAGAGGCTGAAAACTCCCTGTGCATCAATTCCTTCGATATCCGGCCGGATGGGAGATGCGCCTGTCGCAATCAATAATTGATCGTAAGATTCCCAAAATTTCTGGTCTTTCCCCATATCGTGAACATGAACCCGCTTGCTTTCAGGATCAATATCCACCACTTCATGAAGTATTCTTACATCAATATTCTGCTTCTCTCGGAATACTTCCGGGTTTCGTGCAATCAAATCCTCGGGGGAAGGGATATCACCTGCGATATAATACGGCATTCCGCAAGCTGCAAAAGAGGTGTGATTCCCCCTTTCAAACACTACTATTTCCCACTCTGGATGCGTGCGTCTGATTTTGGATGCCGTGCTCATTCCGGCCGCATCACCTCCGATAACTACAATCTTTGAATGATTCATAATACTTTCTGAATTAATATTTTCGCTGAACCTGCCGGTTCATCCTGATTGCTTCATTTGAAATAATTACTTACAGATTACACTATTCATGCTGATAAACAAGCCTGAATAATGCAAATTCAGTAACTGAGTTTAGGAGTTGCAGATCAGGTTTTCAAGATTTTCTTTTTTCTCGTGATAAACCCCTTTCAATGTCAGTCAAGCTGTAGCGGCTGATAATCAGAATATCTCCCTGATCAATAAGGATATTATTTGTCTCTCAAATACCGCTCGAGCATCATGCGGCTTGCTTGAAGCGGTGTGGCTTCACCGGATTCAAGTTTGTGCTGCAATGTATGGAATAACCTGCCCACCTCCTCATCCTGCCAGAATTTCTGCAGTAGCGTCTGTTCGGTCAGTTTTTCGAGCCAGGATTGAAGCTGTTGTTTGCGGCGTTCATCAAACCGGCCATCATTTTTTTGTTGTTGGGTTAACTTTTCCAATTGCTGCCAGATCTCACGGATGCCTTCCCGCTGAAGAGCACTGCACAGCATGATTTCCGCCGGATCATCATGGTCGGAGGCAACCAGCTTCAAAGCCCGGCGATATTCTCGTCGCGCCGTTTTTGCCAATTCAAGCTGATCGCCCTCGGCTTTGTTGATCACCAGCATATCGGCTACTTCAATAATACCCCGCTTGATCCCCTGCAGCTCATCCCCGCCGCCGGGAAGCAGCATCACCAGAAAAAAATCGACCATGTCCGCCACTTCGTACTCCGACTGCCCCACGCCTACCGTCTCCACGATCACGATATCATAACCGGCCGCTTCGCACAGCAGCATCGATTCGCGTGTTCTGCGGGCAACTCCTCCAAGCGTGCCGCCGGTCGGTGACGGACGTATAAATGCGGACTTACTATTGGTAAGCTCCTGCATCCGCGTCTTATCCCCCATAATGCTGCCACCGGAGTACGGACTGCTCGGATCCACCGCAAGCACTGCCACACGATGGCCTTGTTCTGTAAGATCTAAGCCTAACGCTTCAATAAAGGTACTTTTACCCACTCCCGGGACCCCGCTTATCCCGACGCGCACAGAATTTCCCGAGTGAGGAAGCATGTGCTCTAAAAGCTGCTGTCCGGCATGCTGATCTTCTTCCTTTCGGCTTTCAATCAATGTGATGCCACGTGCCAGGGCGCGCCGGTTGCCCTGTTTGATACCTTCAGCGATTTCATTTATACGTGCAGCAGTTGGATTCATCATGTAACTATACCGTCTGCGGCCGGTGACCGATGGCTTTGAGTACTTCACGGGCAGCCTGGGTGATCGGTGTTCCCGGTCCGAATACTGCAGCCACTCCCTGACTGATCAGAAATTCATAATCCTCAGGCGGGATAACTCCCCCGGCGATTACGGTAATATCAACAGCCCCATGCTTTCTTAGTTCGCCCATTAATTTGGGCACCAGTGTTTTGTGTCCGGCAGCCTGACTGGAAACCCCGATCACATGCACATCGTTATCCACCGCCTGGCGGGCGGCCTCATCCGGCGTGGCAAACAGCGGGCCTACATCCACATCAAAACCGAGATCGGCAAAAGCGGTGGCTACAACTTTGGCACCGCGGTCATGGCCGTCCTGCCCCATCTTGACGACCAGCATCCGCGGCCGGCGCCCTTCATCAGAAGCAAACCGCTCCACTTCTTTTTTGATCGACTCGTATTCGTCATCCCCCCGATATATACTGTCGTAAACTCCGGATACACTCTCGGTCGTCGCTTTGTGCCGCCCCCAGACTTTTTCCATCGCCTCGGATATCTCCCCGACAGTTGCCCGGGCGCGGGCGGCATCCACACAGGCATCCAGCAAGTTGCGGTTGCCTTTTTCCGCCGCATCGGTGATCGCCTTCAGCGTTTCGGAAACTCCGGTTTCATCCCGCTCCTCTTTTACACGGGCAAGCCGCTGCTTCTGTTTTTCGAGCACTTTGGTGTTGTCGATATCGCGGATCTCGATGGGATCTTCATGTTTTACCCGGTATTTGTTCACTCCCACTATGGTGATATCACCTTTATCGATACCGGCCTGTTTACGTGCGGCAGCTTCTTCAATTCGCAGCTTGGGCATTCCCTTCTCAATCGCTTTGGACATCCCGCCCAGATCGTCCACTTCTTTGATCAGCTTGCGGGCTTCATCACCGATTTGCGAGGTCAATGATTCCATAGCATAAGATCCGGCAAACGGGTCCACGGTGGATGGGATATCGGTTTCTTCCTGAAGGATCAGTTGGGTATTGCGGGCGATGCGGGCAGCCCGCTCGGTAGGCAGGGTAACCGCTTCATCATAGGAATTGGTATGGAGGGATTGCGTGCCACCGAAAACCCCGGCCATCGCTTCGATTGTAGTACGCACTACATTATTGAGCGGATCCTGGGCAGTGAGGCTCCATCCGGACGTCTGGCAGTGTGTCCGCAGCATCAGGGATTTCGGGTTCTGCGGATTAAACTCCTCTTTCATCATCTCTGCCCAAAGCGTACGGGCGGCACGCAGTTTGGCGACTTCCTGCAGAAAATTCATCCCGATGGCGAAGAAAAATGAAATGCGAGGCGCAAAATTATCCACATCAAGGCCGCGGCCTGCGGCGGTGCGCACGTATTCGAGGCCGTCAGCGAGGGTAAAGGCAAGCTCCTGAGCCGGCGTGGCACCCGCCTCATGCATGTGATAACCGGAAATGGAGATGGAGTTGAAGCGCGGCATGTGCTTACCGGTGTATTCCATCACATCGGCGACAATCCTCATGGAAGGTTCCGGCGGATAAATATACGTGTTGCGCACCATAAACTCCTTGAGGATATCATT
>CAZDIA010000048.1:0-17758 GCA_964505385.1 uncultured Chitinophagales bacterium
GGCACCGAGGCACCGAGGCACCGAGGCACCGAGGCACCGAGGCACCGAGGCACCGTTGAAATTAAAACTTAATAAATTATGGATAATTCGATAAAGACATTTCGGGATTTGAAGGTTTGGCAAAAGGGGATGGAACTCTGTTTATTGATTTATCAATCAACTGAAGAATTTCCTGACCGGGAAAAATTCGGTTTAACTTCACAAATGCGTAGATGTTCTGTATCGATACCTTCCAATATTGCAGAAGGATACCGTCGTAAATCAACAAAAGATTACATTAGATTTTTACAAATTACGATTGGGGCTATTTATGAGCTTCAAACTCAAACTGAAATTTCAGAAAAATTGAAATACCTTAACCGCGAAGCCACAATACAAATTAACAGCAAATCAAACGAAATCGAACGGATGCTCTCAAGCCTGATTCAAAAACTCAGAACAGGCTAACAATCACTCGCTGCCTTGGTGCCTCGGTGCCTTGGTGCCTCAATCCATATAAACCATGTCACAAAACGCCGAAATAACCAAATCAACCGAAAACAACATTACAACTATTGAATTCTATCATCCTAAGGGAAATTCGATGCCGGGGGATCATTTGCGGGAGTTGGCGCATACCATCCGTCAGGCCGGGGAGGATGCCGAAACCAAAGTGATACTCCTGAAATCCCGGGGAAACGGTGCTTTCTGTGCCGGAGCTTCCTTTGATGAGCTGGTGTCCATTAGCAATTTTGAAGAGGGCAAGCGGTTTTTTATGGGTTTTGCGCTGGTGATCAATGCCATGCGAGAATGCCCGAAGTTGATTGTGTGCCGCGTGCAGGGTAAAGTTGTAGGTGGCGGCGTTGGTATCGCTGCGGCGGCGGATTATACTTTAGCAACGGATACCGCTGCCATCAGACTGAGTGAGCTTGCCCTGGGAATTGGTCCGTTCGTTGTGGGACCTGCCGTAGAGCGTAAAGTAGGCGCTTCGGCATTCGGTACGCTTTCATTGAATCCCACAGAGTGGCAGTCGGCTGAATGGGCATACCAACGCGGGTTTTATTCGGAGATTCATGCATCGATTGAAACGCTGGATGAAGCGGTTGAAAAACTTGTTACTAAACTTTCAAAATTTAGCCTCAAAGCGATGAAAGAAATGAAACGAGTGTTGTGGGAAAATGAAAGTGACTGGAATGAACTGCTGGAACAGCGGGCGGAAATCAGTGGAAAACTGGTGCTGAGCGAAGAGGCACAAACTGCGATTGAGAAGGCAAGGAAATAAAAATAATGCAGTATCTATATTTGATTTAAAACAGAAGGTTATCACTTTATGCCGCAAAAAAGCGCTTTTTTATCTTAAATGAACTGGAATTCATGTTCAAGGTTACTAAATTAGAGGGGAGAAATTATTTCCGAAACTAAATCAATTACTATGGATACAAGCCAGCTAATACCCGAAAACATTCAGAAATTACAGGCTTATACACCGGGAAAAACTATTGAGGAGGTTATTAAGGCGCATAATCCAAAAAGGATTTCAAAACTGGCGTCAAACGAAAACCGGTTAGGGTGCAGCCCGAAAGCGGTAGAAAAAGCAAAAGAGAGTTTTGAAACTATAAATAATTATCCGGATTCCGCTTCACTGGATCTTAAGCATAAATTAGCCGAATATCATGGAGTGCAACCGGATAGGCTCATTTTAGGCGCCGGGTCAGAAAGCCTGATTGCCATGATTACAAGAGCATTTTTCTCGGAAGGGGAGACTGCACTAACGGCGTCCGCAACTTTCGTTGGCTTTTTGGTTTCCTGCAGGATCAAGGGCATAAAGCTAAAGCAGGTTGATATATCGGATAATTACGGCTTTGATCTTGATAAAATAACTGAAGCATTAACGGACGAAGTGAAGCTTGTTTATTTCGCTAATCCAAATAATCCTACCGGAACCTACTTCACCAAGACGGAATTGGATAGATTTCTCGATAAAATCCCCTCAAACGTTTTGGTTGTATTGGATGAGGCCTATTATGAATTTGCCAAAGATTATGCTCCCGATTATCCGGATGGATTGAAGTTTAATCACCCCAATGTCATAGTGCTGCGTACATTTTCCAAAGCATATGGCCTTGCCGGTTTCAGGGTAGGCTATGGAGTTGCGGAACCGGAGTTAATTTCTGCTATGAGTAAGACCAAGTTGGTATTTGAGCCTTCAGCTCCTGCTCAGTATGCTGCGTTGGGGGCTTTGGATGATCGCGAGTTTCTGCAAGAAACATGCAAAATAACGCATTTGGGTAGAGTACGGATTTATGAAGCTCTGGGGAATGTTAAGATCCCATTTGCCGAATCTTACGCCAACTCCGTTATGGCCGTTTTCGATAGTGAGCAGGAGGCAGAAAATTTCACCTATGAAATGCTTAAGCGCGGGGTGATATTGCGCAGACTGCCCGGATTCGGCCTCCCGAATTGTGTCAGGATTACCGTTGGAGTACAGGAGGAAATGGATCACTTTGAAGAAGCGTTATCAGAAATTTACAGCAGGTAATCTGAGTTGCAGGTGAAATCATGAGTTTTAAAAAAAGCGTCTCTGTCGCAGGACTTGTTCTGGCAGTTGCCATCATTGGTTTGCTGATATATTTAGGTGGACAGGCTTTTTTTACTTTTGATTCCATTCGGGAAGAGGTAGATCGTGATCAGGATACTGCAGAAACGGTGGTAAGTGAGGATTGGGATGAAAATTCCAGGATTTTCTTGTTATTTGGCATTGATCAGGAGGGCGGCGGTGTATCACACGGCCGCTCGGATGTAATTATGGTTAAAGCGGTAAATTTTGAAACCGGGGAGATAGCTTCTATCTCCATTCCAAGAGATACCCGTGCAAAAATTGCCGGCAGGAGTTTTGAAAAGATCGGGCATTCATTTGCTTATGGAACCGATACAGCTTTAGAAACTATTGAAAACTTTACGGGATTGCCGATTGATCATTATATCGCCCTGAATTTTGACGCGTTCATCAAATTTATTGATATGTTGGGGGGGCTGGAGTTGTATGTGGAGCGTGATATCCAAGTTCAGGATGTTGAAATTGAACAAGGGAAACAGGTATTAAGCGGGGAGGAAACGCTTAGTTATGTTCGGTTCAGAAATGATCAAGAAGGAGATTTTGGAAGAATACGCCGTCAGCAGCAGGTAATCCGGGAGGTTCTGGATCAGTCAATGAATATTCGAAACGCCGGCAATATTATGGAAATTCTGGATATAACAGGGGAGAATGTGGTTCACGATATACCCTTATCCGATGTCGCCAGAATAGTACGAAGTTTGTCCGGAATTACGGCGGATGATTATAATTCACTCTTTATGCTTTCAATTCGTGGGCTACTCGACGATACCTGGTATGCATACATTACTGATTTTGAAACTAAATATATCCGTAATCAAATGCTTGAGGTGTTGGAAAAGTAATCGCGAATTTAAGTTTGGATGAGCCGATAAATATTTCATGATCGGCTTAGAATTTCATTATTATCAAGTGACTTTGTATTTAAATAATTAGAAGTATGCCAAAAACTAAATCCCGTTCCGGCAAAACCGGAGCACAGAAAATCGATTGGAAAGAGATCGCCCGAACAACCCTCATTTCCCGAACGATTGACCACATCGAGGAAAATGAACTGGTGCCGGCAAAAAAGGTATTATATCAATTTTCGGCGCGTGGACATGATGTTGCACAATCTATTCTCGGGCAACTACTTGATCATCCTTATGATGCAGCCGGGGCGTATTATCGGTCCAGGCCTTTTATGTTATCAATTGGATTAACAATTGAAGATGCCATTTCCGCGCCATTGATGAAGTCCGGCGGGTACAGCGATGGCCGGGATATCGGGGTGGTATGCAATATGCCGGCAAAGGATGGTACATTAACTGTATTGCCAATGTCGGGGGATGTTGGCTCACAATATACTCCCTCAGCCGGATGGGCGCAGGCAATCGAATATCGTCGCAAACATCTTAATGAGCGAAGGTATAAAAACGCTATTTCTGTAGTACTTGGGGGAGATGGATCAGTAGCAACAAACGGATTTTGGTCTTCGCTAACTATCGCAACCACTCTTGAACTTCCGATGCTTTTCTTTATTGAAGATAATGGATATGGGATTTCGGTGCCTAACGATCTTCAGACTCCAGGCGGAAATATAGTCGATAACCTCAGATCATTTAAAAATCTCACGTTGTACGACGGAGATGGAACTGATCCTCAAAAAGCTGCACCCATGATAAAAAGGGCAGTGAATCATGTGAGAGGACGGAAGGGGCCGGCTATGATCAGATTGACGATTCCAAGGCTGAGTGGCCATTCCGGGCAGGATAATCAGGCATATAAACCTAAAAAACTGATCGAGTGGGAAAAGCAAAACGATCCGATGAAAAAACTGGAGCAATGGCTTCTTGAAAATCTTTTTTCCAAAGATGATTGGAAAAAACTTCAGGAAGATGTTGAAGAAGAAGTTAGAGAGGCTTTGGATAAGGCAGAAGAGCGACCGGAACCTGATCCGGAGGAAACTACAAAATACTTGCTTTATGATGATGAAAGCGGTGGATCAGATGAGATGCAAAAACAAGGAGGATTACTACCCGAAGGGCATGAATTCCCGGCGGTTAAAACCACACCTGAACCTGAAAAACAGCGCATTAATCTCGTCGAAGCAATCCGCCGTACACTGGACTATGAGCTAAAAACCAATCCAAAAGTTCTTGTATTCGGTGAAGATGTCGGCCAGAAAGGTGGCGTACATGCCATAACTATGGGTTTACAAACTGAGCACGGGGAGCAAAGGGTATTCGATACAAGTCTATCGGAGGAAGGCATCATTGGCCGGGCAGTAGGAATGGCATACGCCGGACTGATGCCGGTGCCGGAAATACAATTTCGAAAATATTCAGATCCGGCTACCGAACAGCTCAATAATTTGGGTACTATTCGCTGGCGAACGGCTAACCGGTTTGCCGCACCGATGGTGGTACGCATGCCGGGTGGATTTGCCAAAATAGGTGATCCCTGGCATAGTGTGACTAATGAAACCTTTTTCGCTCACGCTGTCGGCTGGCAGGTAGCTTCACCGTCGAATGCAGAAGATGCGGTTGGACTCCTCCGCTATGCGATGCGTAGCAATAATCCAACCATGTTTTTTGAACATCGAAACCTTTTGGATGCCAAATGGGCGCGACGGCCATATCCGGGAGATGAATACATCGTTCCTTTCGGTAAAGCCCGAAAAACAGTGGAAGGTAATGAGGCTACTATTGTCACCTGGGGTGCTATGGTTGAACGCTGCGAACAAGCGGTTGAAAAAACCGGTATTTCGGCGGATGTATTAGACCTGCGAACGCTCTTTCCCTGGGATAAGCAGGCAGTACTGGATTCAATTCAAAAAACCAATCGATGTTTAATCGTTCATGAAGACAGTGAAACCGCTGGATTCGGCGCTGAAATCAGTGCGGTAATTGCCAAAGAAGCATTTACCCACCTTGACGCTCCTGTTGACAGACTTGCGATGCCGGATGTACCGGTGCCTCACAATCTCGGTTTGATGGATTCAGTAGTACCGTCCCCGGAAAAAATTGCCGATAAACTGGAGGCTTTAGTTCAATTTTAATCTATTGAGAAATTACACAAATACGTACCGGCAATTCCAAACAAAGAAAAATATGTTGATGCAGTCATTATGCGTTAACTAAATGAGCTGCTATTACTTGAATCCAATTTCTCAGGCATGAATAAATTTGTACTGCCCATTATAGCCATTTTTCTGTTTTCCTGTTCGGATACCCCTTCCTCACCGGACCTTGGAAGTCCCACAAGCGGCGAAGTCATTTTGAATGGCGAAGTGAAAAATGAAAATGACGAACCGATATCTGAAGTTCGAATAGAGGCGTTCGCTCATTTTGAAAAGGATTGCGAAGAAGGAGAAGTAGATTCGATCAGGTTCAGAGCAGCAGAGGATAATGGCGCACAGATGCCCGAAACGGATGATAACGGGGTTTTTGAAACCTATTCCCTGGCAGATGAGGGGAAAGAGGGCCAATGTATTGAAATAAATGCTACCCCAATGCGAGGCAATTATCTGAGCAAGGAGGTAATCCGGAACATTGAGTTTGAGTATATAACTTACGATGAGGACGGTAATTCACAGCCCGAAATCATCACCATTGATTTTACATTGGAGGATGGATCATAAAAGTTTTAGAGTAATTTGATGATTTGAAGTGGCTATAGTGATGTTCAGTTAAAGCAGGTGGCTGTTTTTAACTTACACTTAGACTAGCTGTATTATTACTTCATAGACTTCCGGAACACGATTACTATATTTGGCGATGCTTTATGATCACCAAAATATAGTTCAATCATTCAATGCGCGAGAATTCTACTTCAATTGATCAACTTGGCCACAAGCTCCACCGCCTTGATGGCAAAGGCTATAAAGCGTATAAAGATATTAAAGGGAGCTATTTTTTTGAAGAAGGCACATTTTATGTAGATTATGTGCAGGGTGATCCATTTGCTACACCTTCACGCATTCGTGTTCGCATTAGAATGAATGAGCTTGGAATACCCGAAGAGCTTTGGGAATCAAAAACCCGGAGCATTGCTCTCGAGGATTGGCTGGCGAGACGAATTCGAGCTGAGATCAAAAAAGGTAGCAAAAGTTCCCGTGGAACCGGTAAAAGCGGTTTGATCAATATTGATGCAGGGCGGCAGGAAGTCATTGAGCGAACAGCTGTTAAAGTGACACCTGAGTGGGTTGAAGTGCGTTTGGAAGCCGGCTTGCCTGCAGCAGGACGTAAAATTCTTGGTCGTCAGGCTTCAGATATGTTGGTTGAGGAAATTCCTGATATAGTGCTAACCGGCCTTGACTGGAATGAAAGTGTCGCGGAACAAGGGTATCTCTTCGTGCAGTGTGTCGAAAATCAGGAGCACATTCGGCAAAAATTAAACGAAAAGGGATTGATAGCGTTTGTGGCAGATCAGGCGGTATTGCCGAGGGAAAGTGGGGTGAGTGACCGGCCAATGGAGCGGGGCAAATGTATCCCGTTTTCTTCTCCTGATGATTTGCGGGTAGAAATTGATGTGCCTAATCCGGTGAGTTCGGAGTATGGAGGCGGCAAAAAAGTTTCAGGAATGGGGATCAAAGAAGGAGTCTGGTTGATTGTTGGAGGGGGATATCATGGAAAATCTACATTGCTCCGGGCTCTTGAGCGGGGTGTTTATCCGCATGTGCCGGGGGATGGCCGTGAATATGTGGTAACGGATCCTAATGCGGTATCTGTTCAGGCTGAAGATCGAAGAAGGGTAGAAGGGGTCAATATCGATTCGTTTATAAGCGGAATACCGGGTGGCTTATCCACTACATTTTTTTGTACAGAGGAAGCTTCAGGAAGTACAAGTCAGGCAGCATCCTTGGTGGAGGCGCTTGAAAGCGGAGCGAGAGCTCTTTTAATCGATGAAGACGCCTCGGCTACTAATCTGATGATTCGGGATGCGCGGATGCAGGCATTGGTGGAAAAGACTAACGAGCCCATTACTCCGCTGGTGGATCGTATTCGTGAGCTTTATGATCAACATGGAGTTTCTACAATCATGGTTATGGGTGGTTCGGGGGATTACTTTGATGTAGCTGATGAAGTGATCATGCTTCGGGATTATCGGGTGTATTATGCAACAGATGAAGCTAAGAAGGTGGCTGATGAATTTCCATCCCGTCGTAGTGCAGATGAGCCTGCACCGTTTCAATCAATTCAGCGTCGAATACCGGATCCCGGATCATTTGATGCCTCTCGTGGGAAAAAATCTGTAAAAATTGATGCCCCATCTGCTGAAGAAATTCGTTTCGGAACACTTGATATTGATCTCCGGTATATTGAACAGCTTACCGATCGTAGCCAGACCGCTGCAATTGGTCAGGCAATTTATTACGCAGCTCAAAACTTGATGAATAATCAAATAACATTGCCCGAAATACTGGATGAGCTTGAATCACAACTTGATAAAAAGGGATTGGAAGTGCTCGGGAAGGGTGGTGAGAGTCATCCCGGAAATCTCGCCCGTTTTCGAAGGCACGAACTGGCTTCAGCAATTAACCGCTTGCGTTCGCTTGTTATCAAGAACATCAAATAGAGCTTCAAGTTACCGGCTGGATTCTATCATACCTTAATTTCCGGCAACATCTGTTCAATTGCATTTCGTTGCTTTTCATACCAGGGGGGCAGAAAGAGCTCTTTACCCATCTCTTCTTCGTAATCAACAACTGATGCATAGCCCGGCCCGTCGGTAGCAATCTCGAAAAGCACACCGCCGGGGGTTTGGAAATACACCGACTTGAATACATCGCGGTCAATAATACCGGTAGGTTGTAATCCCATTTGGATAAGTTGCTCGCGCATTTGCAAGCTGTCCTCTTCATCTTTGGATCTGAAAGCTACGTGATGTACCGACCCCCTGCCTGTTTTGCCACTGGTAAACTGATCCACAGTTTCAATAATGAGTGAATGACCTATGCTACTATTGCTCTGATATAAATTCAGATTGCCTTCGGATGATTGTTTTTCAAAACCGAGTACTTCTTCAAGGATTTTCGCAGTCGACTTTTCTTCTTGCAAAAGCAGGTTAGCACTCCAAAAACCGCGGATTCCATGTTCCTGCGGAACCGTACTATCTGCCCACGTCTGCAGCTTGTTGGCTTGAGGATCAAAAACAAGCTCAAGTTGCAGGTTGTCCGGATCTTTAAATCGAAGGACATTCAATCCAAAGCGTTCGAATGGTTTTTCGAATTCTATGCCTTTTTCTGCCAGCCGGTCCTGCCAGTAATCAAATGATTCTTCAGGTACCGAAAATGATACCTGATTGGTTTCTCCGACACCGGGCCGGCATTCAGTCGCGCGGGGGATGGGGAAAAAGGTCATGCTGGAACCGGGAGCACCGGAACCATTGGCGTAAAAAAGGTGATGAATCGATGGATCATCCTGATTTACTGATTTCAACACCAGGCGAAGTCCGAGATCATAAACGTAAAACTCAGCATTTCTCTGGCCATCACCCGAGAATGCGGTAATATGATGCAAGCCTTTTTGATGGTTCATTGTTGGTCTGATAGGTTGAAATGATGTTGCAGGTCTCATGCTGGAAGTGTAAAAAGTCTCATTCACAGCCTGTTACCTGCAACATAAAATATTTATTCTTCTTCTTTTGTGAATTGTACGCTAATCAGCAATTTAACAGTGTCGCTGACAACGACGTTTCCAGCTTCGGTAACACCGTCCCAGTTTAGCTTGAATTCCTTACGGTTGATTTTACCACTTACATCAAAACCGGCTTTTGTTTGTCCGAATGGGTCTTCGGCGACACCTCCAAACTCAACGTCGAGTGTTACCGGCTTGGTGACATCTTTGATCGTGAGATCGCCGTGAAGGTTATAGGTTGAATCATCAATTTTCTCAAATTTGTTTGATGAAAACTTCAGTTTCGGATATCTCTCCACATCAAAGAAGTCAGCCGATTTGAGGTGTTCATCACGTTGCTCATTATTGGTATCGATACTTGAGACGTCCGCCTCAAAAGTGGCTTGAGCACCTTCAAAGTCGTCACTGTCGTGTTCCAGCGTACCGGTGAAATTGGTGAATTCTCCCGTAACTGTTGATATGACCAAATGCTTGATTTTGAATTGAATTTCAGAATGAGCAAGGTCAAGGTTCCACCGGGTGGCAGTTGCAGTGTTCATAAAACTACTCCATTTGTTTTAGTTAAAATAATTCAATATTAAAGTATTTAAGTGGTATAAGTACGCCGGCCGTTTCAATTTATTATTGATTCAACAAAAAAAGAAGATCTTCGGTTAGCAGGGTAGAAATATATTCAGAACAAAACTGATTGCTTCCACCGCTCATCAAACCGATATAAACCCGCTTTACGGGCGGCATCTTTGGCATCACGAAATTCTTTCCCCGAAACTCTTCGGTTTATATCTTCATATTTATCAGGCTTATCTATAACTTTTGCATCGGGGAAATACTGATCCATAATATTTATAAATGTGTGCTCGGATATTTCCTCAGCAAGAAACCGGAAGATTTCTTGTGACCCGGCGACATTATTCGGCATAACCAGATGGCGAACCATCAGCCCGCGTAGTGCGATACCATCCTGATCAAATTTTAAATCACCCACCTGCTTGTGCATCTCTTTGATAGCTTGCCTTGCAGTTTCAGGATATTTACTCTCAGTCATGTAAAATCTGGATAACTCCGGATCCCAGAATTTGAAATCCGGCATATAGATATCGACGATATCCTCCATCAATTTAAGAGAATGCATGGAATCAAATGCGCCGGTATTGTAGACAATGGGAATATTCAAGCCTTTTTCAATGGCCGGTGGGATGGCCTCAAGGACCTGTGGAACAACATGCTCAGGCGTAACAAAGTTGATATTATGACATCCTTGCTGCTGAAGGCGAATCATCATTTCCGAAATCTCCTCAGCATCGACCTGCCGCCCGGCACCGTCCCATGATAGGTCATGATTTTGGCAAAAGACGCATTTCAGGTTACAAAAGGAGAAGAAGATAGTTCCTGACCCACTCCACCCGCGCAGGCAATCTTCCTCGCCAAAATGAGGGAACGCACTGCTTACATAAGCGTACCTTCCGGTTCTGCATCGTCCGTGTTCATCCTTGAGACGGTTGATGTGGCAATCGCGCGGGCAGATTTCACAATTTTCCAGATTTTGAAGTCCTTCATCAATTCGCTCCTGAAAAATCGACCGGTCTTTTTCATAAAGTTTCAGGTATGCCGGGACATATTCATCCCGCGATATTCGCCACTGAGGATCGCGTAGGTATGTCGGCCGGGTATCAAACATGCAGAATTATTTATAGGATTGTTTATGATGATAATTGCTACATCCTTAACGCAAATTTACTGTTAGAGCATATGCTACTAAAACCGAGTATAATTTTAGCTTGACTGAATATTTCGGATGTAATGTTAAATCATAGGATTGCGTTAGTAATTAGAGGTATATGTCCAAAAATAATGGAGGATGGTTATGGGAGAGAAAGCTCAAACCTCGGTACAGGCATGGATGGTTCAAACCCGCCATTACTGGATAGAAATTACCCGGATGGTCCTCGGCTTATTGATGCTTAATAACGGAATTTATTTCATCCGGAATAGTGAAGAGATGCACGCCATGATTGAAGAGGCGTTGCCAATAGCTCCATTTATCGTCGCGCATTTTGTGATTTTTGCGTTCCTGGCGGGTGGTATTTTGCTGGTAGTAGGATTACTGACCAGAATAGCAGCAATTGTACAAATTCCGGTGCTACTGGGAGCAGTTTTCCTGGTACATGGACTTGATATCTTTATGGGTGGCGCACAGCAACCCGAATACGCACTGTTAGTCTTACTACTATTGATCGTATTCTTTTTCTACGGTGGTGGCAAATGGTCAGCAGATCACCATCTGATGCGAAGAAGTGAATCCGATCAACCGTAAATTAATGTAGACACTTATCACTGCGAAAGATAACCGCCATCTACGGGATAGTATCCGCCGTGGCAAAAGGTGGCTTTTTCTGAGCTCAGCCATAACACCAATTCGGCTACTTCCTGTGATTCACCAAGTCGCCCGGCGGGATGCAACTGTACAATTGAACTTCTGGTATCATCATCAAGGTCCCGAAGTAACGGCGTGTTGATGAACGCAGGGCCGACGGCATTTACCCGTAAATTGGAGCCGGCATATTCAAGCGCGGCATTTTTGGTGAGACCGATCATTGCGTGCTTGGCAGTGACGTAAGCAGAAGCGTTCAGGAATCCGACTTCACTCAGGATGGATGCCATGTTCACAATGGCACCACCTCCCTGTTTCAAAATTTCAGGAATCTGGTAGCGCATTCCGTAAAATACCCCGTTCAGATTAATGTTGATCACGCGATTCCATTGTTCGATATCTTTTTCGCCTACAGGTGTTTCACCATCGCTGACACCGGCATTATTACAGGCGATATCAAGTTTGCCGAATGTTCGTATTGCGGCATCCACCATATTCTTGCAATCTTCTGGCTTGCTGACATCTGTGTGGATATAGCGGGCCTGCTTTTCGGAGGCGTTTAACTCATCAGCAAGTTTTTCACCGGTTTCATCCTGTATGTCAGCTATGACAACTTTTGCTCCGTGTGCCGCAAAAGTTCGAACAACGGCTTCGCCGATTCCTGAGGAGCCTCCCGATACGACTGCTACTTTATCGCTGAGAAGTTGTTCCATAATAATGGCTTTTTGATGGATTTTAGTGAAACACACTGAGTTACAATTTCATTTCAAAAACGGTAGCAGGGATTTGTCAGAAATACGCAATTCATCTGCTTTCAGGATAGTTGATGAGATCAAAGATGAGTCAGGAAGGCGGTATGTAATCACATCTGTTTTGCACACAAAAAAAGAGGCGGAAATGCCGCCTCTTTGGAATCCCATTTTGCAAGTACTTTTGCTCAGGAGAGATTCTCATTATCTCAACAGAATAACGCTGCTAATCACACCTGATTGTCTGAAATTTTTAAAATATTTCATTTAATTTTTTCCTCCAGACTCTCCAGCCGTTTTTCAATATCGAGAAGTTTTTTGATTATCAGTATGTGGGTCTCTTTTGCATCGATTCCTACCACACTTTCATCGCTTGAAATGTATTTTTCAATCTCTTTGTACCGGGGATCTTCTTTGTCTATTTTCATAAGCTGTAGTTGGATTTTCGGTGATTATATAATGCCTTCTTGAATGTAAAATCGTATCAGACCATCAAACAAACTATAAATGAGGAATGAGCCGGATCAAATACATTTAAAATGCTCGAATGGTTGACGGCACTCATCACAAAATAATTGCGCCTTGCAAGCTGTTGAGCCGAACTTGCTTTCCAGGCGGGTATCAAGTGAATCACAATAAGGGCAGGGGATGGTCTTTTCTTCAAGATCGGTAAATCGTCCTTCTATTGAACGTTCATCCGGTGGAGCAATTCCGTATTCCCTCAGTTTTTGCCGGGCTTCATCGGTGATCCAGTCACTGGTCCAGGCCTCAGTGTAATCAGTACGCACCCGGAGATTCGGTATACCCTTTTCCACCAGTTTCAGGCGAATTGCCTGTTCAATGGCACTCATCGCCGGGCATCCTGAATATGTCGGCGTGATATTGATAACTACTTTTTCTCCATCAAAATTTACCGCTCGTACAATTCCCATTTCCACCACATTAAGAACAGGAATTTCGGGATCTTCGACTTCCTTGAGATACTCCCAAATGGTATTTTCAGTAGTTTGACTGGTTTCAGGCATGGGAATCAGAATTGATAGGAGATTAAAGTTTAAAACTAAGGTGATGGCTCTGTAATTTTCCGGATTAGCCTGACCGTTTAATCCTGCTTAGATATACCATTACAGGGTCTCCCTAAAGTCGACCCTTCAAGGGGAAAGTAAGCAAATTTACCACTGAGCTTCCGGATGGGAGCGTCGCAGAAATTGCATTTCCATCAGTAAATAGCCGAGATCTTCCTGATGGAAACCGACACGCCCGCCCGTGGCCATATTTTGATCGTCATCAGGTCGCTTGAGAGTAGCTTCCTCCAGCGTTTGATCAACACGTTTATTCCATTCCGGCTGGAGTTTGGAAAGATTGGGAGCGTAGCCGTCTTTAATCAGCAAATCATCGATTTCATCCATATAAAACAGTTCGCCGGTATACATCCAGAGATCTTCAAAAGCCTTTTGGATGCGCTTGTGACTTTCTTCGGTGCCGTCACCTAATCGCAAAACCCAATCCCGGCAGTGGCGTACATGATAACGTACTTCTTTCAGGCTTTTAGCCGCAAGCCCGGCCAGTTGTTCATCCGGATGGTTTTTTAGTTCTTCCAATAACAATTCGCTGAAAGTACTGAACAGGAACAATCGTGCTATGGTAAAACCGAAATCACCTTTAGGCTGCTCAGCCATTTGCAGGTTGCGGAAGTCGATATCATCCCTGAAATAAGCCAGATCATCCTCACTACGTCCTTCTTCTTCAACTTCTCCGGCATATTCCAGAAACGCTTTAGCCTGCCCGATTTGATCCAGGGCTATATTGGCCAGAGCAATATCTTCTTCCAGATGCGGACCTACCCCGCACCATTCTGAGATGCGGTGCCCAAGAATTAAACGGTCATCGCCGAGGCGAAGCAGGTATTCAAAAAACGGTTTGGAAGTATCTGCTTTGTTATGATCCAAATGCATAATCTACCTCCGCTTTTTGGATACATGAGGCACTTTATAGAACTGTGGGTGCCGGAATATTTTATCATCGGATGGATCAAAAAACGGTCCGGCATCATCAGGGCTGGATGCGGTAATCTGATCAGATGGCACAACCCAGATGCTTACTGCCTCATTTCGGCGAGCGTAAACATCCCGTGCATTTTGCAATGCCATCTCAGCATCATAGGCGTGTACGTTTCCGGCATGTTCGTGGGGAGCGCCTGTTTTTCTTTGAGTGAAAACTTCCCACATCTGCCCCTCACCACCTTTTTTGGTTGTTCCGTTATCTCCCATCTTAAGAAGCTTTCTTTTCTTTCAGTTGCTGTTTTTTGGCATATGCCTCTGCGGCTTCCCGTACCCAGCGTCCTTCTTCATGGGCTTTGCGACGGGCTTCCATTCGTTTTTTATTCATCGGCCCATTACCGGTTACCACGCGATAGAGTTCATCAAAATCAATTTTTCCGGTTTCCCAGTGTTTGGTTTTTTCGTTGTATGTAAGCTCAGGATCGGGAATTTCAATGCCCATTTCATGCGCTTCTTCTACAGTGCGGTCGATAAAACTTTGCCGCAACTCATCATTGGATTTGGTTTTGACCTTCCAGCGGATCAATTCATTGCTGTTGGGTGAATTATCATCCGGCGGACCAAACATCATCAATGTTGGCCACCACCAGCGATTGACGGCATCCTGTACCATTTTCTGCTGCGCAGGAGTGCCTTTCATCATCGTGGCGATAATTTCATGCCCTTGTTTGCGGTGGAAGCTCTCTTCTTTGCATATGCGCAGGTTAGCGCGCGCGTACGGCCCGTAGCTGCTTTTGGCCAGCATCGTTTGATTGACAATAGCCGCACCGTCTACCAGCCACCCGATCACGCCGATATCGGCCCAGGTGAGGGTGGGGTAGTTAAATATATTGGAGTATTTAGCTTTGCCGCTGAGCAGATCCTCGATCATTTCTTCGCGGCTGACGCCAAGAGTTTCGGCACCGCTATAAAGATAGAGTCCATGGCCGGCTTCATCCTGTACCTTAGCCAACAAGGCAAGTTTTCGCCGGAGAGTGGGTGCACGGGTGATCCAGTTACCTTCCGGAAGCATGCCGACAATTTCGGAGTGCGCATGCTGCGACATCATGCGAGTCAACTGCTTACGAAATCGCTCCGGCATCCAGTCTTTCGGTTCGATTTTTTCTCCTGAATCTATGCGATCCTGAAATTCTTTGAGTTTTGTTTCTTCATTCATAGCAAAAAAGCGCTTCCAGTTATGGTTCTTTTTCTAAGCGAAAATAACACTCATTTTATTGTTTGCAGTGCAAAATATATAAGAATTGATTTAAATGGAATGTATTTTGTCTAAACATAGTATGGAGGCTGCAGGTTTCGCGGAAAGTATAATCAGAAGTAATACTTTTTTAAAATTCTTGCAGAATAGTGGTGATTATAGTTATACACCGGGTTCGATGTTCTTAGTTTAGGCCGCTAAAATTATTTTCTGACCAACTATAACTGAAAATGGGTGCTGGGCACTGGGCTCTGTGTCAATTTCTTTTCACCTTCAAAACCATTTTGGGTTCCGGCCTGGCTGGGTTAGGTTAGAAAATGAATCAAAGAGTTTGGCGAAGATTGAGAATTAAATCTTTGTGTAAGTGAATTCTCAAATCTGATTTCAGAATTTCTTCACAGCAAGTATATTGGTTCCTGAATCAGGGAAAATCATAATTCAATAAGCGATTGCTGACTATGAAAACATGGAAAGTGTATTTGGCCGGAGAAATCCACAGTGACTGGCGTAATGAAATCAAAGAAAAAGCAAAAAGTGAGAAATTGCCGGTGGAATTTTATGAACCGGTTACTAATCATGATGCAAGCGATCATGGAGGGGTACGTATTTTTGGGGATGAGGAGAAGGCTTTTTGGCAGGATCACAAAGGGGCAAAGCTGAATGCCATCCGAACCCGAACGCTGTTGAAAGATGCAGATATTGTACTCGTCAAATTTGGCGAAAAATACAAGCAATGGAATTCCGCATTTGATGCCGGAATGGCTTCAGCCCTGGATAAAGCTATGATTATTATTCATCCCCCTGAACACACCCACGCGCTCAAAGAAATCGACGCCGCCGCTCTTGCAGTTGCGGAGACACATGATCAGGTAGTTGAGGCATTAAAATATGTGATGACTCAGGAATAACTTTGGCACGAAATTGTGTCAATTTCAACCTCGCACGGATGGCTTAAAAATGATCAAAAAATATTATTGTAAGTGATGTTACTATGATGAGTTTTTTTGATTGGATTTTTAAGATATTGTGAGGTAGTCACTTTAATTATTTTTTGAATAACAAATACTGGTTTATGCCTACTGAGTACACGCCACTGAAAAGGTTTTTAGAGATGGAAGACGATGCACTCACCAAACAGGGGGTGTCATTAAATGACATTGAGCTTTACGGTGAGATAGTGATGGAAGCTACTTCAAGGAGGGATTCTGACTTTAAGGTCGATATGGTGGCCTGCGAGAAAAGTTTTCAAAATCAAGAGGAGTGTTCGCTGCATATCCGGAAACAGGAGCAGGATGAAAAAATTGAATGGAAGTGTTCGAAATGTGGCAGAAACGGTTTAATTACTGATTATATCGATTCTGAATATGATGCAAGGAGTGAACTGTTTCTGGAATCCATTCCGGATGATGTTGAGGCTGATGTGCCCCCGCCAATGGTATTCCTCGAAATGCCGAAGGAGGTGTATGAGTGGTTTATTCAGGCTCCTTATGAGCTCCCTGAGGGTTTCAGAGAAAGCTTCCGGGATGCAGCGTTATATGCAGATGGATTTTATTACCTGGAGGCGTCTTTTGCACTTACGAAGGCATTAACAGAGGAAATGAAGGCACAGATGGAGAGGTTGGATGAAAACGACCGGGATAAAGCGCATCATTTTATGAAGGTGATTGAACAAGAGGCTATGGAGTGGATTTCCGATGTTTTTCTATACTATGCTGCCGGAAAAATCAGTGAGTCAGAAATCGGTGAGTATTTTGCAGGCTTTGAAAATCCGGAAAAGCCAATTGAGGATTTAAATCAGTATAAGGAAAACTTCTTGAAAGATGCTGAAGCGCAGGGTATAACACCGGAGGAACTTGTTGAGCAAATCATATTTGATAAGCCGATTAGTCATTTTAATGAACCCATAGAAGATCTTGAAGATCTCAGCTACAATCAGTTTGCTACAATGATATACACAGACTGGTCTAAGGATTCTCCGGGATTGTATCTACAAACAGATAACATTAATCAAAAGCAACTAGAAGCCACACCGGTTATTCATAATGTCCGGTTATTATCTCAGATTGTGTTAAATCAAAATAATGGCCTACAGCTGACGAAGAATGGAAACCTGAAGCAAAAAGATGTTATGACTTTGCTTGATAATGGTGTATGGCCGCAGGGTTACGTT
>CAZDIA010000049.1:0-14557 GCA_964505385.1 uncultured Chitinophagales bacterium
TCTAAAAAACAGTAACTTATTTAAACATTTTTAACTCTTGCGGAAAACAGGAGCCGATACCTCTTGTGGTATCGGCTTTTTTTTGCCCTGTAAAAAGTGGATCAACAGCAGGATAAAATCCTTTGTTAATCCTTGAATAGCAATAAGTAATGAAAGTTACGCCTACGTTTATCGGTTCTTGAGCTCACGGTTCCGGCAAACCGTCATCTGTAGCTTGTCTGAATCTCAGAAAACAATTTCAGTTCCGATTTATACAGATTTAATCTCCGCTATTCGCCATTGTAAACAAGATCACCGCCAACTATGGTGTAAATAAACTGAGCGTCTTTGATATCATCTTCAGGTGCAGTTAATAGGTTTTGATCCAACACCGTAAGGTCGGCATATTTACCTTCGGACAGCGATCCCAGCTCATCTTCTTTAAAAATGCCGTAGGCAGCATCAAGCGTATATGATCGCAAAGCTTCTTCACGAGTCATGGTCTGTTCGGGAAAGAATTGTTCACCGTCATCCATTTCTCTGGTGATTGAAGCATGATAACTGTTGAGCGGATTTATCGGCTCTACAGGGGCGTCCGTACCGTTGACAATTACCGTACCCTGATCAAGCAGAGTGCGCCAGACATAAGCGCCCGCCTCGGCCCGCTCTTCACCAAGCCGCCGATAAACCCAGGGGCCATCCGAAGTGGCGTGAACTGCCTGCATGGACGCTATGACGTCAAGTTCTGCAAAGCGTGGTATATCACTGGGGTGCAAATGCTGAGCATGTTCAATCCGCCACCGGAGGTCTTCATCAGACGCATCATTCTCTTCGAAGAGCGACTCATAAATATCCAGAGTTTCACGATTTCCCCGGTCGCCGATTGCGTGAACGGCCAGCTGCAGATCATGCTCAAGCGCCAGTTCTCCCGCTTCTTCAATTTCCTCAAGTGGTGTTGTGTTGTAACCGCTGGTTTCGGGATTATCTTCGTAGGGTTCAAGCAGCCAGGCACCGTGCGTGCCAAGTGCGCCGTCAATTGCTTTTTTGATTCCGCCGACGGTGAAATACGGGTTATCTTCGATCACTCCGGCGTACTCCGGTAATCCATCTGCGAGATTTTCATTGTTATCACGTGCCATTATCCAAAGACGGAGATTCAGATCTCCGGCTTCAGCGATTCGCCGGATTTCGCTTATATCATCAATGGATGTCCCGGCATCCTGAAAAGTTGTAACTCCGTGTGAAACAACTTCCTGAGTCGCATTTTCCGTTAATTCACCGATATCCGGATCCCACATTTCGTTTACTTCACTCAGTAAGCCCTGGGCGGTCTGTCGAAATGCTCCTGCGGGATTTCCGGCTTCATCACGGACAATTTCTCCTCCATCCGGATCGGGTGTGTCGGCATCAACGCCGACCATATCTATAGCTGCAGCATTAGCAAAACTCATGTGCCCGCTTGCGTGAGTGAGTACAACCGGATTATCCGGTGAGACTTCACTTAGTTTTTCATGGTGAGGTAAATCACCGATTTGATGTTCCGGTGGCGTTTCCCAATCATCCTGATGCCAACCCCTGCCGCGGATTAACTCACCATCTTCGGCTTCCTGTACCGCATCCTCAACCATATCTACGATTTCCTGCCAGGATGATACATTCAGCAAATCAAGTTGGAGTTGAGCGTTGCCGATGCCCGTAAAATGCCCGTGCCCTTCAATAAATCCGGGCATAGCAAATTTACCATCAAGATCGATGGTTTCGGTATTAGTGCCTTCATATTGCAGGATTTCTTCATCGGCACCGACGGCCAATACCCGGCCATCCCGGATAGCGATTGCTTCGGCTTCCGGTTGATCCTCGTCCATTGTTGCGATTGTGCCGTTATGCAGTATCTTGTCTGCGGTATCTTGTGGTGCGCAAGAGGATAACAGAATAATCAGAGATACCGGGAGGGCAATTGTAAGACTTTTCATGTTGATTTAATTTTTTGTTTTAGTTGTGTTATAAAAACTGGAAATAAAGTCATTCAAAAACGGGAAGTGCTGTGATTCATCGAATCAGGCAATCCCCATTTTGCGGTTGCCTGAAGTAATACAAAATCATACACAGCATGTGCAGTCATGGCTGCAATCAATCCAACCCATTCAAACAGGAATCCAAGTCCAACACTCAGTGTAAACATCATTATACCAAACATGATATGACCTATGGATTTAAAATGAAAATATCCGTGCAGCGCCACGAAAATTATTGACGTCCACCATACACCAAGAAGCGGCTGAACAGCGCCTCGAAACAGGAATTCTTCACCGGTGCCTGCAAAAAATGAAATCTGCACCCGGTCGAACAGGGTTAAACGGATGTTCGCTACGAAATCAATGATAGCAAAATCGCGCAGGATATCTGAGATCGGGGAATTATAGGTAAAAAAGCCAACCACTACAGCTGCAAGCAACCCGAAGCCGATACCTGCCAGGAGTTGATAAAAAACAGGCAATCCCCGCAATATGACTTCCACCGGGTGCTGATCATGGAAGAAATAAAAAATCAGCAGGGCGATTATGACATAGAGAACCGTTGAAACTGCTGACAAAAGCAGCAGTTCGGTTCCTGAAATCCGCAATTGCTTATTGTTATTTGGATCAGTGCCTTCCATCGTCTGCGGTGAAGATATAAAAATATCCGAACCACACTCATGGTAAAATCATTGATCATGCTGTAAGAAATCAGGGAGTGTAGCGTGCGGCATCCACGATTGACCAGAGATGAACAATCCATCCCAACACAAAAAACCACAATAAAGCCGCAAGAACAAACATGATAAATGCTGAGAGTAACCTGCCCTGAAGCAATTGCCCTAAACCTGGAACAAAAAGGCTGCATAATGCAGCGAGCACGTTACCACCGGAACCTGGACCTGACATGATTAATTTTTATTAAGATTATGATTTTTGAACAAGCCTGAACTTCATTAATACGTGAAATGCAGAACCTGTTAAATCCGGAATGACAAATTTAATGTAGTTTTAACTATTATGCTTATCAATCCAAGATAACATATCAGCTAATACCTGATTTCTGTTAGTTTCATTCAGCATCTCATGCCGGCCGCCTTCATAAAGATTAATTTGTAAATCAGTAACGCCGGCTTGTTTCAATGTTTCAGCAACCTGGTGAACCCCTTTACCGTTATTGCCAACCGGGTCGGCATCCCCTGAGATAATGCAAACTGGCACTTCCCGGGGGTGATTTTTAAGATTAGGTTTGCTGAGAGTAGTAGCAACGCCATTCAGAAAATCTCTGTAGAAAGATGAGGAAAGTATAAAATTGCAATAGGGATCATTTACATAGGCATCTACTTCCGCCTCATCTCTGTTTAGCCAATCTACATTTGTCCGGTTAGGCTTGAAGCCATTGCGATACGGGCCAAAAACCAGAGATTCCAAAAAAGTGCCGGGTACATCAGGACCATAAATCCTGGCGGAAATTGAGGCAAGCCAAATGCCGAATGCAACGTAAAAGGGTGGAGGTGCTATAACTCCCGAGTATATTAATCCCGCGGGCCGGGTTAATTTTTTTTGAAGCGCCCGCATCACCAGGGTTGACCCCATACTATGCCCCAATTGCAATAGCGGAACGTCCGGGTGCTCATGACGAATATGATCAAAAACATCCCGGACATTTTCGGTCATGAGTATGAACGCATCATCCGAATCAACAAAACCGAGATGGTCCGGATCAGTTTTTCCGTGCCCGCGATGATCATGCGCATAAACGCCATATCCTGAAGTCGTCAGAACATGTGCAAGCCTCTCGTATCTGCCGGCGTGTTCGGCAACACCGTGCACTACCTGTACTATCCCACGCAAAGATTCCTGAGCCGGCATCCAGCGATATACATGCAGAGACTTACCGTAAGTATCGGTTAGATAAAAGGTTTGAGAATCCATCGACTTGAATCTGCAGTTGCCCGGTTACATAAGAATATTATCATTATAAAATCACAAAAACCAACCGGAGCTGACAATTATTGGTCATTAGTCGTGTCATCAATTTTCTTCTTCAATTTCAATAACTGATGATTCAACCGGTCGGGTGATGATAGAGTAGGTCACATCATCAGGCAGGTCGGCATCCTGGATAAACTGCTCAAGTGAGAGCCTGATTTTTTCAAGCAGCACATCCGGTCCTGCATCACAGTAGAGTTCAAACAGTGATAGCAACCGGTTTTCACCATATTCCTCCCCGCCGGGACTCCTCGCTTCGGTGAGACCGTCGGTGTACATCAGAAGGATATCACCATCATTCAAATTTAATTCCATTTGCTGCAGATTCTTATCAAGCATATCTGAGGAAGCAATACCGAGAGCCAGTCCTTCGGAGCGTAACTCTTTACAACGCTGTTTTTCACTGTTGTAAAACAAAGGCACATTATGGCCGGCCCTGCAGAAAAGTAACGGCCCCCCGTCAGCCGGAGCTAATGCCACACATGCCGTAACGAAAGTTTTATCCTGCTTGCCGTATTTAATGAATTCATTAAGCTCGACAAGAAGTGTTTTGGGATCCGGTTGATTTTTTACGAGCAGATGAAACAGCGCCTGTAATCGCATCATGTAGAGCGAGGCGGACAGCCCCTTGCCGGATACATCCGCAATGATATAATAATCACCGCGCTCGCTACGGATCGTATCAACATAATCACCGCCAACTTCACTGGCCGTGCTTGCGAAAGAGTGAACATGAAGCGTTTCAGTTTGTATTACAGGAGAGGGCAGCAAACCTATCTGGATTTCTTTAGCCAGATCGATCTCCCGTTTGGCATCAAATTTTTCAAGCAATTCTACTACTAAAAGAAAAAGTACACCGGTAAACGAGAGTATTAATAATATGGAAGATGCCGGGTCTGGAAGAGGGTTGTGAACCACAAAACCGACTACCGAGAATGTAAGTATCAGACGCCGGCCCGGCGAAAGGCGTCGGCCGAGTGCATTGACCAGGCGCAGAAACTTAATATGGCCGGGGGTGTCATCATCACCTGTTTTGGATGATCCGATCGCATCCCGGTAGAGTTTCATTAATTTAGTCGAGTCAGCCTGAACTTCATAGCTGATTTGACGGGGTGTCATTCCCTCTACATATTTTCGATAGAAGAATGATGCGCTGTTACCCTGATTGTCGGCTTCGTTGTATAATCCCATAATTCAAAGAATTGTAAACCTGCAATGTTTTATAATCGGGGTATTCGAATTAACAGGTTAAAAGTTATATTCTGTCAACACATTTTATACCCATAAGATACACAACGTTTCATGAGCAGCGATAAACTTTTTTTACTTGATGGCACCGCACTTGCCTACCGGGCTTATTTCGCCTTTATTAAATCCAATTTGCAAAACAGTGAGGGGATACCGACGGGTCCGGTGTTTGGATTCGCCAACACTATTGTTCGGCTGATGGATGCCGAAAAACCAACTCATATTGCGGTAGTCTGGGATACGTCCGAACCCACTTTTCGGCATGAGATGGATGAACAATATAAAGCAAATCGTCCTCCTCAACCCGAAGACTTACAAATTACCATTCCGCTGATGAAACAGATGCTTGAATACTGGGGGATCCCGAGTCTGGAGAAGGATGGCTATGAAGCTGATGATATCATCGGGACATTGGCGATACAGGCCAAACAGGAGGATATCGAGGTGTATCTCGTTACCCCCGACAAGGATTTTATGCAGCTCGTCGGGGAGAATATCAAAATGTATAAGCCAAAATTTAAAGGGGATGGTTTTGAAGTGATCGACCGGCAGGGCGTGATCGATTATTTCGGGGTTCCGCCGGAGAAAGTGATTGATGTGCTCGCTATTATAGGGGATTCTTCAGATAACATTCCCGGAGTTCCAGGTGTCGGGAAAAAGGGCGCGCCGGAATTGATTAAAGAACATGGGTCACTGGAAAAGCTGATTGAAATAGCTCCACAGCTGAAGTCCAAAAAAGCGCGTGAAGGATTAACTGAGAACGCCGATCAGGCCCGGTTGTCCCGGCAAATGATTGTAATAGATACGTCAGTGCCCGATACGCCGAATTGGACTGAGTTGGTTTATAAAGGTCATGATGAACAAAAGCTCGGTGAGTTTTTTCGAAAAATGGAGTTCAAAACCCTTGCCGAACGGTTTCTTGGCGAGGAAGCTGCAGAAGAAATTCAACAGAAGAGAGATGCTGCGCAGACGTCACTTTTTGATGCAGCTGATCAGCCTGAAAATGGTAAATCCCAATACAAAACTCTTGAAACAGAAAAGGCTGATTATACCCTGGTTGACACACCAGAAAAACTGGAAAAACTTATTACTGAGCTGAAATATAGCACTACCATATGCTTTGACACTGAAACTTCTTCCACTGAACCCATGGTAGCGGATTTAATGGGAATTGCTGTCACCAATGCTGCAGGGAAAGGATGGTATGTAGCTTGTAATTCAGAAAAATTGAGCACCGAAGACGTGATCAATGCATTCAGGCCTGTACTTGAAGATGAAGAGAGCCTTAAAGTTGCACATCATTTTAAATACGATTATCTGGTGTTGAAGCGCCACGGGCTGGAGGTAAAAGGCCGGATTTTTGATACCATGCTTGCCGCCTATCTGTTGGATTCCGATCAGAAATTCGGGATGGATGAGCTGGCAAAAAAATACCTGGATTACGAGCCGGTTTCGATTGAATCTCTGATCGGTAAAAAGGGTAAGCATCAGAAAAATATGAAAGATCTGCCGATAGATGAGGTGAGTCCTTATGCGTGTGAAGATGCGGATATTACGTTTCGTCTGCATGAAGTGCTCAAGCCTGAACTTAAAGAGTTGCAGGTTGAGGAGTTGGCTACTGATATGGAATTCCCGCTGGCCGGGGTATTGGCTGAGATGGAATGGGATGGCATAAAACTTGATGAGGCTATGCTGGCAACTCTATCGGAGCAAATGAAAACCGAACTTCTTGATCTGCAACAGAAAATTTATGATAAGGCCGGCGAGGAGTTTAACATAAATTCAACTCAGCAATTAGGCAAAGTGCTTTTTACAAAGCTAAAACTGCCATCTCAGAAAAAAACATCCACCGGGCAACCTTCAACCTCCGAAGATGTACTCACCCGTTTGGCGCAGGAGTACGACATTGCTCAACTAATCCTTGAATACCGCGGACTCAACAAGCTGCGCAACACTTATGTTGATGCCCTGCCTAAATTGATTAATCCTGATACCGGCAGAATTCACACCAGTTTCAATCAACATGTAACAGCAACCGGCCGGCTCTCTTCTTCCGGGCCAAATCTGCAAAATATTCCGGTACGGACCGAACGCGGCAGGGAAGTGCGTAAGGCGTTTGTTGCCGAGAAAGGCAACCGGCTTATTGCGGCTGACTACTCCCAGGTTGAACTCAGGGTTATTGCTCACATATCCGGTGATGAAGCGATGAAACAGGCGTTTAAAAATGATGAAGATATTCATGCGCGTGCGGCTAAAGAGATATTCGGGCTCAGCTCCATGGATGAAGTTGACCGGGAATACCGCCGTAAAGCGAAAGAAGTCAATTTTGGGATTCCGTATGGTGTAAGCGCGTTTGGGTTGGCTCAGCGGCTTGGAATCGGGCGAACTGAAGGCCGGGAAATAATCGACGCATACTTTGACCGCTTTCCGAAAATCAAAGCGTACATTGATCAGACGGTTGAGTTTGCCAGGGAGAACGGATATGTAAAGACACTGGCCGGGCGCAGGCGTAGCATCCCGGATATAAATTCGCGTAACCGAAATATTCGTGGTTTTGCAGAACGCACGGCGATCAATATGCCGATTCAGGGAACCGCAGCGGATTTGATCAAAATTGCTATGATAAATGTATTTCGCTCACTTCAGCAGCAACAATTAAAAACCCGGATGCTCCTGCAGGTTCATGATGAATTGATATTCGAAGCTCCGGAAAGTGAGGTAGAGCGATGCAGTAAGTTGATCTCAGGCGAAATGGAAAGTGCAATGAAGCTGGATGTTCCCCTGAAGGTTGAGGTGGGAGTTGCTGAAAACTGGCTTGAGGCGCATTAGAGACACTTTTGGAAAATTGCAGACGATATTTTGGTTGTGTTATAAGCAGTTCTGTCTCGCAAAACAAAAGTAGCATAAAAATTGGTTGCATAAGAAAGACAGCGGGCATCTGTGCGTTAGTCTGCGTAATTTAATCCTCTCAGAACATCTTAACTTTGGCAATGGCTGATAAAATTACATCCACAAGAATTACCCGTCAGGGGCTGACCTACGACGATGTCTATCTTGTTCCCGGTTATTCGCAAATTCTGCCCCGGGATGTTGACACCTCCGTTAATCTCACAAAGAATCTGAAGTTGAATATTCCGGTGCTCAGTGCGGCAATGGATACCGTTTCTGAATACCGGCTTGCAATTGCTTTAGCGCGAGAAGGGGGGATTTCGATGCTGCATAAGAGCATGAGTATCGAAGATCAGGCGGAACAAGTGCGGCTGGTAAAGCGCAGTGAAAGCGGCATGATTGTTGATCCGGTTACGCTTCCGGCAGATTCAACTGTTCAGGATGCGCGCGAAATAATGGCAAAGCATAAAATCGGCGGTATCCCGATAGTGGATGAAAACAGAAAGCTTGAAGGCATCGTCACTAACCGGGATTTGAGATTTGAGCGTGGTAAAAACCGTAAGCTCGGCTCCATCATGACGCAAGAGCGATTGATTACGTCAAAAATAGGTACTACGCTTGAGGAGGCTGAGCAAACTTTGCAGGAATTCAAGGTCGAAAAACTGCCTATTGTTGATGAAAAAGGTGTTTTGGTCGGGCTGATAACTTTTAAAGATATCGAGAAAAAGAAGAATTTTCCGAAAGCTTGCAAAGATGATATGGGAAGGCTGCGAACCGGCGCGGCGGTAGGAGTTGCCGAAGACACCATCGAACGTGTGGCAGCCCTGAAAGAAGCCGAAGTTGATGTCATCGCAGTTGATACCGCTCACGGACATTCTGCCGGAGTTCTTAAAATGGTAGAGAAGGTCAAATCCAAATACCCGGATCTCGATTTGATTGCAGGAAACATTGCCACAGCAGATGCTGCCAAGGCATTGCGCGAGGCCGGTGCTGATGTCGTAAAAGTAGGAGTGGGACCGGGGTCAATTTGTACCACACGCGTTGTTACCGGTGTGGGTGTGCCGCAGCTTAGTGCCATTATCGAGGTGGCTGAATATGCTGCGGAAAATGATTTGTCAATTATTGCCGATGGCGGGATTAAAGAAACGGGCGAACTTCCCAAAGCTATCGCCGGCGGCGCGGACGCTGTGATGCTTGGTTCCATGTTTGCCGGAGTGGAGGAAAGCCCCGGTGAAACCATAATCTATGAATCCAGAAAATACAAATCCTACCGCGGTATGGGTAGCATCGGCGCCATGAGTGAAGGTAGCAAGGACAGGTATTTTCAGGATGTGGAAGATGATATCAAAAAGCTGGTTCCGGAAGGAATAGAAGGCCGGGTTGCTTACAAAGGCACGCTTAATGAAGTAGTTTATCAGCTGACCGGAGGTTTGCAGGCTGCAATGGGATACTGCGGGGCGAAAAATATAGACCAGCTAAAGAAAGCGGATTTTGTGCAAATCACATCCGCCGGAGGCAGGGAGGGGCATCCGCATTCGGTGCAGATAACCAAAGAAGCACCGAATTACTCTGGAATTTAATCTGCTTGGGTAATGAAATTGAAAAGCTTGAAAGAAGGGAGTATTTTCTCTTGAATAACTTAGTTATTTCACTGACTTCTAAAAGTCTGATTTTATTTTCATGAAGGAATTACTTCAAAAACTTTTCCGCCGCCGCAACAAAGAAGTTAAGCTCATCATTTGGGATGAAGAAGATCCGAAATATCCTGAAACCCATGTCATTAAACCGAAAAACCTGATCATCGCGTTAAGCGGTATTGGTCTTGCAGTAGTATTACTGGTGTTTATAGTAGTTTATTTTTTTCAGTATGGCACTTCTGGTGACCGGGAAATAAGACAAAATGTTGAAGAGATCACCCATCAGGTAATGGCCCTTCAGGATTCTCTTGAGCACAGGGATCAACAGTTGGCTGATATGCAGAATGCGATCACAGGACAAAGTGATACCGTTTTTGCATCAAGAAACATCAGTATACCCGATTTTTATGATAGCGATGCTCCGGAAGCCGGTGGCGGTTATTTTATGCCGGCCAGGGATTTTGAGACCGCACTGAGTCTTGAATCACATGAAATCATACAAAGTGCTTTACTGAGCGGTGAACCTTCATTTCCCTCAGGGTTTCCGGTTGATGGACAGGCTACCAGAATGTATCAGCCGTCATCAGGTCACTACGGAGTAGATGTTGCGGCTGAAAAAGGTGCACCTGTACAAAGTATAGCGGACGGCATTGTTATCAGCAGCGATCGGACTCTGCAAAGCGGTTATGTATTACAAATTCAACATGCTGAAGGGTATTTAAGTGTTTATAAGCACTGCCAGAGTTTATTGAAAGAGCCTGGTGATATGGTCAGAAAAGGTGATATAATAGGGACTGTAGGCTCCACAGGGATGTATTCATCCGGGCCTCATTTGCATTTTGAATTATGGAAGAACGGTGTTTCGCTTAACCCCGAATTATATTTTCACAATATTAATTAGTGCCTCTGATATAAGACCAAAATCTTTTTCGAAAGCATCCGGGCTCTGCGATTTTTGAGTTTGACTTTTTTCGAAGCACTTTCAGTTTTTTTACATATAACAATTAATTTTCAATATGTTTAGTTCAAATAATAAAGGAAGTATGACAAAAAGAACGAATAGCAGTGGTGGAGACCATCCCTCATTAAATATGATCAGTGATGAAACCACTATAAAGGGTTCGCTGATATCCAAAAATGACGTGAGGATCTCCGGTAAAATAGAGGGCAATGTTGAAACCGGTGGAAAGTGCATCGTGGCTCAATCCGGCATAATCGAAGGAGATATCGAAGCAAATGAAGCCGACATTGCCGGCAGGGTATCCGGTGAGCTCACGATCTCAAATAAATTGTTTATCCGGAAAGACGCAAAGATATCCGGAGATATAAACACCAGTGTAATCAACATAGAAGAGGGCGGTGTTTTTGATGGTTCGTTGAATATGAGTACAGAGCCTAAATCAAATAAAAGCAAAAAAGGTAAATCAGATAACAAACAGAAAGAATCTGCTGTTGAAAACCAGTCTTAATCTTATTTAAAAAGAGATTTGGGTCACAATTAAAACATCACCGTATCAAAAGTTTAGTAAATGAGAAAATTCATCACCCAAATTACGCTTATTGATTTGGGGCTACTGATTATCGCTGCGTGGCCTATTCTCCATTTTTGGGACGAAGATATTCTGATTGCCATTGTAGCCGGGCTGATTTTTATGGGTTTCGCGGCAATATTTACATTCTGGATAACCGAGCGAAATCAGCATAAGTCGACGAGCCAATTTATGGTGGCGGTATTCGGCAGTATGGGCATAAAAATACTGGTGATTTTGGCCGTTATAGCGGCAGTGTTTCTTTTTGATCTCTTGCATACCGTAGCATTTGCAATCGCAGTGTTGGTTTCATATGCCTATAAATCCACTATCGAAATACGTCTTTTGGTACAGAAAATGAAAACAGCCCAAGAGCAAACTTCAGGGTAATGATCAAATTAACAAGCACCAAATATCAAATAAATTCCAATTACCAATATCTAATTACTCAAACAGGCCCAGCAAACGTTTGAAATTTCATTTAATGAAGATTGGTGCTTATCCCGACAAAGAGTGCGGGACAAGTTTTGAAATTTGTAATTTCACAAACAACATTAAACCTCAAACTTCAAAGAAACTTTCCCGGCAATACGAAGCCGATATAGAAACTACAATGACTTTTACAGGAAGTTAGGTTATGAGTAAATTTGCCGGTGAAATTCGTAAAATAGCTCCCTATCTCACTTTAGGGATACAAATCATGCTCACGTTGGTTGTTCCAATTGTAGCCGGAGTGTTTATTGACCGTTATTTCGGATCGACTCCCTGGGGCATCATCATCGGTATCATTTTGGGCTTTGGTGGTTTTTTCAATTTGTTATGGCGTACATTTGTACTGAGCTCTGATACCAACCGGGACCGAAAATCGGACTCTTAAAAATTTAATTCTCAATTGGTATTCTGAAGTTGCTTTCAAAATAATTGACCCAATATCTTTCCTGTGTAAATGCTGATATACACCGGTGGGATGGTGTTTTATGCTAATTATATGTATTGGAATAAGTTGCAGGGAATAAATATTTAGTAATTTTTAAAGTATTAGGTTTTACTTTTGGCATCTTTATTTGCTATATTTGATATTCTGTGATTGAAATACAATCTGTGATCATAAATTGAAACCAAGCAAAACCAAGCAGCCGACACAGGAGTAATGAAACAGTATTTCAGAATCATCATTCTGATTGCCATAACAATATTAGTTAGCCATCAGTCTCTTTTAGCAGGTGGAGAAGAACAAGAGGCTGAATCCAACTCTAGCCCGGTGGATTTGCTTTCCAAAGTAATAGATAGTCCCTATCTGGATTTTCAACCGCTTGGTTATATTGAACTGCCAAGGTTATTATATGCTGAAGACGGGTTTCATTTTTTCCGGTCAACCACGAGCGCGCTGAACAGTGAAAGGGGATTCACTGACAAAGCGTATATTGACAGTGAGCCGGAAACAGAAGACGGAGTGATTCAGCCGGCTACCTACGAACTCACACGTGCCGAGGGAGATCCACAGATTATTTTTGATTTTTCTATCACCAAACATCTTGTATGGTTCTGGTTCGGAGCTATCGTTGTGTTGCTGGTTTTTTTGCCTATCGCAAGGAAATACCAAAGAGGTATTGGCCGCACAAGTGAGCCTAATGGCTTAGCTCAAAACATTTTTGAAGTGCTCGTTTTGTTCATCCGTGATAATGTAGCGAGACCCAATATCAGGGAAGATAAGTATGAGACTTTCATGCCTTATCTGTTGACGGCGTTCTTCTTCATCTTATTTATGAATTTATTCGGCTTGTTGCCGTGGGGGGTTTCTTCAACTGCCGATGTTACCGTAACAGCTGCACTTGCGGCGCTCACTTTTTTTGCGACTCAGTTTTTTGCGTCAAAAGACCACTGGAAACACATATTTTGGTTCCCTGGTGTGCCGGTACCCATAAAGATCTTAATGATCCCGATAGAGATTATCAGTCAGTTCACCAAGCCATTTGCGCTGTGTATTCGACTTTTTGCCAACATGACTTCGGGCAAGATACTGATATTCAGTCTTATAACAGCTATATTCATCATGGATATCCATTTTGGAGCTGTTGCGGCTTATGGATCATCGGTATTTTGGATTGGCCTTACCCTTTTAGTTTATATCCTTAAAGCGTTCATCGCTTTTATTCAGGCATATGTTTTTGTGATTCTATCGGCACTATTTATCGGCCTTGCGGTTGAAGAACATGACCATCACGCCGATCATGAACATGCCGTAGAACACGCTCATAACTGATTGCAACTAAATCGACAAAATCAAACAATAACACGTTAAATAAGGAGAAATCAAATGGAAGTATTAGGAGCAGCACTCGGAGCCGGTCTATCTGCATTGGCAGCCGGTATTGGAATTGGTAATCTGGCAAAAGGTGCCATGGATGGCACAGCAAGACAGCCGGAAGCCTCAAACGACATTCGTACTTCAATGCTCATTTCCGCCGCTCTTATAGAGGGTGCAGCACTTGCGGGAATCGTACTGTCGTTCCTCTTAGTGATTGTTGCGTAATAAAAACGTTCCGATATAAACCTGATTAAATCATGTCTACAGTGATTGCTCAAAGTCTGCTCGATGTGGATTTTGGCCTGTTTGCCTGGATTCTCATAACCTTCTTATTGTTTATGACAATTCTGGGTAAATTTGCCTGGAAACCGATTATGAATTCACTTAAAGAGCGGGAAAACTCCATAAAAGAATCGCTTGAATCAGCTGAAAAAGCCATGGAAGAGGCGAAGAAAATTTCTGCTGATAATGAGAAAGCGATGAAGGAGGCTGAGCAGAAGGCTCAGGAAATTCGCAAACAGGCCATCGAAGAAGCTGAAAAAGTTCGGGAGGAGCGAATTGAAAAGAGCCGGAAGGAAGCTGATGCAATGCTGGAACAGGCCCGTGAATCCATCGAGCAGGAAAAGCAAAAAGCACTGAACGAATTACGCAAGGAAGTAGCTGATATAGCCATTCAGGCTGCATCCAAAATCATAGAATCCGAACTCGATCCCAAGAAGAACAAAAAATTGGTAGACGAGTACATAAAAGATATTTCAGATAATTGAAAATGCTGATACCTAAGGCAGCTAAAAGATACGCACAAGCCTGGTACAAACGAGCTGAAGAAGCCGGTAAGCTCGAGGTAGCTTTAAAGGATTCGCAACATATCAAGGATGTAATTGGTGAATCCGAAGAGTTGCAACAGCTTCTTAAGAACAAAGTGATTGCTCAGCAGAAAAAGAAAGAGGTGCTTGATTC
>CAZDIA010000049.1:14657-17609 GCA_964505385.1 uncultured Chitinophagales bacterium
AGCTTCTTAAGAACAAAGTGATTGCTCAGCAGAAAAAGAAAGAGGTGCTTGATTCCCTTTTTTCTAATCAGATCAGTGACATCACCCAGGAGTTGATTACACTCCTGTTAGACAAAAACAGAGAAGAGCTCCTTGAAACTGTTGCCAGTGCTTTTATTGAATCCTACAATGTGCATCATGGGATTATTGATGTTGAAATTCGCTACCCAATTGAGCTTGAAGAGGATCATATAAAACAACTAACAAAAGTTCTGGAACAAAAGACCGGCAAAAATGTGGTATTAAATTATATTCACGATCCTGACCTCATTGGAGGATTAACCATCCGGATCGGGGATACGGTGATTGACGGCTCAGTGCGTAATAAACTCCAGAAGCTGGATGCCTTATTTCACGGTACAGCTGCCTGATTATTTACAACCAAGATATTTGAACATAGTATAGCTTTATGACCAAAGTTAAACCCGACGAAGTCTCTGAAATTCTAAAAAAACAACTGTCCGGATTAGACGGCCAGGCCGACACCTATGATATGGGTACCGTTCTTGAAGTAGGTGACGGTATTGCAAGGGTGTATGGGTTGTCCCAGATTCAGGCCGGTGAGCTTGTTGAATTGCCTGAATCCAAAGATCAGGAAGGCAAGCCGGTTCGTGGAATGGCCCATAACCTTGAGGAGGATAATGTCGGTATTGTATTATTCAGTCCTTCCAAATTTGTTTCTGAAGGCCAGCCTGTTCGCCGAACGCAAGACGTTGCCTCTATTCCGGTAGGTGAACAAATCCTTGGCCGGGTTATTGATCCGCTGGGGCGCCCGGTTGATGGCAAGGGACCGATTTCAGGCGAAACCTTCCAAATGCCTCTTGAACGTAAAGCTCCCGGGGTAATTTATCGCCAGCCTGTTCAGGAGCCGCTTCAAACAGGTATCAAGGCGATCGACTCGATGATCCCTATCGGAAGAGGACAACGCGAGTTGATTATCGGTGACCGACAGACCGGTAAAACCGCCATCGCTGTGGATACCATACTTAATCAGAAGAAGACCCAGCATACCGATAAACCGGTATATTGCATTTATGTAGCTATTGGGCAGAAATCTTCAACCATTGCCGAAGTAAACCGAATTCTTGAGGAAAACGGGGCAAAAGATTACTCGGTAGTCATTTCTGCACCGGCTGCTACTGCAGCACCGCTACAGTATATTGCCGCATATGCCGGCGCTGCAATTGGTGAATATTTCAGAGATACCGGCCGCCACGCACTGGTTATTTATGATGATCTTTCCAAGCAGGCCGTATCTTACCGTGAAGTCTCGCTGTTGCTGAGGCGTCCTCCTGGTCGTGAGGCTTATCCCGGCGATGTATTTTACCTTCACAGCCGATTGCTGGAGCGTGCAGCTAAAATCATTGAAAATGAGGATGTGGCCAAAGAAATGAATGATGTCCCTGAGCCCATTCAGCCACATCTGAAAGCCGGCGGCACACTTACAGCGCTTCCTATTATTGAGACACAGGCCGGGGACGTATCTGCTTATATCCCGACAAATGTGATTTCGATTACTGACGGACAGATCTTCCTTCAGTCTGATTTATTTAACTCTGGTATTCGACCGGCTATTGATGTCGGTATTTCCGTTTCCCGTGTAGGGGGATCTGCTCAGGTCAAATCGATGAAAAAGCTGGCCGGTACACTTAAACTTGACCTTGCTCAATATCGCGAGCTTGAAGCATTTGCAAAATTCGGTTCCGATCTTGATGCTGCAACACAAAAGCAACTTGCCCGAGGAGCAAGATCAGTTGAAGTCCTTAAACAGGATCAGTACAAGCCAATGTCTGTTCAGGAGCAGGTGGCGGTGCTGCTTGCCAACAACAAAGGAATGTTCGACAATCTTGAACTCGAACAGATTGCAGAGTTTGAGTCCCGGTATCTGGAAGCAATTAACCTCAAATTTGCCGATGAACTGAAAGGAATAGGTGATACCGGTGTATTAAGCGATGAACTCGCTGGTAAACTGGAAGAAGAAGCCCTTAAGATTCAAAAACAGATGGCAGCTACGGCCGAATAGTTTTATGGCAAATCTTCGTGACATACGCGACCGGATCAATTCGGTTCAGAATACACAGCAGATTACCAAGGCGATGAAAATGGTAGCAGCGGCCCGGTTGCGTAAGGCTCAGGACCGCATAATGTCTACCCGTCCGTACGCTTATAAGCTGAATGAAATCATTGCCAGGTTGCTTGCCAATACCGAGCAGAACCTGAACCTGCTACAGCCACGCCAGGAAACCAACAGCGTATTGTTCATTGTAGTTGGATCCGACAGGGGGTTGTGTGGAGGTTTCAATAATAACCTGTTCAAGGTTGTAGAACAGGAAATCTCTGAAAATTTTGATTATCACTACAGAAATGACACTCTTGATTTAATCTGCATCGGCGACAAATCTGCCCGGCATTTTAGAAACCGTGATTACAATGTCGTGGATCAGTATATCGGATTATTTGATGATCTGAATTTTGAGAAGAGTTCAGCAATCATGAAAAAGGTTGTAGAACAATATGAGGAAGGGACTTATGACAAGGTTTTTGTCTGCTTTAATGAATTTAAATCAGTGATCACGCAAAACCGTATTGTGGAGCAGGTTTTGCCGATCAATGAGAGCTTTGACCAGCAGGATGAAATACCGGATATAGATTATCTGTATGAACCGGAACCTTATGAAATTCTGGAAATATTACTTCCCCGCTATTTGAATATGCATCTTTGGCGGGCGTTGCTCGAATCATTTGCATCTGAACAAGGTGCGCGAATGGCGGCAATGGATAATGCAACCGAAAACGCAAGTGAGATCATTAAAGATCTGAATCTCAAGTATAACAGAGCGCGGCAGGCATCCATTACCACCGAGATATCCGAAATTGTATCCGGAGCAGAAGCACTGTCAGAGTAGAGCAACA
>CAZDIA010000050.1:0-17586 GCA_964505385.1 uncultured Chitinophagales bacterium
TTCCAGTGTAGCTATTATTCTTTCAAAAGTTTCCATGCTTTAAGTTTTACACTTTAGGTTTTATGCGTGCATTTGTTCACATTTTCCTTTTTACTGCACGATTTGTAGCTCGGTTGAGCTACTGCCACATCACGTTTTTTATCTCTGATCGGCAAATTCTCAAAAGTAAAAAATTGCCGATAATCTTACCGTTTGATTATAATGTTTTTTTTACTGATGGTGCAAAAAGAAATGAGAATAGGTAAAAAACTCTGCAAAGTCCTCAATGTCAAAAAATTAACTTGGGTTCGGGAACGTTTAATGGAATATAGATATTTATAAGCTAAGAAGTTTGACCTTAAAGACTTGTAACACTACTACTATCCCTAACAAGAAACACTGAGGTTTACTATGACAAAAGCTGACATTGTGGATATCGTATCCAACTCTACCGGAATAACAAAAGTGGAAACAGAAGCGGTTATAAACGGCTTTCTGGATACTGTGATCGATGCTATGAAAAGTGGAGAAACTATTGAGCTCAGAGGTTTTGGCAGCTTCAAAGTTGTTAAAAGAGCTCAGCGAGTAGCCCGAAATCCGAAAACCAATCAAGAAGTAATTGTTCCGGAACAGCATGTACCGGTGCTTAAAGTTTCCAAAGAATTTAAGAAAGAAGTTAACGACGCACATAACTAAAATTCCTGCCGTTTTCAGATCAATTGGATGTACTTAAACTTTTTTGATTCCGTTTGGGCGTCTGATTTGATCATAAAAAGGTAGGAAATGTCTCTTAAATTCTGGAGTATAGCTATACCGGTAGCGGTTGTCATTGCCGGTGCGGTAGTAATATATCTTGATTATTCGGACCGCTCGGATCCACAGCCACAACATGATATTGGCCACTATCATGAGCAGGATACCTACGACCATGATTCCAGTTACGATACATCAGCAGCTGAAACCGCTCTCCAGGAACCTGACAGTGCTGATATGGCGAGAATACTTGAGATTGAAGAAGAGATAGAACAGTCAGGTAATACTTCGCTGCAGATTGCTTATTACGGCGAGATGATTCAAATATATATGGATAATGACCGGCTCGATGCTGCCGGTGATGCCGGATACCGGCTGGCCGAATTAACCGATGAAAAAGATGACTGGATCAATGCCGCTGATTGGTTTTATACCTGGCTGGATGAAGAGCCAAACGAGACCCGCCGCTTCTACTTTGCCGCCCGGGCAGCTTCAGCTTATGCAAATGCCCTTGAGAAAAATCCGCAAGATTATGAACTGCGAACTGACAAAGCCGCCGCATTGATAGCAGCGGGGCAGCCGGAGGAGGCCAAGGAGCATCTGGAGCTGGCACTGGAGGAAAATTCTGATTATCTCGATGCTAACTACAACCTGGGAGTAATTTTATACAGGATGGGTAGCATAGACGAAAGTATTTCGTATCTTAGGAGGTCAAATGAATTAGCGCAGGGTACCGAGCGCCAGGCTATGGTTGAAGAGTTTCTCGATCAAAATGATATTTCCCTGCTACAGTGATTTTCAACTCAAAAATACAAAGACCGTTTATATTTAATTATGCCAAGTGGAAAAAAGCGTAAAAGAGCAAAAATTGCCAAGCATAAAAGAAAAAAGCGACTCAGAAAGAATCGTCATAAGAAGAAATAGTATAACTCTTTGATTTATAGAATATAAACAGCCCCGTACCCCTTATGGATGGGGCTGTTTATATTATTAAAACTTGATTGTTGCCGTTTTCTTAGAGGCACTGAAGAGTTAAAAAATTTTAAGATGCCAAGATGATAAGAAGTCAAGATAGGAAGAGAGATTCGGTGTAGCGATTGAGTTCCGGATCATAATATCGTCCAATCTTCGCCTCTTTACTTCTTTACCTCTTTTAATCTTTTGGCACGGAGCAGGCTATTGGTCTACTGTAGTCTTGGGAAAACAGTATTCGGCGACTTGCACTACCCGGTTAGTTAAGAAAAGCAGCTCTTGTATCTTGCGGGATACATGTTTTTTGATTCCGTTCAGGTCAGTATGATATTTCATGGGATACTGCAGGTAACTGATCAGATTCATATCAGAGAGGTATTTTTCATCATCGCTGCCTTCGATTTCTACATGCCATCTGTTAATTACGTGATCAGTAGGCATCAGATCGTTTAATTTCTCATTTATCTGTTGCATCCATAAGCTGGCTGTCTCGACTTTCCCGCTATTAGGGTCAACAAGTTCATCATCCAAAACCATTTGTTCGTTAAAATGCCAGGTAACTTCTACATCAAGGTTTGGATCGATATTTGAGTTTGGTACCCTGTTGACATTCAACAGCGGGTGCTTATTCATTCCGTTTAACTGTTTAGCCAGCCGTGTTTCGCGGAATTTATCCCAGTCCATATAAATTTCGACATGAGAAATAAAAGGTGTGATACCGGATAGATCTATGGTAATTTCAAGTCCTGATGCGTTAATTTTTTCTTCCCGCCATTTTTTAAATTTTTTAATGGGAAGTTCGCGTTGCTTAAGTTCTCCATGAATATGATTTACAATCGAGTCAAATATTGGATAATCCATTAGCAAATAATTTTATATTCGAAGAACCTGTTCTTATCTGATGAACAACTTCTATACTCTGCAAAAGTTAATCAAAGAAATCGATCAGACCCTTCAAAAGTTAAGGTTTGACACGGCTGTCAGCTTCCGCAAACACCGGTTAGAACTTTATTTTAATCAACCAGATTTTCACGATCGTAAACAAATAACGTTTAGCTCTCACCCAAAGCGTATAAGTTTTTTTGAAAGTAAGTATTTTCCACCTAAAAAAAGAGACATCATCACGTTCTTCCACAGCCTTAATGGTCAGCAGGTAAAAAAGGTGGAAATGGCAGGGCAGGATAGAGTTGTGGATATCTTGTTTGAGGGTGATCAGCACTTGAGGTTCCAGCTGTTCGGGCATGGCGCGAATTGCTATTTATATGATAACCAAAAGATTATCCGGGAGTCTTTCAGAGGGGAAAAAAAATTGAAAAATTCTGCTGTTCCTGAACCCTCAAAGCCCGCGATCAGGGAGGCGGGAGAGCTCTCAGGAAAAACGGATCGCATGATGCTTCAAAGAGATCCTCGCCTGCCCAGGCAATGGCTGCCGGATTTGATTAAACACCACGAGTTGACATCAAAAAGTGCGGAGGGAATTGCGAGCTTTACAGATAAATTGCGCAGTGTCCTGAGTGACCGACCGGTACCGGAACATGCGTCCGGGGCGCAGCTGTGTATCATTCCGGATGACTGGCTCCCACTGGAACGGACACGTTTTGAAAGCTTTAATGAAGCTGTTAGGGTTGCATTCAGCTTGCAGACACAAAGCGAAAACCTGCAAAGTGGGAAAAAAAGATTGCTTTCGCTTCTTGAAGGTGAGAAAAAAAGACTGAAATCCCGGATCAAAGAGGCCGATAACGCCATTAAAGCGCTTGACCGAGCTGAAAAATACGAGAACTATGCCAACTTATTGATGGCTCATCCCGATCCTTCGGTTCCGGTTGAAGGCGAAACCCTTGAGACGGCTGATTTTTACGGAGAAGGTGATCATGTGAAAATACCGGTAAAATCGGGATTAACACCGATAGAAAATGCCAACAGATACTATAAAAAAACGCAGGATGCCCGGAAGTCGGCGGAAATGACACAAGGAATGGGGGATAAAGCGAGATCAGATCTGCAAACGGTGGAAGAAATGCTCAAAAGGCTCGAATCTATATCAACACTTGATGAGCTGAGGAGCTTTGAAGAAACCAATCAAAAATTTCTCAAGGATATTAGCCGGAGATCTGCATCGGGGGAACAAAGCAGGCCATTTAAAGTAATTAATGTTGACGGCTATGAGGTTTGGATTGGCAAAAATGCAAAAAGTAATGATGCGATTCTCAGAAGTTCTCACAAGGAAGACCTCTGGTTTCACAGCAGAGATGGTGCCGGCTCTCATGTTCTGATTCGTTTGGAAGGTAATAAAGAGCTGCCCGGGCAGGCCTTGATCGAAAAAATAGCGTCTGTAGCAGCCTTTCACTCCAAAGCATCCGGCTCATCTATAGTGCCTGTTCGATACGCAAAAAGGAAACATCTCCGCAAACCTAAAGGTGCCGCACCCGGTTTGGTTAAGGTAGACAAAGAAGAGGTTATTCTCGCGGAACCTAAACCGGCCGATGAGGTTACTGCCTGATTATATGAAATCAATCCAGAATACATATAACCGTGAAAAACCGATAATCTTGTGCGGAATGATGGGGGCCGGAAAGTCGGCGGTTGGGCGTAATCTTGCTGAAATATCAGGTCTAAAGTATTTCGATTTGGATATAGAAATCACCCAAAAAGAAAATCTATCCATTCCTGAGATTTTTGATAAATACGGGGAGTCCCGGTTTCGCCAAACGGAAAGAGAGGTCTTGAGCCGGTTATGGCAGCATCCCGGTCGGATAATTTCACTTGGAGGCGGCGCGCTACAGAATCTGGATTTTGCCCGAAAAGTACGGGAACAATCATTACTTGTGTACCTTAAAGCTTCAGTATCAGTTTTGGTAGAGCGGGTGGCAGGTAAGAAAAAAAGGCCGCTTCTCCTTAATTCCGACGGTAGTTTAAAAACCGAAAGTGAACTGAGAGATTTTCTGGCAGAATTCATTCAAAAGCGGGAAAAAGGATATGAATGCGCCCATATACATTTTACAGTCGACAATAACCATGATGTACGCACTACAGCCGAACGATTATGGAATGAAATTTTAGCATATGAGCAGAAAAACAGAAGTTAAAACACAATCCCGGCATCGTTATCCGGTCATTATCAATTCGGGCTGGCCCGGCTTTTCTTCTTTCACACCTGTTGATAAACTTTTGGTAGTGATCGATGAAAACGTCAATCAAATATACGGGGATGAGCTCAGAGGCAGATTTAATGAGCTAACAGGTGAGTTGTTGTGGTATCAAGTGCCATCGGGAGAATCTTCTAAATCTATTGATGAATTTAACCGGATTGCTGATTACGCGCTTGCCAATAAGGTCAGAAGGCAGACACCGCTATGGGCTGTTGGCGGTGGCGTTACCGGTGATCTGGCCGGCTTTGCGGCAGCAAGCCTGCTTCGGGGGTTGCCGCTTTATCATCTGCCCACTACACTGTTGGCCATGGTTGACAGTGCTATCGGGGGGAAAACAGGGATCAATCACAGAAGGGGTAAAAATCTGATTGGAGCGTTTTATCAACCGGAATTGGTGTGGGCTAATGTTGATGTTTTAAAAACACTGCCGGAGCGTGAATGGAACTGTGGACTGGCTGAAGTGCTGAAATATGCCTGCATAAGTGATTTTGATATATTTTCAAAGGTTGAAAGCATTCTCAAAAGTGATAATGAGAATAACCAAAAAGAACTTATATCGTTAATCGAAAAAAGCGCACAAATCAAAGTTGAAATCGTTAACGAGGATGAAAGGGAAGCGGGCAAGCGCGCATTTCTGAATTTTGGCCACACTTTTGGCCATGCTATAGAGACCTTTACCGAATACCGGCGGTTTGTGCATGGAGAGGCTATTTTTATTGGACTTGTAGCAGCTGCTTGGCTTTCTGAAAAGCTGGGTTCGCCGGTAACTCCGGAGCCTCTGCTTAACTTTACAAATCAATACCGGTTAAGCACTTTGGATTTATGCACTTCCGTTAATAAAATGGTATCTTTGATGGAATCAGATAAAAAAAATATTACAAGCACCGTCCGGATTATTGTATTAAATGATTGGGGGCAGCCTGAAATAAAGCAAATTGAAGATCATAGCCTCCTGGAATCAGCTTTTCAATTTGCCCTGCGATCCGTGCATTATACAGAATGATTATATAACGTAATTTACTTTGCTGCTTAGGTTCATATATAAATTGTGGAACAGTTTTCTAAAGTTCCTTTTGATAACTGTAATCGCCTTTGCGATTCTTGCAGCCGGAGTACTGTTGTTTTTACAATCATCCTCGGGAAAATCTGTAGTAGCTGATCAGATAGAAAATTGGTTTAATGAAAGATATCACGGCGAGCTGATTATCGGTGAGCTCGATGGCCTGCTTCCTTTCCGTGCAGAAGCAAAAGATATCAGAATTCTTACACAAGATGATACCCAAGCCGAGAAGGATACGCTTTTGCACGCAGATCAGCTGGAATTGCGGCCTTATTGGGCTGATATGTTACGAAGGCGTATTTCTATTCATGATATCAGGTTATACGAGGTCGCTATCGATCTTGATTTTGACAAGCCTGGTCAGGTACAGGCGTTCCAGCGCCGTGACATTGAGGAGCCGGAACCTGAGGCGGAACTTTCGGGTATAGGAAGATCCACGTATCTGCCGGGTATAGCTATTTATGATGGCTCGATTCAGATTTCCAACCTGGATGCGGAAAACGAGTCCGTAGATATACCTGAAAAATTTGAACTCAAAGATGTAAATACCGAATTATTTTTTGAATCAGAAAACCGATCCGTCTATTTCGATTTTGAATCTTTTTCAGCTTCTTTAGCCGGCTTGCCGACGGAATCAGTGGAGCTATCCGGCCAATTTTATTCAGACGCAACAACCATTGAGCTCAATGGATTTAACTTAAAAACAGGTGAGTCCGAGGTTTTGTTAAATGCAAGAGCTTCCAACTTTGGCAGTTTTGACGAGCTTCTGAGCGATAATGATGATATCCGCTACAATGTAAATGTACGAAGAGGATTTTTTGCGCTTAATGAATGGAATGCTGTATTTCCGGATTTAGAGAAGTATCCATATCCGGTATCATTAACCGGTCAAATTCAGGGTCCCCTGAGTGACTTCGAATTAGATGACTTCAACTTCCGCGGGCATGAAGCTGAAATTTCAGCTTCCGGATCGCTCCGGCACATACGAAACCGCGAAGAACGTGAATTGGATATCACCTTTTCTGATGCCCGAGTGGGTAGCGAAGAAGTTGAGTTATTGGGCCGTGAAGAACTGAACGATGTTTTTAATGACTGGGAGATGATCACGGCAGCAGGCTCATTACAGCTCAACTATGAGAAACTTAATATTTACAGCGACCTGGAGTTTCCTGAAGGATTCATGAATGTAGAGGCTGAAGCAGGGTTGCGGGATTCAACTATCCTGGCAGATTTTGAAATCGAAGGTTTTGAGAGCGAAAAATTTCCATCCCTTGCTATCCCCGAATCCGGATTTAACGGCAAAGGAACATTGTCCGCGAGTGGATTTGATCCCGCTAAAATGGAAGGGGAGTTCGATATAGAATTTGATCAAAGCTATTACGATCATCTCGCCATTCGGGAAGGCGGTATATCCGGATCAATAGCCGGCGGTTTGGCAGAAGGGGATTACCATTGGAGCCTTAACAGTGGAACTATCGAGGGCACGGGAAGCTATAATTTTACAGAGGAAGGGAGGCAGATAATAGTCGACGGAACGGCGGCAGAGCTGGATCTGGAATTGCTCCGGCCGTATTGGGATGAACTACCCTCATCTTCGCTCAATTTTGATTACGAATTTAACTTTGAAGGCCGTACTGTTGATGAAATTTTTGGTTTTGCGCGTATTGATATTGATGAGTCAGTTGTAAATGGTGATTCACTGCGTGCCCACCAACTTTATGTTGATCTGGACTCTCCGGAAAATGAAATCAAAAATCTGCGGTTTACAAGTTCATTTCTCGATCTGATTATGGAAGGCCGCTTCAAACCAACGTCATTGTACAATCAGATTGGGTATTGGGCTGAATATCTCAACCAAGAATGGCAGCAAAGCGTAGCTCTCCACGATACAACAGCAGTAACAGAAAATTTTTTTACCGACCGGATCAATGATGAAAATATTGAAGTCGAGGGCATACTTGAAGTTAAGGACGTACAATTACTGCAGCATTATATAGATTTTGCCCCTGAATTTGCACTCCACTCGGAGATGCAGTTTAATCTTAATATGAGTGCTGAGGATTTTCTATTCAACAGTAGCTTTAGCGATGACAGTCTCCGCACAGAGAACATTTCGGCGGAAAATATCAGTGGCCAAATGTTTGCGCATTTCAAGCAGCCCGGCGGTATTCGTGACTTTGGCGATGTTGATATCAATATTACATCAGATCGTTTGAGCTTGCGGGGCGTGAATGCAAGCGGGGTTTCATTCAATGCGTACCTTGCTGATGGCTTTTTTGAATCCGATTTTGAGATAGAGAGTATCGGAGAAGAAAGCCACGTCAACGGGCGATTGGCTTCCCAACTAACCAGGGAGGAGCTGCAATCCGAGATATTGGAACTCGTCATAGCGGGTCCTCAATACGAATGGGATCTGGAAGAACCTTCAGATTTGGTGTACCACCGAAGGGGAGCGTTACATGTCTCAAACTTTAAAATGATCAACGAGGATCAGCTCCTTAGCGTAGAAGGAGTGTTTAGCGATGATGAAGAGGATAGCGTAGCCTACAACTTGCAAAATATAAATCTTCAGCGAATCTCAGAATTAATCGACCGGCGAATCTCGTTTGACGGAACCTTGAATGGAGAGTTCATCACGCGAACATTGGCCTCAAGCCCTTTCTTCGACGGGGGAATTTCGGTTGATCATTTATCCATCGAAAACCGAACCATTGGCGATGTCAACCTTACCAGCAGTTTTGATATTGAAGAAAATCAGTTTAATACGGATTTAAACATTTACACCGATCCGGATAAATATGCGGACTACCTTGAGGAAAATGATAACATTGGCCAGGAAATTTATCTTACCGGAAGCTTTGTTGAGCCCGACTGGGATAATCCGGGTGAAGAATTTTTTTCCTTTGATGCTGATTTTCAGCAGATAGATTTGTGGGTTCTCGAACATATCGTGAATAATGTTTTTGAAGATGCCGAAGGTGAAGGAGAGGGAACCGGCAATTTGAGCGGCAGTTTGGAGGATATTGACTTCCACGCCGATTTCTTGGTTCACGACTCCGAGTTGGAACCGGTATTTTTTGAAACCATTTTTGAAGTTACGGGAGATGTTTCTGTTAATCGACATGAGGGCGTAACTCTGCATGATTTACAGGTCCATGACGGCCGGAATGGCTCCGGGGAGATATTCGGAAATGTCGCATTTAATGATTTTGAGGATGAGCGGGATATAGATCTTACATTCGAAATGGACAATATGAGAATTCTGAACAACTCATATGACCCGGAAGTCCCGTTTTATGGTACCGCTTATGGCACTGGTGTAGTTACAGTTAACGGCACAAACAGAGCGCCGGTTGTAACCTCAACTGAAACTATAGATATAGCCTCCCGGTCAAGTCTCTCGATTCCGATGGAAGGTGTAGGCGCAGCCGAGGATCAGCGACGGTTTATCCAATTCGTATCGGACTTTAGTGAAGCTTCATTTGTGCAACAGGAATTTGACCAGGCCGGAGTGACCGGAGCCATTGATCGCGGCTTCACCGAGACGTTTACCCTCGACCTGGAATTCAATGCACCTGATAATATCAATATAGAACTCATTTTTGACCGGGTAACCGGAGAAATCCTCAATGCCCAGGGATCAGGAAATATGCGGATAACACTTGCCGACGAAGAGTATGGCATGATGGGCAGGTATGAGGTAGAATCAGGAAGCTACAGGTTTGTGGGCGGTGATATATTTACGCGCCGGTTTTCGCTCAGAGAGGGAGGAACCATCATCTGGGATGGCGACCCCGCGAATGCACGCCTGGATATTGAAGCTGCTTACCGCTCCAGGCCAAATATCAACGCCTTGCTTGAAACTGCTGATGCTGAAGGCCCGGCACAGCGAATTCCTGTAGACCTGGTACTGGAGATCACAGGTACCATTCAGGAAGTGGAAAATGATTTCTACTTCGAATTTCCGGATGCTATTGATGCCACACAAAATGCCGCGGTGCTGAGTGTTTTGAACAGTGAGGATCAGAAACTGCTGCAGGCAACAGCGCTGTTGCTCACCGGCGGATTTATCCCCGTTGGCCAGGACGGGTTTACCCAGGCACAGCAGTTCAGTACAACTATTCAGGAAAGGGCCGGCGCGGTTGGATTAAGTCAGCTGGTTTCCGCGCAAATCAATGAGATTTTAAACACGAATCTTGCAAACCTTGATATCGACCTTAATATGATCGGCTTTGACCAGGCGGATCTTGGTATTGCATTGCGTCTTTTTGATGATCGCCTTGAGCTCCGTCGTGAAGGGCAAGTTACCGGCGAGGAAGCGGATATCGGTGACCTTGGTGCAACTTACCGCATTAACCCCACGTTCTCTGTAGAAGTTTTTCACCGTAAAGACCCCACGCTCATCAGCGCCATTGGACGGCAGGCTCAGGAAGAGAGTGTAAATGGCGTTGGGCTCGAAGCGCAGTTTCAGTTCAACACATGGAAGGAGTTGCGTGACCGTATCACCAGTCCTTTCAGAAGGTTATTCGGAAGCTCATCAGATGATGATGAGGAGAATGACGAGGAGGAAGAAGGACTTGCAACCGACAACTAACTTATAACGCTGTAAATAGCTTATCATAAATTTCATTTACCCCATAATTTAGATGCCCAAAAAGCCACAGAAAAAGACAAAGACAAAACTTGACGAGCGTGTGATTGAGGCGCTCAAAGGAAAGGAAGACCGATTTGTTCCGGAAGACAAACTTGCAGATAATCTGCAGATTGAGTCCGGCAACGAACAGAAAAAGCTGAATAAAGCACTTAACCGGCTGGCAAACAGAAAGATAGTTAAGCGAAACAACAAGGGTGCTATCAAGCTTAAAAAGGGAGCGACCGACAAAGCTGACCCGGGTAAGAGGGCAGGTAAAAAGAAAAAACAGGCCGATAGCAATGTTCTTGAAGGCAGATTTACTTCTAACCGTGCAGGGGTTGGATTCGTGACCGTTGAAGGATTTGACCGTGATATTCGTATCCCTTCAAAAAAATGCGGCACAGCTCTTAAAGGGGATTGGGTCAAAATAGGGATCAATCACAATTCCCGGGGCAGGTTGGAAGGAAGGGTGTTTGAAGTATTGAAGAGAGGCAAAAGTTTTTATGTCGGGACGTTTGTTGAAGAACAGGATGGGGTTTATCTCATCGACCCGGATGATAAATCGGCTCGTATTACATTTTTTGTTGATCCGGAAAACAAAAATGGTGCCTCACATCAAGATAAAGTTATTTTTGAGTTGGTCCGCTGGGATCATCCCAAAGCGTTTCCCGAAGCTTCTGTCAGAGATATTTTGGGGCAAAAAGGCAGTAATGATGCCTCGATGTTGAGCATTTTGGCAGAACACGAACTGGTAGCAGGGTTTCCGGATCAAATAGAGCAAGAAGCTGCTTCAATTCCTGAAGAAATTCCTCAGCAGGAAATAGAACGTCGTAAAGATATCAGAGATACTCCGGTTTTTACCATTGATCCGGCTGATGCCAAAGACTTTGACGACGGCCTGAGCATTTCCATGCTCGACAATGGCAACTACTATCTCGGGGTTCATATCGCTGATGTGACCTATTATGTTCAACACGACTCCGAACTTGACCGCGAGGCCAAAATCCGCGGAACAAGTGTATATCTGGTGGATCGTGTGATCCCGATGTTGCCGGAGAAGTTGAGCAATGGAGTTTGCAGCCTTCGCCCGGATGAAGACAAGCTCGCATTCTCCTGTTTTATGGAAGTGACTCATACCGGCATAGTTGAAAATTACTCAATAGATGAAACCGTAATCCGCTCGGATAAGCGCTTTAGCTATGAAGACGCCCAGGAGATAATTGACGGCAAGAAAGATGGCCCGTTTAAAAAAGAAATGGAGATCTTGTCGAAACTAACCGGAATGCTTACGGATAAACGTTTTGAAGCCGGATCGGTGGATCTGGATAGTCCTGAACCGGTTTTTGTTCTTGATGACGATGGAAAACCCCTTGATGTCAAAATAAAACCGCGTTTAAAAGCACACCGGCTTATAGAAGAATGTATGCTGCTTGCCAACAAAACGGTATCCAACCATATTCAGCATTTACGAAGCCAAAGCCCGAAAAAAGGCAAGCATGTTTATCCTTTTCTCTACCGGATTCATGATAAGCCCGACATCGATAAGCTTAAAAATGTAGCTGAAAATGTTAAACCTATAGGGATTGATTTTAAAATACCCAAAGGGAACGTGGAGCCGCAGGCGATTAACAAATTGCTGGATGAGGTAAAAGATACCAATCTCAAATATACAGTAAACGAATTGGTATTGAGATCAATGGCAAAAGCGGAATACGGCCCCAAAAACATCGGCCACTTTGGGTTAGGGTTTAACAACTACACCCATTTCACCAGTCCTATCCGCCGTTATCCTGATGTAATCGTGCACCGGTTGTTAAAAGCGTACGCTCAGGACAAACCGATTTACACCTATGATGAGCTTGAACATATTGGCCGCGAATCAAGTGAGCGGGAACGTGCCGCTGTTCAGGCAGAGCGGGATTCCATAAAATTAAAACAGGTCGAATTTATGTCCGAAAGGATTGGTGAAAGCTTTGATGGTGTTATCAGCGGAGTTACCGATAAAGGACTTTTTGTGATGATCAAAGATTACTACTGTGAGGGAATGCTCTCGGTGCGGGATCTTGATGATGATTACTATGTATATGATGAGCAGCGTCATTGTTTGTACGGACAGAACCGGGGCAGGGTCTACCAACTTGGTGGTGATGTCAGGGTACGGACTGTTCGAACGGATTTTGAGCAGCGAACTATTGATTTTGAATTGGCAAATTAGATATTTGTCAAAGCAGTGCTTTTTTTAATGTTCATTTTTTTTATCCACTTATCCTATGAAGTTCAGCAAAATCCGCTTAATAGCACCCCTTGCGGTACTGATATTTGCCATAACAGTTAGTAAAGCTGAGGCTCAATCTTTTTTCCGGTTCGGCCAGAATCAGGTTAATTATGAGATGTTCGACTGGAGGTTTATTCAAACCGATCATTTTGATATTCATTACTATGACTCCAGAAATTATTATATCGCTGAATTTGCCGCCCATACTCTTGAATCATCACTGAGGCAGGCCAACAGCGATTGGAATCATCAGATTAATGACCGGATACCGGTAATTTTATACGATTCCCACACGGATTTCAGCCAAACCAATGTAATACCCATGGCGGATTTTCAGGGAATCGGCGGGTTTGTTGATCTCTTTAAAAACCGAATTACAATGCCGTTTGACGGAGACTATGCCCAGTTTCGACGGGTACTTCAGCATGAATTATCTCATGCGGTCTCCAATGATTATTTTTATGGCGGCTCGATTCAAAACATAGTTCAGAATAATATTCAGTTTCAGCGCCCTCTCTGGTTTGAAGAAGGGCTGGCCGAATATGTCGCATTGGGCTGGGACACCGATTCAGATATGTTCATGAGGGATATGGTCGTTAATGCGAATGTTCCACCGATTCCTCAGTTAGGTGGTTTTGCAGCCTACAGAGGCGGACAGTCTGTTTGGGATTTTATCGTACAGGAGTACGGTAGGGAAAAAATAGGGGAAATAGTTGAACGCTCCAGGCTGACCCGAAGCGTGCAAGGCGGGATCAGACAATCGCTCGGGTTGTCCATTACCGAATTGTCTGACGAATGGCACGATTGGCTTGAGCAGCGGTATTATCCTGAGGTTGCCAAACGTGAAAGACTGAAAAATATCGGGCGGAATGTGACCCGGCAAAACTTCAGGGGCGCATTTAATACAAGCCCGACATTATCCCCGCAAGGTGATAAAATGGCTATGATCACTAATAACCGTGGATATTTCGATGTAGTTCTTGTTGAGACCTCAACCGGTGAAAAACTTGAGACCATAATTCGCGGAACACAAGACCTGGATTTTGAGGAGCTTAATATTCTGAATCCGAATCTTACCTGGTCTCCTGACGGACAAAAACTCGCATTGTCGACTCGTGCCGAGGGGAAGATCGATATCGCGATTGTAGATATAGAAGAAGGTGAGCAGAGGCGTTTAAAATTTCCAAACCTTGATGCGATCAAGTCAGTATCCTGGTCGCCGGATGGTACGAAATTAGCGTTCAATGCCAACAGAGGCCCTTACCCCGATATTTATGTTTATGATCTGGAGACGGATGATTACCAAAATCTTACCAATGATATCTTTACGGACAAAGATCCGGCATGGACTCCCGATTCTGAGTCTGTCCTCTTTTCTTCTGACCGCGGAAGACGGGTTGAACTGGGTAAATATCGAACAAATTACAGTGTGCTTACCAACCCGGATTTAAAGCAGCGGGATATCTATAAAGTTGAACTTGGCGGAAACCGGGCCAAACGATTGACCCACACTCCGAGATCCTCGGAAGAAAGGCCGATGATGACAGAGGAAGGGCATCTGCTGTATATCTCTGATCAAAATGGCATTCCAAATGTTTTTAAAATGGATCTGGAGGAAAGAGTAAGCATGCCGCTTACTGATTTGCTGGTTGGCGTGCAGCAGATGTCTATCAGCAGCGATGGCAGAAAGTTGGCGGTCAACGCTTACAATGGCGGTTTCCTGGATGTTTTTGTGGTAAATAATGTTATAGACAGAGCAAAAGAAGACGGCATAGAACCGAACCAGTGGGCTGAGCGCAGACGGCAGGAGTCCAATGCTGAGCGTGTTCCTGCAATCGGAATTGCGCATGAAATGTTAAGAGAAGAAGAACCGATGCGGCCTTCTCTGCTCGCGGAATCCGGTTCAGTGATACTTCAGGGTTTTCAGCAACAGCAGGAAGATATAGCCGAAGCCCGGATAGAGCCGGAGGAGGAAGATACCGATGAAAGAGATGATAACGGGCGAATAGATTTTCGAAACTACACCTTTAGTGATGAGTTCGATGATGTTATAGATGATTCCCGCGCGCGTATGTTCGATCCTGAGGATAATCGTGAGGAGGACGGCAGGTTCAGCCCGCAAAGATATCGGCTGGAATTCTCTCCCGATATATCGTATTTCGGAGGCGGTGCCGTCTTTTCAACAGGATTGGGCGCGCAAGCTCTTGCTCAGGTATCTTTCAGTGATTTGTTGGGCGACCACCGGTTATCCTTTTCATCAAACCTGGTGTTTGACCTTCGGAACAGTGATTACCTGATTAATTATACATACCTGCGTCCAAGGACCAACATCAGCGCCAGTTACTTCCACTCTGCCCGTAATTTTACGCGGTTTCAGCAAGCCGGAACAGGTATATCAATTGAAAGAGTGCGCAATTACGGAGGCGGTCTGAACTTCCAGTATCCCATAAATCGCTTTGATCGTATAGATTACGGAGTTAATATGATCACGGTTTCAAGGGATATCACGAGAGGTTTGGATCGGCCGATAATAAATGAAAAACATTATTTCCTAAACCCTTCATTTACCTATACAAGAGATCGAACACTGCCGGGATTCCTGACGCCGAGAGCGGGCAGAAGACTGGCATTTAATATCAATGCCTCGCCACCTCTTGGTAATGATTTCCTTGAATTCGGTACAGCCATGGCTGATGCAAGACAGTATTTCAATATCGCGGATTTCTGGGTCTTTGCATTCCGACTGTCGGGCGGAGCGTCAGTCGGCTCTGATTCACAGGCTTTTATTCTCGGCGGGATGCAAAACTGGATAAACTTCAGCTTTGCCGAGCGGCAAATTGATCCCGAGTTTGCTGAAAGCGTCTTTTTTACCATGCCGGCATGGCCTATGCGGGGGCATCGCTATAACGCCGGTATCGGTAACCGGTTTGCGCTTTTTAATGCTGAGTTCCGGTTCCCGCTCTTCGCGGCAATTCTGCCGGGCCCCATCCCCATTCTGCCGCTGTATAATCTCCAGGGAACCATGTTTACTGATGTCGGAGCGACATGGCAGGATGAAACCCGCGACGCGGCACTTGCCGGTTCCGGATTTGGATTGCGCACCATTGCACTCGGTCTGCCGATCAGGTACGATATTGCATGGCCATATCGATCAGACGGCGGCTTCGGAAGCGACCCCGTCCATTATTTCAGTATCGGAATTGATTTTTGACACAGCCTCAAATAACCTGTGAAGCTGTCTAAAATGAAATGTCTATTCAAAATCGTCTTAAATAATAATGGCGTCATCCCCGACTAAAGTGCGGGGCGAGGCTCCGGAAATCCTGTAGCGGTAGCGGAAGGATTATCCGGGATCCAGGGAATGGCAAAATTTTAACCTGTAACCCTGGATCCCGGATAGCAAGCCGACGTACCTCCCGCTGCCTTCCTAAATGAGAGTTTACTTTTTTGATTGTCGATTTTGAAACATCTCTTTTAGGGGACATCAGTCTAACACCAATATGCCAAGCGTAGATCGAGAGACATCATCAGGCAATGTGGTTAAGGTATCAACCTGGGCTTCTTCGGTTAAATCACTGGTGCGAAGCAGGAGATCTGTATCTCTTAACCCAAAGTAAGCATAACTGTTATCATGGGAAAACTGGGGTGATCTTGCCCAATTGGGTATTGATATTTCTACAAGTTCATTATTAAAAAAATCGTAGTATTGCAAATTGTTATGTGTCGGGTCGTTCAGATACCCCCCGTCACTCCAGAATACTTTGTTTGTTTTGGATGCACCGGGCAAATCAAGCGTAGTGGTAAAGCCTGAATCTATACTGAAAAGCTTCCTTGAGCCGTCAAAGTTTACGTACAGATTTTTACTGTCGTCTGTAATCCCGTATAAATGGGAAAACCCATCACCTTCTTCGCATAAACGCGTAAATTCATGCGTCTCGAAATCATATTTAAACAAAAATGTGCTTCCCCAGATTACTCGTCCACCATCCACACCATTGGCCTGGACACCGCCATATGCATAGCGGCCATCTCGGGATAAAACTGTGTTTCTGAGCTTTCCAGCCTCCAGGTTTGGATTTGTAACTTCCGGCTGAGACTTCACGAAATCATGAGGCTTATAGGCGACTTCCTTTTCACCTGTTTCAGGGTGGTACCTGACCATGCGTTCCCTGTACATGTCACTATAGTGAAGTTCGTGGGAGCACGACCAATACAATACATGTCCGCTTTCGCTAACCCTGATTTGTTGGTCATTTATAAAGCTCCAGCGGTTTTCATTTGAGTCAAAGCCAAAAGCTGTTCCGGCGGGAAGCACTGGCAGGGTGTCCAATTGGCCTGTGTTGACATCAATCCAGACCCCGCGTCTTCTAACACCCGTTCCGCTGTATGATTCAGGACCCAAATCCGCATGCAGGCTAAGTGCAACCAAATCATTACTCTGGTTAACGTAATTGTCCCATCTGTAATGTCTGCGCGGATAGACATCAGCAAGTTTCTCAAATACCGGTTCGCCGTCTTCAATGTTCATAATGCCCAGATACGAATCGTAGTCCAGATCATCACCATCAATGTGTAGAGATAAGAACCTTTCGCTTATTTCTGATGATGCGTCGTCATCATCGTCAAAGCCTAAGATATCACAGCCTGAAAACAGTATAGTAGCAACAAGTATTATAACAACTGAAATGGTTGCTGACTTTATTAAACTATCACAGTAGTGTCCGGTTAAATGTCAAAGAGTCCCAACTGGTTAGCTTGAGAGGCT
>CAZDIA010000051.1:0-2119 GCA_964505385.1 uncultured Chitinophagales bacterium
AGAAGTTCCAGGTGATGCCGCCCGTCACAAATCTCGGCATGCCAAGCCGGATGCCCTGAGGCCGCCGGGATACGATGTAGCGTTCATCCATCAAATTTTTTACGGATACCGTTAATCCAAGACCTTCAATGGATGAAAATTCGTATTGAGCCGTGCCGTCGAGCACAAAGTAGCTGTCGATTTTGCCTTGCCGGCCGTCAAGTGAGCCTTCGGTTCTGTTCAATGGGTCGCCGTATTGATCTCCTGTAAACGTACCGCTCAGGTTCAGCTCGAGGCCGAAGTCAAACTGCTGGATCAACGTAGCTGTTCCCATCCAGTCCGGTGAATAGGGAAGACGGTTATCTTTCACATTAATTTGTTCGCCCGCATCATTTTCAACAAAGCGGTCTTCGTTATAGCGGGCGTCGGTGTACGTGAGATTAAATTGAAGTGCCGGCAGATTTTGTTGCTGTAAAATGACACCAAGATCAAACATGGCTTCGGTTTCCACTCCGATACTCCGGGTAGCGCCGGCATTATCAAGCCCCACAGCTCCGGCCACACCCGCGCCGGCTGCCGACTCGGCCACCGGTATAACCTGATTGCTGAAATCCAGCAGAAATCCGGTTAATTCAAACTCGATCCCTTCCCGGAGCATGGTTCGGGAACCGAGTTCGTAATTCCAGCTACGTTCGGCGTCCAGTTCCTCGCTTTGAAGAATCAGGGATTCGGAGGGATCCAAACCTTCATCATCAAGTTCGCCGACACTGATGGCATCTTTAACCCGCGGCGGACCAAATCCACGATGAACTCCGGCAAATATGCTGCTTTCAGGAGCATAATTATAGTTTATCCCAACGCCCGGAATCCATTCTGTGGTAACATCATTATTGGTGATATCCACATTTTCGAAGCCGACACGTTTTACATCGCGTTCATAATCGAAATACTCGAATCGCAGACCGGGTGTAACAGAAAGCTCATCGGTAAGATAGGTGCGGTTTTGCAAAAACGCACTGAATGCCCGACCGGTACGAATTTCATCATCCCGAATTTCTCCACTTGTAGGATTGATGATCTTTCCGTTAATCCGCTGCTCGTAAGCTCGTTCAAACAGATATCGAACCCCGGCATCCAATTCGTGATTCATCCCTCCGGCTACAAAATTTGAGTTGAATCTGGGTTCAACACCATACACATCAAAAGCACGGTTTCGGTTTCCTGTTGTTTCCAAAAAATAAAGAGCACCGCCTTCTATATCCTCGTTACCAACTGTTCGAACATATTCCACATCTTCCTGCGGTGTATTGTGAAAATCCTGGCGTGACCAGTTACGCTCTGTAGTGTATCCATAAACCGTAGTTTGAAGCTGAGTTTCAGGAGAGAAGTAATAATCATGTGATACCGAGGCAGAATACCTTCGAATATGAAGCTGATCATCCGGTGCGAGATGGGTGAAATCGTGGTTACCCTCTTCGTACATTTGCTGTGACAGACCTACATAGGTGGAGTTTGATTGTTCATCATAGATTCCGAACTTTGCTCCCAGGTAGGAGTTGTCATTTAAGGAAAGTCGCAGTTTGCTGTTCAGATCAGTTAATCCAAAATCAAGCAGCCCAACTTCGTTACCCTGCCGGCGTTGAATATTAACGTTAAACCCTGCATCACCAATAGTATTACCGTAAAACAACCGGCTGTTAAGATATCGACCCTGCCCGCCTTTCAGTGAAAAGTCAGCTTGTTGTTCCGGTGGCGGATCAGGAGTCTTATAGTTAATCACACCCCCGAAAGTTTGAGGGCCGTATTTTATGGAGCCGCTGCCTTTAAGTACTTCCACTCCTTCCATGCGATCCATCGGAGGTGTATAATACATTTCAGGTTCACCGTAGGGGGCAAGCGCTACCGGTATGCCATCTTCCATCATCAATACCGAGCGGCTTTTGTTGGGATCCAAACCGCGCACGCCAATATTTGCTCGTAAACCAAGTCCTTCTTCTTCAACAGCGTGGATTCCGCTGACACGCCGGAAAATTTCATGCCCGCTAACGGGTTGAACCCGCTCGATATCCCTGCGGGAAACCGAGGCCGCAGAGCCGGGTATACGGGCAAATCGCTCGGGACTTTGCCCTATAACCGTGAT
>CAZDIA010000051.1:2219-3767 GCA_964505385.1 uncultured Chitinophagales bacterium
GATCTGTAAGAGTTCCGGTAATCGTGCCGGATTGTGCTATTATAGCGGAAGGAAATAGTGCTAAAAGTAATAGAGAAATAATTGCCTTCATAAATAGAGGTGTTGAATTCAATAATAATTTATAACCACTATAAATTACTCAATTTACCGGACTCCTCAAACACTATTTTTACTTAATCTAAATAAAATTGCTGGGAGTTTCTGCTATGTTGCGAATTAAGTTTCTTTTCTGAGTTCTATGAAACAGTACTTATTAAGAAGCAGTTATGTGACAGATTATCAAAACTTTAAGGTGTATTCTGCTTGATTTGGCAAACCAATAACCCTGAAAATCGTAAATACTATTTATGATTTTCAGGGTAACTTTTTATATCTTACCCCGAAAATCGTAAATAGCACTTCTGAATATCGGGGTCATGATTGATCGTTTAAATTCACCTTATCTTATCCAGCTGCTTCAGGAAGTACCGGTTGTAGCTGTTACCGGAGCTCGCCAGACGGGTAAGACGACGATGGTTCAAAACCTCGAAAGTGAAATTGTTAGAGAGTTACGCTATCTGGACCTGGAGTTCCCGGAGGATCAGTCAAAGTTACAAGATCCGGTTTTGTATCTCGAGCATTACTCCGATCAATGCATTGTTTTGGATGAAATTCATCGAATGCCTGAGTTGTTTCCGGTTTTGCGTTCATTAGTAGACCGGGACCGAAAACCGGGAAGGTTTATCATACTCGGTTCAGCTTCGCCTGATTTGCTGAGAGACAGCTCCGAGTCTTTAGCCGGAAGAGTTGCCTATACACGGTTATATCCGTTTAACCTGATTGAAACTATTGATCGCGAAGACTGGAAAACTTTGTTCATCCGGGGTGGGTTCCCGGAGTCGTTGCTTGCAACATCGGATAAAGTCAGCAGAAGATGGCGGGCAAATTTTATCAGTACATACCTTGAACGAGAACTTCCGTTTTTAGGACTTGATGCCAATGTTCCTATGCTGCGTAAGTTGTTACTGTTGATAGCTCAGGCACAAGGACAGGTGTTAAATATGCAAAATTTTGCTACAGCGCTGGGTACCACCGCTCAGACGGTATCCCGCTACATCGGTTTTTTGGAAAAGTCATATTTAATAAATCGATTGCAACCCTATCATAGCAACATTAAAAAAAGACTGGTCAAAAGCCCTAAACTTTATATTTCAGACTCCGGCCTGTTTCACAGCCTGCTTGGTATAGACGACTTAAATGCTTTAATAAACCATCCCGCGGTTGGGCCATCCTGGGAAGGGGCTGTTGTAAATCAGACACTTTCTGTGATACATGATGATTACCGGCTTTGGTTTATGAGAACCCATGAAGGAGCTGAAGCTGACCTTGTAATCACAAAGGGAGATCGTCCCGTAATGTGTGCTGAGATTAAGTGGACCAATGCACCGAAAATTAGCAAAGGATTTCGTAATGTAACCGGATATTTACAAACAGAAACCAATTATCTGATCACCCCGGAAGCTGAAACCTATCCGGTGGCAGAGGGGATTTGGGTAACATCGTTACAAG
>CAZDIA010000051.1:3867-17105 GCA_964505385.1 uncultured Chitinophagales bacterium
CTCGTCCTTGAAATACCCGAAAACCTGATTTTAGATGTTAAGGCTGAAGATGAGGATAAGAAAAAGAAAGGTACCCAACGCAGCCTTGAAATTGAGATAAAATGGTTCCAAAACGGCCAGGAAGGTGGTGACGGTTCATTGGAACTTGGATGAAAATCCGGACTTGCAACAGATTGAATAAAAGGATAATTGTGCATGATAGTTGAATAGACAGATTTCTGTTATTTCGAAGTTTACCACATACTATCGGGCGTAATGGCTATGCCGATGTTAAAGCCGGGAAAATCACCACTGTCAAAGCCTTCTCCGTAGGTTACATCCATTTCTACCAGTTCCGGAACCACCTCAAAGCGCAAACCTGCCTGAAAGGCGGGAGTTTCAAAGTTTCCTGTAAAGACTTCCGTAAGCAGGGCAACCCGGTCGAAAATCCCGAAATCACCGCGTACACCGGTGGTGAATTCGTATTCCCAGCCGTCCACATCAAAGCCTTCTACACCAACATTGAAATGGAGTACTGAGGAATCATTCAGTACCATTAGGCTGACGGGTACATAGGTAAAGAACTCTTCCAGGTCACCGTCGAAATTTAATACCGGAGCCGCAACGAGTCCGTAGGCCCAGCCGTCTTCTTCAAGATCACCGGGTACGGCTTTTGCTTCGAGAAGCCAGTTTGCAGCTTCAAAATCATCAGAAGAGTCGAAAATGATGCCGGGGGCGATTTCCAGCCAGTGGGCGGCTGATACTCCGGGTTGAAACCAGGATTCCTGAGTTCCGTACCAGCTTTCAATCTGGAAAGAGCGAGGACTCGTAACCTCAGCATCATCCACGATCATCTGCTGGGCTGATGCCTGATTCGCTCTCAACAGCAGTATTCCTATTACAGCGACCACACCTACACGAAATAGCATCATTGTGGTTTTAATTTTTTGAATCTGTGTCATAATAATTCTCCGCTTTATTTATGGACAGCATGCCATAGCTCAAACACATAAAAGTCTAAGCTCTCTTTCAAATAGAGAGGTACGAGCTTATCAGAGTTTTAAAGCGGATTCTTCACCGGAGAAGGGCAACCGGTGAAGTGAAAAATGAAGAGGAAGTTACAGATTCAATCCAGCGGTTATCCTTGCTTCCGGGATATCCGCGCTAAGACGATATATGAGCTACAACTATGACTGTCGTCCATTTTTTGTTAACTAAAAATTGATTTATTGATATGTTATAGCCCTTGTTGAGAGGCCATTGATTATTTAAAGCGCACCAAGGATAAGCGATACTTTGGGTTAATGCAAGACCTGCAGGCGTTTTTTAGGCAGGTCTAATGAATTCGGTGGCATTACTGCATCACATTCTTAATATATCGCGAGATGAAGTCATCCGGATTTAAGTTGTTCAAAGTGCATATGTTTCCGGAATAGAAAAAACAGCTTACCGTTATGATTTAAATTCATCAGCATCTATCTTCTTTTAAGTGTTAATGAGACCTTGTAATCAATCTATACAGATGAGTCAAATCCAAAATTTTCGCCGCGAACGGGAACGCCAGAACCAAAACGTCCTTGATCAGGATCATCTCGGTGTAAAGCGTTTCTTTAACCTGGATACCAACACTTACAAGGATGGTGCACTGCCTTCATCTACCAAAGAATTGCTCGGGTTAGTCGCTTCTGCAGTTCTCCGGTGTAACGATTGCATAGATTATCATCTGGAGCAAAGTGCCAAAGCCGGCTATACCCGTCAGGAGCTTATTGATGCCTTAAATGTAGCTTTGATCGTCGGCGGAAGCATTGTAATTCCCCACTTCCGCCATGCCGTGGATACGCTTGATGAACTTGAGGCTGAGGGAACGCTTAAATCCGGGTAATGGTGACCTCCTATCGCTTTTTCATAGTTTCGTTCCTGCTGGGGAGCATAGTTTTAGTATCACTTCCTGCTCTTGCCCAGCATGACCATGACCAACCGCCTCCCGGTTCTGATCGGACCGAAACTATGATCATGCCCTCTATCAGCTACTCATCCGACCTCGGTTTGATGGGGGGAGGATCTGTCCAGCGTTACAGGCTAAAAGAAGGTTATGATCCCTATTACAGCTTTTTTGATATCAATGCGCTTGTCTCAACGCAGGGGTTAATTTTATCACGACTTCGCTACAATCGAACAGAAACTTTTGGTCTGCCCATTCGATCGGAGTTTATCCTGCATGGAAATCGCCAGTTATACTCCGCTTATTTTGGCACCGGCAACCACACCACATTTGATGACGATTTGTGGGATGATGACTACTATTATTTTGAATCTCTTTCTTTCGGTTTCGACTATCAGGGCAGAATTCCCTTAGCCCGCGATCTTAATAGTCCGTTGGAGGGTCTTATTTCCCTGGGAGTTTCACACTTCACTCCACGCAATGTCGATGAGGATCAATCCCTGTATGATTTTCAGCAGGAAAAGAATATCAAAGGGTATGACGGCGGCATGCTGAACTATGCAGGCACCGGTTTAGAGATAGAAACCCGGGACAGCGAGCTTGATCCCACCGAAGGTATCCACTCTAAGCTGGAAGCGAACTTCATGAACGGTTTCCTGTTTAGTGATTTTAACTTGCAAGTAATCGAATTTGAAAGCTCTGCCTATTATACCGTTTCCTGGCTTGATGATACCCGTATTGCCGCAAGAATCAGCGGGAGTCAGACCTTTGGGGATGTACCTTTCTGGAGAGAGCCTCATCTCGGCGGGGAAAACACCTTGCGCGGCTATCCATTACACCGGTTTCGCGATAAAGGGCGCTTTTTCTACAATCTTGAATTACGGAACTGGCTGGTAACCAGTCAATCCATCGGACTGCGGTTTGGTGCACATGCTTTCGCTGATGGCGGTCGTGTGCTGGATTTTACCGACAACATCGATGATTTATTTGAAAACCATCACCATACTTTCGGCGGTGGCATCTCCTACCAGATACTTGACAGTAACATGCTGTTGCGCATCGAGGCCGGTTTTTCTGATGAAATGTGGCGATTATATCTCGGTACCGGTTTTATGTTTTAACCGGCACTTTCCCCGATTAAATGGTTATGCACCACTCTTAAAATAAAAACCGGTAAGACAAATTGAAATTTCTGCCCGGCATAGGAGATCCGAATTCTGTTCGATCAACCCGGGAGAGATGGTCGCGATAGAGAATATTCGTCAGATTATCAACTCTTAGCGAAACCCGGTGAACCCCGCCGGCATCAAAACTAAAACCGGTATCCATGTTTATTAAGGTATAACCAGAAGTGGACTGCTCTTCTGCGGCCACTCGATTTTGATCATCTACAAATCGAATAGTTCCGCCAATCCACCAGTTATCAGTTTCATATCGCTTTTTTATGCGGCCCCGCAACGGCGGCATAGTTGGCAGAGGTTCATCACTGTCAACATTTGTACCCCTGACGTAATCAAGCACTCCAGCCATTGACAGCTCTTCGGTTAGGACTACAGAGAGTTGCGCTTCACCTCCCAAAACTTCAGCTTCACGCGCATTGTATTCATAAATATCCCAATCACGTTCCCGGTCATCAGTATAGATTTGCCCGGTGGGTTCAAATGCGATATAATCAGATAAGCTGTAATAAAATCCGGAAAGCTCTGCTCCTATTCGCTCATTTTCCCACATTGCAAATACATCAATACCCTGACCTACTTCGGTATTCAACGTGGGTTCACCGCGTTCATAAACTCCCATACCAAAGTGGACGCCATCAGCATAAAACTCTTCAAGTATCGGGAACCGATGCGACCGGGCAAACTGAGCTCCCAACTCCAAATTGGAAAGCGGATTAACATTCAAACCTATAGAACCTGAAAGTGCACGGCTTGTTCTTTGCTCATCTATATCGGGAAAGTCATCATTTGTACGGGTGTTAAAAGTTCTTGCTTCACCACGGAAACCAAACTGGAGATGTAAATTATTCCACAACGGAACTTCATTATACGTAAACAATGCTGCCGTCCAACTATCTGCACCAGGAGTAAAAGCCTCCTCTCCACCAACATCAATATTTCTCGATTCTATGCTTACTCCAAAAGCGCCTTCGTCAAAAAAACCATGTGGACGGTGCCGAAGAGTAATTGTGGAATTCATAGCATATTGCAGAAACTCCAATTCGATATCTTCATCATAAATACCATTTCCTTCGTATTCGGTTTCCACTTCTTGTTGGAAAATTCGGGACCCGTGTAAACGCCATTCAATATTTTCAATAAACCCTTCATTTGACCAGTTTGCCCGTCCCTGCAAACTCTGCTGATCCATCCGGATCTCTGCCTCTTCATCGGGATCATCCAACTCCTCGGGTAAACCAAAGTTGTGATCTATAGCTGAAAATGTTAATCCGCTTTCAAAACGATCTGTACGATAACCAAAACCAGCCGACCCTTCCAGGTTATTAATAAATGTTCCGGGTAACGTTCCTTCAGGCGTGCTTAAATCACCCGCATTACGGTAAGAAAGTCTACTGGTGGCAGCCCAGGATTCTTCACCGTACTGGTAACGCCCGTATCCGCTTACCCCATCATTCATGGAAGAACCGTCAAGTGATATGTTACCGCTTGAACCCGGAGACCAATTCCTTGGCATATCTGAAGTAATCAGATTAACTACACCACCAATAGCACTGGACCCATACAAAAGACTTGCCGGTCCACGCACCACCTCTACATAATCAGCTGCAAGAGGGTCGAGTGATATATTATGATCATGAGCGGTGTTGGACAGGTCACCCATGCGATTACCATTTTCGAGAATTAAAACACGGTCACCGTCAAATCCGCGAATAACAGGCCTGCTCGGCGCCGGACCAAAAGATCGCATGGAAATTCCAGGTTCACCATCAAGCATTTCACCAAATGAAGCTGAAGCTCTTTGCTGCAACTCTTCAGCTGAGTAAGAATGTGCCGACTGATAAGTGATATCACTACCTGTCGGCGAAGCAGTGATAATAACATCTTCAAGATCTACACCTATGGGCTCAAGGCTGATTTCCACACTTTCCCGATCATCTTTATCTGCAAGATCAATTTCTTTTTCAACATTTTGATAGCCGATAAACCGAACCAACAAAGTATAGGAGCCTTGCTCAACTCCGGATATCCGGAAGCTGCCCTCTGAGTCAGTAACTGTATTGTGTTCAGTATCAACAACCTGAACCGTTGCTGCTGCCAGCGGTTCCCCGGTGCGGGCATCAGTTACTACGCCCTGCAACACCTGTTGCCCAACGGCAGATGATGAAATTACGGTAATTGACAAAAACAGAAGCAGAAAAAATATGCTTCCAATGTATCGGACGATTCCAGGTATTAGCATAGACTCACTTATTTTTTAGGCTACCCTAAAACATACAGCGCATAAAAAAATAATGCAACTAAACTCTTGGTGAATAATTTCAGGACAGTTTAAGAGAGATTACTAAGTGCCTATTAAAAGAAATTTTAGCTTCGGCTTTTCCGGGTTAGGATTAAGGAAAAATATTAGTTTTAAGAGTATTAATACTTTATTAAATTGGTAAAAACAATAAATAATATGAGCAGGGTTGACATTACAAGATTAATTTATTTAGCCACATACCTAAAATAATTATTCATATATGCACCTAACTAAATCTAACAATAAACCGAAGGTGCTTATAGCAGAGGACGAAGTTTTGATCACATCTTTTTACAAGCAGATCATCAATATGCATTTTAATTGCATAGTCCATGTTGTGCATGATCCGGAGTCAGCGGTTGAAAAGGCAAAGCAGGTTTTTCCGGATGTTTTTATTATGGATTTAACTTTTGACAGAAAACTGGACGGCTTAGATGCCGTGATAAATATCAGAGAGTTTAGCGGTGCACCTGTTATATATGTAACCGGTCATTTGGAGGAGCAGACCCGGGCGAAAGCTATGAAATACCAGCCGTGTACCTACCTCACAAAACCAATCCACGTGCCGCAGCTTCTGGATGAGATGAACAAACATATCGACTTCGCGAATACCTCCCGGCTATGATCTAACCTTTGGCTTTACTGTTCATTTAGAGTATTTGTAAAGTATTGGTGAAAGTTTAGCCTGCTTTATTTACAAAGTTGGTATTAATAAGTATTGATTTGTCTTTCAATGAGGTACTACAAAAATAGGCAAACTTTTCATTTAGAATTCTGCCGCCTCTGCACTTATCATGTTTAGTGATGCCGCTATATATCTTAAGCACCTGTTAATAAAAACTTTTGTCAAAAAAGTTATTTTTTTTGATCCCTTCTGATCTCCGATTACGTAATTAGATGTAAAGAACCCGGCAGGTGCTCACCTTTTGAGTATGTTGCCTACCAAAATAAAGATTTAATCTTTTTGAATTATGGTACTCAAAAGCCTTACTGCAATTACAACTACTGCTGTTTTGTTAGGTGTTCTACCCTTTAATCTCGCCAACGAACAGCAGGAATACGACATATCAGGCGTCATATATTCACCTGATAATGAACCGGTTGAAGGGCTCACCGTTGAGCTGCTTGATGAACATAAGGAGGAATCTTTAGCCACCGACACCACCGATGCCGACGGACATTACAGCTTGTCCGCTACCATAACCTCGGCAGAGTCTGATGAACCTGTTGAAGAAGCCTCAGAGTTTGAACTCGGCGATACGTATCCGAATCCGACCGGGGGACAGACCAACCTGCCTTTCCGGGTTTCCGACGAAGGCACCTATAACATCGAAGTTTTTACTTCCGATGGCCGCTTGATGATCAGCCGTCAGGAACATTTGGCACCGGGAATGCATACCGCCCACCTGGCAATGCCTCAGACTGCGGGCACCTATATCATCAGAGTAAGGGGTGAGGGTGTAAGCGATAGCCGGCAGGTTACCTCGCTGGCCGGAGGCGGAGCACGGCTCGAAATCACCAGTGGTACCAATCAGATGGCACAATTCGAAGAACCGGAAACTCAGGAGATTTTTGACTTTACTGTGCTTACGCTTAAAGTTCACGGAACCGATGAATTTGCAGAATTTTCCACTACAATTGATGAGCCGGGTGAACAGCAGCACGACATTAACCTGCAATCTGCTGAAGAAGCAGCTTGCGAAAATCTGGAACTGGCTGAATCCTCCGCCCGCCCGTCCAACTTAGTTGAAGTGGATGGTATAGGTGACGGACTCGGCGATGAACCACTGGCCTGGGTTTATGATGCGGCAGTTGACGAACCGGGTGAAGAGGACCGGCACCTGGCATTAATCGACACTGAGGAAGAATCTTCAGGAGAACTCATCGTGCCGATCCATCCTGATGATTATATGGACGGCGGCGAAGCGAAAATCGTGATCTTCAGTGATGATGAATCCGTAACCTGCGATCCCATCCCATTTACGATTGAACCTCTGGATCCCGCCCCCGGAACTCTGGAAACAGTAGTTGATCAGATTGAGGATTCTTTTAAATCTCATGCCGAGGCTTTCGGATATTCTACATCTGAATTGATGGATGCTGATCCCGAGGAGCTTCCGCTTCACATAGGTGCTATTGCAGCCGGACTTCAAAGTATCGGGAGTGATGATTTTGAAAATAATATCCGCTCCTTTCTCGCCGGCGATGCGCCAATTATTGAGGAAGAAGATATCCAAAAAGATGAAGAGGGCAGTGAAGTACTCGATGCCATTATTGCAGAAAGCGGATTATCCGCTGAAATACAGGCTATTACCAATGAGTTGAGCGATTGGGAAGATGTGACTTTACCGGAAAACAATCAAGAACGCAGAGTTCCGGATGGAATAACCGAAGCAGTAAACCATCCTGCTCAATTGGATGACTGGATGCGACACCAAGCGCGTTGTGCGGAAATAGATGACACCCCTGCCACAGCAGTTGCGGGTGCTGCAACCGCCGCTGCAGCTTTTATTCCCGGGGCTCAGGGTGCTGCCGCAATTTCGGGTGCAACAATAACTATCATTGATCTTATTCTTGGGCTTTGTAATGCTTCATTACCTTCAGAACTTCAAGATATTGAACTGGAAGCTGACCCAGTTACTTTTAATGAAGATGAATTGGGGGTTGGAAGCTGGTATGCCACCATGACAGCAACAAATGAAGGCTTCACGTTCACCTGGCCGGATGTAATCGGCTTAGCACCAGGTGCTGGAGACCTTGCACGCTATTTAGGAAGGGCTGCAGGTCACCTTCAAAGAGCTCTTGAAATGAGTGATGATATTCTTAATTACATGCACGAATTGATTGAAACCGCATGGGGGCTTTCTGAAGATTCGGGACCTATCCAGTTTGAATCCAATGTGTGGGGACCTGTTGATGTTGATCCCAATCGGGAAAACGGCGATCATGATGAAGAGGAATATTTCAGTTGGCAGTTGACGACCGTGGAGTCCGAAGATGATGAAACCGACCCGTTTGCCTTCCAGGATGATGATGAATTGTTGTACGAAACACGCTTTGTCGGAATTTCATCTCTACTGGTCCAAACCCGAGCCGATGTTTTTCAGGATGAACACAGCAGTGCCGATACCGAGCTGGGAGTTGAAGCAATTGAAGTTTCCATTGAAGAGCTGACCACTGAGGAATCCCCGCCTTTTATTATCGGTGAAGATGACGACTACGAAATTGACCTCTGGGCTGCGGTTTCCAACGCTGATGACCGCAGTGTAGAGTGGGAAATCCTCGAAGGTGACGGAGCATCCATTGAAACCAGCGGCACTTATGATCAAAATGCGACCTTTACCGCACCTGAAGATGGCGATACCTATCTCGTCCAGGCTGAAAGTGTTACCGAGGAAGGACTTCGCGAGGGACTTGAACCGTCGAGATCCGATGAAGCGATTATCCGTATTGAAGGTGAAGGCGGTCCATTGAGTGTTGATCCTGACCCCGGCTGCCTGCCTATGGATGAAGATCATGAATTCACGGCCACATTGGGCGATGATGAAGTTTCTATGGATCAGCTTGCTTGGAGCCAATCCGGTCCCGGTGAAATCGATGAGGACGGGGTTTACTCCTCCGATGAAGAAGGCTTTGTAAGCATTGAGTTTTGGGAAGCAGGAGATCCCGACAATGTCTACACCGTGGAGTTTAATGTGCGGGAGAGCTGTGGCAATTTTATAGTTACACTCACCTCTGATTCCGATGACGAAGAACTTGAGTTTGAATACGACTGTGCGGGTGCCCGTGCTATTACCGGCTTCGGCCCGACAGCAAGCGCATTTCTGACCAATCAACGTACTTTCACTTTTGAAGGCGAATCGGCTGTGGTCGAAATCGAGCTGGATTTATTTGAAACCGACATAAGTCAAGAGGGAGAGTGGACAAAAGAAGTCAGTCAGGGCTCTATGGGCATTCGTGTCTATGATGATGACGATAATGATATCCAACCCTTTCCGGCAATCGGAGCTGTAGTTCACCGCGAAGAAATAGAAGAGACCGTCGGCGGTGAAACAGAAACGGTAGGCAGCTTTTACGGAGAGTTTGCCGGTCAGTTTGATACCGGAGAAGAGATAATAACTGCCGAAGGTGAATTCTCAGAAATTCTGTACGGTGAGTTCGGCTGCGGTCCGCTTAGCCATCCAGGTTGGGATGATATCTTCGATGAACTTTCCGACGACGAAATGAGCACGGATGGTTTTAATTCCCTGTGGGACAACCTTCAGTCCTCAATGGAATAATGCAAATTATCAATTAATAATCATATTAACGACATATTTATCATGATGAACTCTAAACACACTCAAAGCTTACTTAATAAGTATCTGGTTCCCTTCCTGGGAGTATTGTTACTGTCATTTTTGTCTTTTGGTTGCGACTCACCGAGTGATTCCGATGACGATGAAAATGATATTGGTATGGATGAATCGGCATTCGTTGGAATGCAGTCGATTTTTGCAGATGAAATACACGAACTCGAACACATTGATATGCCGGATCCCGGCGTAGCAGTAGTGTGGATTGAAGGTGAGACCTATACGTTCGAAGACCAACCGAGCTGTAGGTTCAATCCCGGTCATTCATTAACCGCAGGAGTAGAAACCGAGGTGGATGATGCTGAAAATTTTTGGCTCTACATCCACAGGCTTGTAGAAGGCGGCAACTTTGACGAAGGTGATGACTATCGCTTTGAACAGGAAAGAACCAATGTTGAAATTGCGTATGGTGAGAGCAACAATGAACGCGGAGAGATACATTGGTCCCAAATGGATGATGAAGATCCCAGCTGGCATGTCGGGGAAGGTGAACCGCCTACAATTCGGGCTATTGAAGATGGCGAGGTTACGGTAAAAGGGAAGCTTAGCGGTGCCGATCAATTCACCGGGGAAGTTGAAGTAGCCATGAACTGCGAAAACGGCTGGGAAGAAAACTGATCCCGCAATTTCTTTTTTACACGATAGAAAGAATGACCATTTTCTAAAACCCTATCACTCATGACACATTCTGCTTTTTACGGCTCGATAGTTTTCGCTTTTCTGCTATTTGGAATTGTCGGATGTGACGACTCTCCTACCGATGCCAATGACGAACCTGATGATCCGGGTGGTTCCGGAGACATCATCGAAATAAGCACGATTGACGAGCTTCAGCTTATCGGTAACGATGCGGATTACCCTCTTGATGGTGATTACGAGATCGTCGACAATATTGACGCCGACGAAACGGCAGAATGGAATGATGGAGAGGGCTTTGTGCCGATTGGGCATGAATCGGAAACATTCAAATCGTTCGATGGCACATTAGATGGGCTTGACCATACTATAGATGGCTTAACAATAAACCAACCGGATACCAGAGGGGTTGGCTTGTTTGTTTCCACTTTAGAAAACGTTGAAATTAGGGATCTCAACCTAAAAAATGTAAATGTTGTGGGCTTTGCAAATGTCGGAGCTTTGGTTGGCAATGCAAATTCCACCAAGCTCGAAAACATCACGGTAGAGGGATCTGTAGAAGCTTTATCGGATAGGCATGCCGGTCTGCTTGCGGGAAGATCTGACGAAAGTACCACAAATAATGTACATGTTGAAGGTGAGGTCGCCGGAACGGGTTATCTTGGAGGACTCTTTGGTACCAACAGTGGTTATATTGAGGGTTCAAGTGCTGAAGTTAATATTGAGTCAGAGTCAAATGCTGTAGGCGGTTTGGTTGGAACAAATACTGGTGAGATCACCGAGTCTTTTTCGATAGGAAGCATATCTGGGCGCGCAAGACTCGGTGGAATAACCGGGACGAATCGTGGCGAAATCACGGAGTCCTTTGCGCACGTCGACATAACTGAAGGCTGGTCGCGCATCGGCGGGATTGTGGGACTAAGTTTTGAAGACGGCATATTGAAAAACGCCTATGCTCGAGGCGATATATATGGTTCACGTGGTTCAGTTGGAGGCGCGGTTGGAAAAAGTGATCGAGACGCAGAAGGCAGCGGTGAAATCACCAATGTATATGTAGCTGGAGGTGTAGAAGAAGATGACGGAAGAGCCGGCGGAGTTATGGGTCATAATCGAGGGGAAATCGAGGTGACTCATTCATATTGGAATGTTGAGAAATCTGAAACTGAGTCATCGGTATATGAAGGCCCCGAAGGAGATAATTTAGAGGGCTTGACTTCTGCTGAAATGCAGGGTGATGCCGCCGAAGAAAACTTGTCAAACTTCGATTTCGACGACACCTGGCAAATCGTTTCCGGGGATTATCCCGATTTATTGTGGGAATAAAATCGTACTGAATTGTAAATATCTTGAAGCATACCTGTTTAAACGCACAAACTTAATTTCAATAATTAAACCCAACTCCCTATGAAACATAATACTTTTTTTGCTTTATCTATTTTCCTTTTTCTGCTATTTACCATCGTTGGTTGTGACGACTCCCCTACCGATGCCAATGATGACCCGGAGCCAACGGATGAAGTCATCACCATCACTACGATTGAAGAACTCCAAAAAATCGGCAACGAATCGGACTTTCCTATTGACTGGGACTACGAGCTGGGCAACGAAATTGACGCCAGTGAAACCGAAAACTGGAATGACGGTGCAGGTTTTGAACCGATATATGATGAAGATGAAGACGCCCAGTTCAGGGGAGACTTCAATGGAAACGATCATACTATAAGCGGGCTTTATATAAATCGACCTGACAGTTCACAAGTAGGTCTGTTTCAAAGGACATTTGTTGGAAAAATCCGGAATTTAAATATTGAAGATGTATATGTTGAGGGCGAGCGCGGGGTAGGGGCGATTTCAGGAGAAATCAGTGGTACAGAAATCACGAACGTTCGAATTCAGGGTACTGTGAATGGACACAGGCATTCCACAGCAATGGTTTCCGGAAGCATTAGCAGCGGTGGCATATTGCACGAGGTGCATGTAGAAGGCACAATCGATGCAGGTAATGGGGGAAGTTTTGGTGGGCTGGTAGGTACAAATAATGGGGAGATCACTTCATCTTCTGCAGATATAGAAATAAAAGCACCATTGGCAACCAGTCAAATCGGAGGCTTAGCAGGACAAATGGATCGTGACGATTCTATTATTTCAGAATCCCATGCAACCGGGACAATAAGCACATCGTCCCGTTCGGTAGGCGGATTGACTGGCGAATTGCAAGGAACCATCACTAATTCTTTCGCAAATGTTGACCTGACCGGAAGATTCGAACTGGGAGGATTAGTAGGTCGCACTACCAGGTCTGATGAGATAATAATAAAGAATTCTTATGCACTTGGGGATGTAGATGGGGAGGAATCAGAGGTTGGTGGAATTGTCGGCCTCCTGAGGGATGAAGCATTTGGGGTGTTGGAAAAAGTTTATACAACAGGTTTTGTCTCGTCTGATGAAAATAAAACTGGCGCTATTGTAGGCCATAATAAAAGCGACGTAGAAGTTGCTGTAACGTATTGGGATCATAATACTCAAAGCCAGTTTTCAGATTCTGTTGGAGAAGGGCATTCCTGGGAGGATTACGAAAGTTTTGATACAGAACAAATGCAAGGCGATGCCGCCGCGGAAAACATGTCGGAATTCGATTTCGACGACACCTGGCAAACCGTTTCCGGGGATTATCCCGATTTATGGTGGGAAAACTGATTGGATTGATTAATACCTCTAAAAATCCCGGTATTTAGTTCCCCTCGCCCAAAAAATAAAGCCTTGAACATCGCAACATTCAAGGCTTTTCATTTGGTGAATCGGGAGGGGCTCGAACCCTCGACCCACGGCTTAAAAGGCCGTTGCTC
>CAZDIA010000052.1:0-16873 GCA_964505385.1 uncultured Chitinophagales bacterium
GTACCGCCGGCCGGACTCGAACCGGCACGGGCGCTTAAACGCCCATTGGATTTTAAGTCCAACGTGTCTACCAATTCCACCACGGCGGCATTTCAGCGAGCTCAAATATAAGGTATTAATTCCAGTCCGGTCAATTCGGATATTCAATATTTGGCCGGAAATATATTTTTGCTCTTTCATTCATAATTACAGATAAAGCACCCGGTTTATTTTTTATAATCGAAAAAAACTGTATTTAAACATTTGCCCAATGTATAAATTGAAGTTGTCTTTCGGAGGCGGTATAATTCCGGGGGGGGGTAACTTTCAAAATATTTTCTCCGGCGGAAATCTTTAGAAAGTTACTGATCAGTATGAGCTGTAAATCAAATCGATATTATCACATGATAAAAGTATCGTTTATCGTTAGCCTAAAAAAAGTTTTTAGTACATGAGTAATCAGGTAACCCTTGAACAAATAGATCTTGACTCTTATCAACTGCCGAAAAAGCAGCAGAAGGAGTTAGATCAGTTTCTGGGCATCAGCAGAGAGTTTTTGGATCATTGCGATGATGAGATGATTGAGCGTGCATTTAAACTGTGCTACGCATCGCATCAGGGAGAGAAGCGCGCGAGCGGTGAGCCCTTTTATCAACACCCGATTGAGGTGGCAAAAATCATCATCCGCGAACTGAATATGGATGATGTTTCTGTAGCTGCGGCTTTGCTTCATGATACTGTTGAGGATACCGAAGTTACTCTGGATTTTATTGAGCAGAAATTCGGCTCTACCGTAGCTAATCTCATCGATGGCCTCACAAAAATTGCCGGGGTATTTGAAAGTAAAGGTGCCAAGCAGGCCGAAACTTTTATGAAGCTGCTGCTTACGATGGCTGAGGATCTTCGGGTAGTGCTGATTAAGTTCTCCGACCGATTGCATAACATGAGGACGATCCAGCACCTGGAGCGCAAGAAGCAGTTGAAAATCGCCTCGGAAACAATGGAACTCTACGCTCCGCTGGCACACCGCTTCGGCCTGTTTCAAATGAAAAGCGAGCTTGAAGATCTCAGTTTTAAGGTGATGGATCCGACCGGCTTCAAATTCATTGCCCGAAAACTCCGCGATAAAAAGGAGTCCCGCGAGGCTTTTATTGATGAGGTGATGCAGCCAATAAAGAAACAGCTGAATGAATCGGGATTTAAATTTGAGATCAAAGGGCGGCCCAAACATATTTATTCGATATACAAAAAGATGATGCGGCAGCAAAAGCCCTTTGAAGAAATCTATGATTTGTTTGCAATCCGAGTCATTCTTAAAGAGCCTCATACAAAAGAGGATTGCTGGCGGGTTTACTCTTTTATTACGGACTGGTACACACCCTTGCCGGAGCGATTTCGTGATTTCATTTCTGTTCCCAAAACAAACGGCTATCAATCGCTTCATACCACAGTAATTACCGGGGAAGGCAGAAAAGTGGAAGTACAGATCCGCACCAGCCAGATGGATGAAGTCGCCGAAAAAGGATTGGCCGCTCACTGGAAGTATAAAGAAGGGAAATCTCAGGGTTATGACATTGGCAAATACGTGCATTGGATCCGGGATGTGCTCGATAACCCGAGGCCGGATGCGGCTACTGAGTTCGTGGAAGATTTCCAGCTTAATCTCTATACGGATGAGATCTATGTGTTTACCCCAAGGGGCGAGTTGAAAACACTGCCCAAAGGCTCTACCCCTCTCGATTTTGCTTTTGAGATTCACAGTGAAGTCGGGGAGCGTGCGCTCGCTGCAAAAGTCAACGGGCAGATGGCGCCGTTGCGGCAGGTATTGAACAGCGGTGATCAGGTTGAGATAATTACGGGCAAACAGATAAATCTTAATCCCGACTGGATAAATGACGTTAAAACGCATAAAGCTAAAGCCCGGATACGCCAGTATATTCGTCATAAAGAGCGTGAAGTAGTAGAAAAAGGGCGTGAGATATGGGATAAAAAAATTGCCAAAGCAAAACTTAAGGTTACCGAACAGGATCTTGCGAAGATTGCATCCAAATTAAAATTCTCCTCCCTTGAGAAATTATTCTACGATATTGGTGCCGGCGTTTATGATGTCGGTAAGTTTTACAAACATGTAAAAAAATACAAAGATAAGGGCCGTTTTGAGGATGAGGCGACTGAAAACACCGGGAAAAACGAAAAATCGGAAAAACAGGAGCCTGCATCTGATCCGACATATGAAATTTTATATGATGAATCAGCGCGCGAGGATGCTACAAAAAGTCTGATTCTGAACGGTGAAGTCACTGATGTGCGATATAGTTATGCGAAATGCTGCAATCCGATCCCGGGAGATGATGTAGTAGGTTTTATAAGTAGAGAAGGAGATGTAAAAGTTCACCGGGTCAATTGTAAAAATACACGGCATCTGATTCAAACAGATGGAGACCGGATTGTTGACATCAAATGGGCACCGCATACAGGAGGTAAGTTTAATGCAGCCGTTAAAGTTGTAGGTGAAGACAGAGTGGGTATGATTAATGATATATCGAATGTTATATCTAAATCATTGAACACCAATATGAAAAGCATCAACGTAAGCAGTGATACCGGAATGTTTGAGGGCACACTCATATTAATGGTCGAAGACATTGAGCATCTGGAGAAAGTTATTGAAAATCTTCAAAAAGTTGAGGGGATGAAGCTTGCCTATCGATATGAATAATACCTCCTCATAGTGTCCGTTAAGAACTGGAATTTTTATTGTTATCATTTATACAATTAATAACAAGCTATTACCAAGTTTTTACCATAATTTTTTGTATTTTTCCTAAAAGTAACATACCTGCATTTTGTTATCTTCGTTTCTTTCATTAATCTATTATTAACCTTAATATTTAGTTTGCTTTATGACTTACACAAAAAGAGATATCGTCCGTCGGATTTCAGAGAAGAAAAAAATGCCTATGGTCAAAGTTGAGCCGTGGGTAGATGATGTTATCGACGCACTTCGCGATACGATGATGGAAGCTGACCCGACGTGTCGAATTGAGATTCGTGACTTTGGTGTTTTTGAAGTAAAAGTAACCAAAGCTAAACCTAAAGCACGTAATCCGAAAACAAACGAAGTTATTTATGTTCCGGAACACCGGAAAACTCATTTCAAACCAAGTAAGATGCTGAAAGACTTTCTGCGTCAACCGCTGGAAGAATCTTACGAAGAAGCGTAAGATGCTATGCCATCAAGCCGCATTGTTGGCATTGACGTAGGAACTAAGCGAATAGGTTTGTCCCGGTCGGATCCCACTGCTCTTATAGCTACTCCGGTCGGGACTTTTTCTGTGCAGCAAGTCTTTAACGAACTTTCCCGGCTTCATCAGGAGGATCCCATCAGCAAATTTGTAGTTGGTTGGCCGCTATCGGAAAAAGGCCATTTAAACAAATCTACGCAGATGGTTGATGAATTTATAAGAAGACTGGAAAAAAAGTTCCCCGATGTGGAAGTAATCCGGGTGGATGAACGTTACAGCTCCGAACGAGCGAAACAAGCCCTGATTGATTCAGGCGTGAAAAAGAAAAAAAGAGCTCAGAAGGGCTTGGTTGATTCCACAGCAGCTACTATACTTCTCCAGGAATATTTAGAAGGAATTTACAGCTAACATTTTTCATGGCAATATTACCTATTGTAACTTATGATGATCCGGTTTTGAGGCAAAAAACCGAACCGGTTACCGAAAACAGCGATGAATTGCAACAATTCATTGATGATATGTTTGAAACCATGTATGGTGCCGAAGGTGTGGGGCTTGCCGCGCCACAGGTAGGGCGGCCGCTCAGGTTGTTTGTAATGGATGCCGACCCCATGACTGAAGATGATGAGCAGGAAAACTATGGCCCTATGACATTGATCAATCCGGAAATAACTTATTTTGGCGATGAGGTAGACGAATTTGAAGAGGGCTGCCTGAGTTTGCCGGAGATCAAGGAGACTATCCGGCGGCCGGAAAAAATCACCATAACTTATAAAGACCGAAATTTTAAAGATCAGAAATTAACAGTGGACCGCTGGATTGCACGGGTGATGCAACATGAGTTGGATCACCTTGATGGTATTCTTTTTATAGACAGACTTGGTTCTTTCAGAAAGAGATTGCTTCGTTCCAGGCTTAAAGAAGTAGCTGATGGTAGCATTGAGACCAAATATCCCATTAAAACGCCGGCCTCAACTGCCAAGTAGACTGATATGAGGCCATTGAATATAATTTTCATGGGAAATCCCGACTTTGCAGTTCCATCACTGCAAAAACTTGTGGAATCATCCCATACACTGCAACTTGTGGTTACCGGGCACGATAAGCGAAGAGGAAGACGGCAGGCACCTACCCCAACTCCCGTTAAGAAAAAAGCGATGGAAGCTAAACTGCCGGTATGGGAGACGGATGATATAAAAGATCAAGCCTTGCACAATAAGCTGGAATCATTGCAGCCGGATCTCATAGTAATAGTAGCTTTTAAAATACTTCCGGAGTCGCTGCTACGGATTCCGAAAGTCGGTGCAATAAATCTCCATGCCTCGCTATTGCCAAAATACAGGGGTGCAGCTCCCATCCATCATGCGGTGATCAACGGTGAAACCGAAACCGGGTGCACCGTTTTTTTCCTGAACAAAGGAGTGGATACGGGAAAAATTATAGATTGGCGGAATACTTCCATTGGTCCGGATGAAACTACCGGCGAAGTATATCAGCGGCTGATGGTTCTTGGAAGTGATTTGCTGGTTGATTGTACGAATGCAATAGCACAGGAAAATATTGATCCGCAGCCTCAAGATGAGACGAAAGCGAGTCCGGCGCCCAAAATTTATAAAGAGGACTGCAGGATTGATTTTTCCAACCCTGCTGAGCAGGTACATAATTTTATCCGTGGATTAAGTCCTTTTCCAGGAGCTTGGACCGTCATGGAAGGGAGCAGACTGAACGTGTATCGGTCAAAATTGCGGGCAGATAACCTGGAACCGGGTTCCGTGATCAATGATGATGGAAAACTTGTGGCAGGATGCGGCCGGGGGTCACTGGAGTTAGTTGAAGTACAGCTTGAGGGGCGAAAGCAAATGGGTGGCGAAGAGCTGTTGCGGGGTTTGCCCGAAACTCCGGCACGGCTGGGAAATCAAGGTGGCTAAATAAAAATAAAGAAAAATACTATTGATTTTAGTTCGTCTATTGCGTTTGTTTACCGCTGCTGATTGCAGATGAATATTATTTAATAAAAAATACCATGGAACTTACATCGCTATTTGAAGCCTGCAAAGATGGTGATACCCAAAAAATCAAAGAGGAGCTGAAAAATGTGGAGGATATCAATCAGTCGATGAAGAACGGATCGACTCCTCTTATTTTTGCCGCTCAGCACAATCAGTTTGAGGCTGTGAAAACTTTGGTAGAAAAAGGTGCCGATGTAAATCGCACTAACAAAATCGGTGGCACCGCTTTAAACCGTGCCGTTCAAAACGGCAACATCGAGATGCTAAAATATTTGCTCGATAAAGGAACAGAAGTGGGTCCGCTCGCGCTTATTGTGGCAGCCAGAGAAGGTGAACTTGAAGCAGTTAAATTGCTGATTGAACATGGTGCGGATATTAATGCAACCCAGCACTGGGGACAAACTGCACTGATGCTGGCAGCCAAAGAGGGACACAGCACCATTGTGCGTTTCTTGATTGCTCAGGGGGCCGACCCCAAAGTCAAAGACAAACATGGCCGCACTGCATTGACCCATGCCAATGAAAATGATCACACAGAAGTGGCTATGTTGCTTAAGCGCGCCGGAGCTTCAGATGATAAGTCGAAAAACAAACGCAGCGCATCAACTACTCCTATTGATACGGATGTAGATGATGATGAATAGCGGCGAGCGTAACCAAGATGTTGGCCTTATCTTAGAGGCACTAATTAACCCAAGCCAGCCATGGTGAATCTGCGTGCCATAATCCGGTTGAGCGGCGCTTTCAGAAGTTGACGTATCACAAAATTTCTGAACCCCGGAAAACGGTTTCGATGCCCGAGTAACATGTTAAATTCGGATCGCTTTATTGCCTGTTCCGCTTTTTTTCGTCTTTGACGGCTGTACCGGTCAAGGGTGGGGGTGGCCGGCTCTCCGGATTGTATGATAGCTTCAAGCGCGCGTGATAAATGATCACAATCAAGCCAGCCGAGATTCATGCCCTGCCCGCCAATAGGGCTCAACACATGTGCCGCATCACCGGCCAGGATAATTTGGCCTTTGTGGAATGTAGAAGCAAGATATCGCTCGGTGCCAAAATTTGAAAGCATAGAATTCGATTCCGGGTCAGGTTTAAGTCCGGTTCTGGTATTTATGATTTCTGCAGTTTCGCGGGCGTTTTTATCGGAATAATCTTCACTTGTTTCCACAACCCACCTTCTTTTGTTCTCGGGAAGCGGGAAAGACTCAACTAATCCGTTGTTGGTGACGAAAATGAGCGCGTCATTATCAAAAGAGATGTTGTCATCAAAATCTCCCATTACATAACTGTTGGGATAAATATCTCCATGATAGGAGATACCTGCATTTCGTCGCACCCTGCTTTTTTTACCGTCACAACCGACCAGAAAACGAGTATGGAACGTCATTTCGTTGTTTTGGTCTTTTGCAAAAACTGTTATCTCGTCATCCCGCTCTTCTGTGTGATATACTTCATGTCCCCGTAACAGAGTGGCGTGAGTTTCTTCTCTCACGGCATTTTCGAGAATATGCTCCGTACGATATTGCGGTATGGCCAACACAAATTGATAGGGTTCCGGAAGAAGTTCAAACCGAATTGAACCAAACTGAGTGCCGGCGTCAACCATGGCGTGCCCCTGATGAATTTTCACACCGGCATTAATTATTTCATCCTGTAAACCGATCTGCTCCAGTACATGCAGCGAAGGAGGATGTATGCCGACTGATCTTGAATGATGGTGTATCCGGTGTTGCTTATCCAGGATGATAGTGCTAATCCCTTTGCGCGAAAGCATTATAGCAAGCAGTAACCCAACTGGCCCGCCTCCTGCTATAGCTACATCATATGTTACATGAGATTTCATCATTCATGATCCAAAATTACCACAAAGCGATAAGGAAAAATACGTTTCGCGATCCAGCCGGAGGGCAAAAGACTTTCAATTTCGTTTTTTGTGAATGAGCGACGTATCGATAATAGTCCGTCGTTGACTATAAATGAGTTGCGATAAAACGGTCTTAAAAAACGAAACAGGAGCCAGGCAAAATCCCCGCGTTCTATATCGTTGAATACTACCATTTTGCGTGATAACCTTGATGCTTCATCCAGAAGAGTGATGAGTTGATCATGTTTCAAATGATGAAGCAGATGGTTTGACAAAACAATGTCGAACTGTCGGTTTTGGTTGATCAAATCGGTCGTTGCAGCATACTCGAAAGAGATATTTTCCGGGACAACTAAAGAGTCGGTGAATTGAATAGAGCGTGAGTCGGTTTCAATCCCGGTAATTGAAATTTGAAACCCGTCATTACTGGCGCGATGGTATAAATATAAGGGTAAATCTCCGCCACCGTGACCGATATCCAATAGGGAGGTTTTCTTATCTGTTGAAAGTGCAGGTTTGATAAATCGCCTGTAAATCACGTTCCAGCGTGAAACAAGTCGGTTGACCGACGCGAATTGCCGATAGGTATTGAACAATTTTGCCTGATCACAATCCGGTTTATCCATTTCCTCTACCAGGTGTGGTTCTCTTTTATTGAGAATCAAAGGCAAAGACATCATCAATGGATTTAATCATCACAAGATTGAAAAAGGCCGCATTCTATGGTAAGACCGGGGCCGAATGCCATGGCCATCATGGTTTCACCGGGTTTGATCAGATTTTCGCAGATATCTTTCATCACAAAGAGCACCGTAGCGCTGCTCATATTCCCGTATTCGCGCAGTATTTTTCTGGAACTTGCCAATTGATCCTCAGAGAGCTCAAGCGAATTTTCAATTTTATCAAGGATTGACCTGCCTCCCGGATGGACAGCCCAGTGGTTTATATTTTCAATTTCGGTTTGGTGATCGGCAAGCTGATTTGCAAGGGTATCTTTGATTTGAGCCTCAATAATTTTTGGCACATAGGATGAGAGTACCATATTAAAACCCTGATCGCCAAGCTCCCAGGCCATATCCTCTTCGCCTTCATCCGTCAGATCATTCATTAACCCTTTAATCTGGAGTTCACCTTTTTGGGCTCCGCTTACGACAAGACCTGCTCCACCGTCAGCAAAAACGGAATTAGAAAGGATGCCGTCCATATCTTCACGAAGTTGCATGTGAAGCGTGCAAAGTTCTACGGCAGAAATAAGAACTACGGCTTCAGGATCAGCAGTGCAAATGGATTCCGCCATACGAAGTGCCGGAAAAGCGCCGAAACAGCCCATAAATCCTAAGTGGAAACGCTGAGTGGAATTATGTAATCCGAGGTCTTTCACAACAAAATATTCGGGGCCGGGTGCGAAAAATCCGGTACAGGAAACAGTTATGACATGAGTTACTTCTGCCGGTTCAAATGGGCTGCTATCCAAAGCTTTACGTGAAACCTCGCTGAACAGCTTGCGGGCGTGTTTGATATAGTGCCGGTTTCGGCGTTCCGTGCCCGGTTGGTTATCCAGAATATTTCCACTTTGATCCCAAAATAACGGTGCTTCGCCGTTTGAGTTAAAATCCGGTACAACAGTGTGCCTCTTCTCTATACCGGATTGTGCATACACCCGATTGTGCACTCGTTTCATTTTGCCGTTACCGTTAAGGCTTTGCTCAAGGATATCGCGTGTAAAGTTCTGTTTGTAATAGTTATCGGGAACTATGGTTTCTATGGGGTGTAAATATACCGGCATGATTGGGATCACTTGGTTTTTTAACGACTCTATGATTTTTTCTTACAGACATTAATTAAGCTGCACACCTAATGAACTAATAAATATTGAAAATGATTCACACGTCAACCGGAAATTGAAGATGCGGATGTCTGCGGGGCATGTTCCATCTGTTTTCTTGAGAGAAAATAAAACCGGGCACAGTGCATAAGAGCGGCTGAGGTCAGTCCCGCAATTAATCCGAACCACAACCCGGACGGGCCGATTTCGAGATAAATGCCAAGTAAATATCCAAGAGGTATACCGATGATCCAGTAAGCAACAAAGTTAACGTACATCGGGATTTTGGTATCTTTTAATCCACGAAGCGCTGCAAGACCGCTGACTTGCAATCCGTCGGATATCTGAAAAACTGCCGCCAGTATGAGAAGTTGAGCGGCAATGATGAGGATATCAGTTTCATCGGTGTACAGTCCGGCAAGCTGTTCGGGAAAAATGATGATAAATAATGCCATTAAACCCATAAATCCTGTTGTGAGCAACATTCCGGAAAATCCGGTAAAACGAGCGCGTTTTGGTTGCCTTCGACCGGTTGCATGTCCCACACGTACTGTGATAGCGGTAGAGAGCCCAAGGGCGACCATAAACGTGACTGATGCAATGTTAATCGCTATCTGATGGCCGGCGACCGCAACTGTTCCGATTGATCCCATCAGAAGTGCAGTAACCGAAAACAGGGTTACTTCCATTGCCGAGCTGATGCCATTAGGAATTCCTATTCTCAATATTTCCCGAAGGTAGGGTATTTCCGGCAGCCGCACATCTTTCAATAGCTGATATTTTTGATATTGCTTTCTGAGAAATGTAAAAATCGAAATGGTTATAAACATCACCCAGAATACAATAGCGGTCGCCCATCCGGCGCCGACACCTCCCAGCTCGGGCATTCCCCAGTTTCCGTATATTAGGGTGTAGTTGGATACAATATTGAAGCCCAGGCCAAGAATAGTAATAAACATGGGTGGCCGTGTGGCTCCAAGCGCTTCATTGAAAAAGCGTAAGGTCATGAATCCAAATGCAGCGGGCAGCCCCCATGACACGGCATGCAGGTATCCGTCAGCAATTAGAACTACCTCTTGCTCCATTCCCATTATATGCATTAGAGGTGTGGCATTTCGCAGCACAATGAACGCGGGGATAGTTAACAGAAGGCTCAGCCATAAACCCTGCCGTAAATTTTTTCCGATCAAGCTATGTTCCCGTGCGCCAAACAGTTGTGCTACAATTGGGTTTACTGCCATTAAGGTGCCGACACATAGCATTAAAACCGGCATAAAGATACTCGTTCCGATGGCTACGGCAGCAAGGTCGGTGCCACTGTAATTACCGGCCATCAATGTATCTACCACTTGCATTGCAATCTGGGCAAGTTGCGCGCCGGCTACAGGGATGCCGAGGGAAAGAGTGAATTTACTTTCCCGGTAGAACAGACGTGCTGTTAGTGGTAAATGTGGAACTCTGCCGCTCAATTAAATCCGGTTTCAAGATATATCCCAATTAGATAAACACTGAGTTACGGGATGCAATCGAAGTTGTTGTAATTAAATAACCAGGTTTTTAACCTCTTCGGAGCGTCCCTGCAACACAAGGTCGATCGCATTGACGGAAAGTTCGGCCATGTTTTGCCGTGTTTCATGAGTGGCACTTCCGATATGTGGAAGCAGTACAGCATTGGGGGCTGTCATTAAATCCGGGTGCACTTCCGGTTCCCGTTCAAACACGTCGATTCCCGCTCCGGCTATGATTTTACTATGCAATGCATCAGCAAGAGCGGCCTCATTCACTACGGGACCTCGAGCGGTATTAATTACATATCCGTGCGAACCGATTGCTTGAAGAATTTCCGAATCCACTAAGTGGTGAGAGTTTTCATTAAGGGGGCAATGAAGGGTAAGTATGTCGCACCATTCGGCAAGTTTGGGCACGGATGAATAGTAAGTTGCCCGCTGAACATCCTCTACACCTTTAGGAAGGCGATTGCGGTTTGAATATCCGATATTCATCCCAAAAGCCAAAGCGCGTTTGGCAACCGCTCTGCCGATTCTGCCCATGCCAACTATACCAAGTTTGGCACCGTTTAACTCAAAACCCAGAAACCCTTCGGGCATCCAATCATCGAATTTTCCATCCCGCAGATGTTTTTCAGCCTCTCCAAGCCTCCTCGTAACTGATAAGATAAGCGCCAATGTGAGATCGGCTGTAGCATCGGTAAGAACATCAGGAGTATTAGCCACTCTGACACCAAGTTTTTTTGCCGCATCGGTATCAATATTGTTATAGCCCACGGCATAGTTAGCAACAACCTTTAAACGGGGAGCGGCTTCAAGTACATTTGAAGTTACCGGGTTGGAAAGGAGGGTCAGCAGTGCGTCGTAATCTTTGACGACATTCAAAAGGTCTTTTTCAGTTTTAAGTGCACCGCGTTCTGCTACAGTTACCTCGTACTTTTTTGATAAACGATCAACAGCATCACCGGGAAGGGGTTCGGTCACAAGGACGTTATACATGTTCAGCTTTATTCAAGTTCTTTCCGTTCATCATTATACTCTACATGAGATACATTTTGCAATTTTTCGCTGTCTATGTCATCATAAATATATGAGAATTCAACAAGCACCTGCGTGCATGCCATGTCGGCAGGTCTCCAGCTGGCCATTTCCAGTTTGATGACATCCTCAGACGCAAAATCATAATCAGCTTTGAGCAGCCGGCTGCAACCTTCAGGCAAGCTTCCGCGGACAAGCAGTACGGGTTTGCCATCAACCGTAGCACGTTTTACCTGGCTGATATATACCCGCCCCTGTGAGTAGTTATCATCAGCAGGCTTTCTGACTTCTATAGTATCTTCCGGAACCGAAATATGATTTTCTTCATTTGGTGTATCTGCAGTAGCGCATCCAAGCAGCAGGATAAGAGAAGACAGGTAAATCGGAAATTTCATAGTTTATCCTTGACTTCCGTCACCGCAGCGTCATTCCACATTTTCTCGAGACCGTAATACTCTCGGGTATCCGGGTTGAAAATGTGAACGACCACATTTACATAATCAAGAACCACCCACCTTCGGGCTTCATAACCTTCCTTTTTCCACTCATCTTCACCAAGGGTCTCTTTGACTTTGTCGGCTACACCTCGGGTAAGTGCTTTAATCTGGGTTTCTGAGGTTCCGTGGCAAATTATAAAGTATTCGGTGAGGGTTGTTAGCTCACGGACATCAAGCAGTTTTATATCTTCTGCTTTTTTTTCGAGGAGAGCTTCACTGATAGTGGAAATCAGTGCTTCGGAGTCTGACTTGTTGGTATTAAATGTTGATATATTTTCGGCTTTAGCGTTTTGTGGCATGTAAGTGCATTATTGGATGATTTGGTTATAATCTGCTCCGATTACAACGGTAGCATCAAGGTAAAAATCTTCGGACGATTCCTCTATGATTCTGGATTCGTCAAGTCCGAGCGCTCTGGCTACTTTTTCGGCATTGTTGCGATCTCCTGCCCGATCCAGTACAAAAGTTTCCCGGACATCAAACGTATCAAAGTTTCCGGATTCAACAACATCAAAACCGCTTGATCTGAGCTCCTGACTGAATTCGCTTGCGACTCCGGAAACACCACACCCGTTTAAAACTTCAATCTGTATAGCTTCGCTGATCAAATGGGTTTCACTTCCGTCACGATCAGCAACTATTCGGGGGTATAACATTCTCGAGAATAATCCAATTAACAGGGCGAGCAAGAGGATGCTCAGAAAGCCAATAGCGGTGTTGAGAAACAGATTAGAGTGACTGTTTTTCATTCAATCACGTTATGCTCAGAAATTACACATTATCTGTAGAAGTCTCTGCCGTATGGTGAATGTCCGAACGGACTTCTGTTATAGTATCCCGCGGGTTGCTGACTGTATTGAAAGCGAATAGTTGAGTTTTCACTAATATCGTATTGCAACTCTGCATTTCTGATGAAAAAATTAAAGTCATCCTGCTGGCCCATTGGGTTGCTTCCGAACGGGGAATGTGACATAGAAACATCAACACGGCCGTGAAGATTATCGCTGAAATCCAGAAACATGGTGTTAGTGAGAATATTCTGGTTATAGGCATTTCCACCGAAAGAGCCAAAAGTCATTTCATAAGATTGGCTCATGGACATATCGAATAGCCCCATTACATTGGTTGCATTCTCATCGTCTGCCGGATGGGTGATTGTTCCTGTTCTTTCGTATGGACTGGGAATGTCTCCGCGAAATTGCGCACTGGCAACATCAGTCACAAAAAAGGTAACAAGCAGTGTTGATAGTAAAGTAATTCCCGTTCTCATATCCGTATTATTATGTGGTTTATTACTGCTATTGTAAATTTAGCAAAACTGCAATTAATATCAAGAAAAATAAACATTAGAAGTCCAATCTGATACCTGCTCAACGTTCATAACACATTTATAGCATCTGAGGGTTTCAAATAAAAATCAGATGGCTATAGATTTTTTGATGCAGTTCTCGATTACGGTTGAAACCGTGCAATATTTAGGTAGGCACTGTCTGCGGAGGTGGAGGGATTCGAACCCCCGGTCCCGAGTAATCGGGACTACGGTTTTCGAGACCGTCCCGTTCGACCACTCCGGCACACCTCCGTGGGCTATTTGCCGTTGCTTTCGCGGGCAAAATTTATTATATTAAAGATAATATTTCAAAAATACAAAATAAGGAAGGCAGAAATCAGAATCAACTGTCTTTCAATTAAAACCCTTCTAAATTATATATGAAGCTTACGGATTTTCGCTTTGATCTCGATGGAATCCATGTACCTGATAAACCTGCAGATCCCCGCGATCAAGCAAGGTTGATGGTTCTTGACAGAAAAAATCAATCTATTACGCATGATGAGTTTTCAAATATAGCTGAATATTTCGAAGAGGGGGATTGCCTAATATACAATAATACAAAAGTATTCCCCGCCCGCCTAAAAGGCCGAAAGGAAAAAACGGATGCGGACATTGAAGTTTTTCTACTAAGAGAGCTGCAGCCTGAAAATATGTTATGGGATGTATTGGTGGATCCGGCACGTAAAATCAGGATTGGCAATAAACTATACTTTGGAGATGAGCTGGTAGCTGAAGTGGTTGATAATACCACCTCAAGGGGCAGAACTATACGATTTCTGTTTGATCGCCCGAATGAAGAACTTTACGAAATTCTGGATCAAATCGGCGAAATGCCTCTGCCACCCTATATTGACAGAGAGCCGGAGCCGGAAGATAAGGAACAATATCAGACCGTTTTTGCCAGGGAGCGCGGAGCAGTTGCCGCGCCGACCGCAGGCATGCACTTCACTGATGAGCTTCTCGATTCGTTGCGGGAAAAAGGGGTAAGGCTTGCGCCGGTTACCCTTCATATCGGTTGGGGTACCTTCCGGACTGTGGAAGTTGAGGATCTTACCAAACACCGCATGGACTCAGAGAATTATTACATCTCTGAGGAGAGCGCCGAAACTATAAATGATGTTTTGGCAAAAAAGAAAAACAAGGTAGTTGCCTGCGGAACTACTGCAGTTCGTGCGGTGGAAACCAGCATTACCGCTTCCGGTGAAGTTAAGCCGTCATTCGGGTGGACGGATAAGTTTATTTATCCCCCTTATGATTTTAAAATCACAGAATCCATGATAACAAATTTTCATCGTCCGGAGTCTACCTTGCTCATGCTGACTGCAGCATTTTGCGATTTTGATTTGTTGATGAGGGCTTATGATGAAGCCAGAGAAAACGACTATCGCTTTTTCTCCTTCGGCGATGCAATGTTGATTCTGTAAAATGGAATGGCGGGCCTAAAGACATCATTAATCATGCCGGCTGCCGGCATGGGTACCCGGATGGGATATAATATCCCTAAACCGTTTATACCACTTTCGGGAAACCCTGCTATATTTCATGCTCTGAAGGCCTTTACCGGATTGTCCGGGATTGTACAGGTAATTATCCCTACGCGCCTGGACATGATTGGTGATGTACAGGAAGTGTGCAACGATATCGAATGGAAATCACAGGTAGATATAAAAGTGATTGAGGGTGGCTGCGAACGAGTGGAGTCAATAGCGATAGCCATGGAATACCTGCATAAAGATGTTGAAATTGTAGCGATACATGATGCGGTGCGCCCGTTGGTTCAACCTGACCATATCAGCCATTGTATTAAAAAAGCTGGTGAGAAAGGAGCTGCTATTCTGGCGGTGCCCTGCAGGGACACACTGAAGAAGTCGAAAGATTCAGATTCAGACACTATAATCAACAACACAGTGGATCGCAGCGGCGTCTGGCAGGCACAAACTCCGCAATGCTTTTTCACAGACTTGATCAAGCAGGCATATAATTCCCGGGTTGAAACCGGCGAAATTGCCACCGATGATGCCGCTCTTGTTGAACAAATACACAAAGTAAGTCTGGTTGAGGGGAGTAGTTTTAATATTAAACTGACATATCCGGAAGATGTGGCTGTGGCAGAGTTGATCCTGAAAAGCAGAGGTACATAGTATGCGTATTGGATTGGGTTATGACGTGCATCAGCTCAGGAAAGGAAATCCATTTATACTCGGGGGGATAAAAATTCCACATCATTCCGGCCCTGAAGGCCATTCTGATGCAGATGTTTTGACCCATGCCATAATTGATGCGCTGCTCGGAGCGATGGCCTGGGGAGATATCGGAAGCTGGTTCCCGGACACCGATCCACAGTATAAAAATGCCGATAGTATCAGATTATTGGAAGAGGTGCTGGAAAAACTCAAATCTGAAAAAGTGTCGATTAACAATATTGATGCGACAGTTATTGTGCAGAAGCCCAGATTAAGCAAACATTTTGATGAAATACGTGCTAATCTCTCTTCTGCAATGAATATCAAAAAAAATCAGATCTCAGTTAAAGCAACTACTTCTGAAAAAATTGGATTCATTGGAAGAGAGGAGGGCGTTGCTGTCCATTGTGTAGCCGCACTTTCGGTCTCCGGTAATATATGAAGGTGAAGTTTATGTTGTCCGTCGGAAAACATTGGCTGTTTCTCGTTCAAAAACATCATTAATTGTTTAATTCATTTCCAATACCAAACTATTTTAGCATCATCATGAGGGGTTTGACTTTGTCGAATCTTAATATCAAAAAATCTGATTAACGACAAACGACTAATGAGAAACGAAAAACATGTTGTAACTACAAGCACTGAATGAGGGTTATGGAAGGTGGAGAGGGTTGCTACTCATAATAAAATCTTCCATTTTAGCAAGCGGAGCAATAAAATGAATAAAAAGAGAAATTCCTAAAAATAAATATTGACATCAATCATCATGATCAGTAATTTTGGGTTCTTTAGCTTACAGCAAAATAAGCGAGTTGTGTCCACTGAGCAGAAACAGGCGAGGCATTATTAAATAAGCCGTATGGCTGATTAATTACGCTTGTTTCGCTTTTTTTTTGAAATCACTGAATTTGGTTTGGAAGGTGAATAAGCCAGCGTAGCTCAGGGGCAGAGCAGCGGTTTTGTAAACCGCCGGTCATCGGTTCAAATCCGATCGCTGGCTCACTTTAAAAAGTGTTCTTACATGTAATTGAATTGATTGGGGAGATACCGAAGCGGTCAAACGGGGCAGACTGTAAATCTGTTGGCGTAAGCCTTCGCAGGTTCGAATCCTGCTCTCCCCACTCCCGCGGGCGTAACTCAACTGGTAGAGTGTCAGCCTTCCAAGCTGAATGTTGCGGGTTCGAGCCCCGTCGCCCGCTCGACCCAATCAAAATTTAACTGTCCGCCGCCATAGCTCAGCGGTAGAGCACTTCCATGGTAAGGAAGGGGTCCCCGGTTCAAATCCGGGTGGCGGCTCCATTAACAATAAAATAATTCTGAAATTCTAAATTAGTTCTACCATGGCAAAAGAGCAATTTGATCGTAGTAAGCCACACGTAAATTTAGGTACGA
>CAZDIA010000053.1:0-15628 GCA_964505385.1 uncultured Chitinophagales bacterium
TGTGCTACAACATGTTACAAGAATTGAAATTTAGATTAACCGGACACTACTGAAATCACTTATGTATCAAAGCCGATTAAAAAAAGATCATAGTGTCATGTTTTTTTGTGTTTTATGCGTTATTGTTTTTGATTATAAGCTCACCATTCGGGTTGGGCTCTGTAGCAGAATCAAATACGACTAAGTTTGATGATAACCTTGAATTTGATCCGGGCAATGAAGAAGACCGAGAGGCATTATTCGACTACCTCGTTGAGATCACCATGGAACGTGATGCTTTCGCTTCATTAACCGAACACCCTGTTTACCGCGAACATCCTGCCGGCATTGATGTGGTTGCTGAGATGAAGGAGCATAAAGATGATCTGATCGAAGCCGATAATGACAAAGACATGTGGCTGGCGTTGTGGAAAATGTCCAACATTCGAAAAGACCGTCACCTGCGGGTATATGAAACCGATGACGGACTGGAAGTTCCCGAAGAGCTGCAGGAAGATCTTCGCGCTCCGATCCGATTTCGTACCGATTACAGCGATGAGGAAGAGCGTTTCTTGTTTGTCCGCGACATGGGTACCGATATTGACGATTATGTAGATGAGGTGCCGGAACCTGGTGACCGGCTGGTGTCGATCAATGGAACTGATGCAACCGAATACATTGAATCCTATCGCATCTGGCACCACGCCTCGATGGAAGACCCGTACTGGTGGGAGGTGGCCAATGAAATCACCAGAACACGCGATCGCGTTCCGCATTCCAAATTTTATGATGAAGATCTCGAGGTTCTGCAATTGGGGCTCCAGCGCGACGATGGAACCACCTATGAAATTGAACTTCCGTACTATGAACGGGGTGATGTAGAATGGCAGGGACTGGATGAGCGCGAATATCCGGGTTTTTCCAAAGTTCCTGAGTTGGAAGGCGAGTATGAAGCTTTCCGAAATTTCTACGTCTCGGATGATCCCGACATTCCCGTAGTAATTCTCGATTGGGCGCGTTTCGACCGCGACCTGCTGGATGGTATGGTTACGCTGATGGATTATGCCGAAGAAAACGACCTGCTGGATCATCATGTCATAGTCGATGCTACCCGTTCAGGTGGCGGATCTAACGGTGCCTTCGTTTTGGCTCGCCTGCAGGATGAAATGTTTAAGACCACCGGTCATAACATGAAGGTCAGTGACCTCAGTGAGGAGTGGGTGAGAAATCGTCTGGAGAATTGGGAAGAAGATCCGCCTGATCCCGCAGAAGGTCAGAATCCGGTATACGAAAAAGAGTGGGCCGAAAAAGAAGCCATACCGGCATTTGAAAACGACAACTATTACACCCGCACCGTCCCGTTTAAAGGTGTCCAGCCTACGTGGGGTGATCGATTTATCAAACCTGCCGACCGCCACTTTACCGGTGGAGTGACCGTTTGGCTAAACCCCCCAGGGCGGCTCTCATCTTGATCAGTTTGCCTCTCAGGTTGTTGACAACGATATCGGACACCTGATGGGTATGCCGACCGGCGGATTCAGCAACTCCTGGCAGACCAGCGAAACGCTGAAATTCCCGACTACGGGCAAACCCATTGTGGATTATCAATGGTCAATGGGACATTCCATTCGCCCTAATGATGAGATTCTGCAGTATAACCCGGCACAGCCTCATGAATATATCCCGGTAACCAAGGATAACTATTTTAATTATTATCCAATGATGCTGGATAAGACATTAGAGCGACTCGAACACTAATAATACTAACTTAACTTCCTACAAAAGATATTTTAGTTAGTATAACTACTTCGAATTGCCGGAAGACTTGTTTCCCGTTAGTCGTTTCTCGTTTGACAAGACAAAAGACACATTATCTTATACATTCAGGTTTTATAGAAGTTCCTCTAACGCTTTTCAAACTCAACATCCTTGGCTCTTCCCGAACTTGCTTTTAATCCGTCGATATTGCCGTCATCGTCACGTGTAAATTCGAAATCCCAGCCCCCGATGCTGTAGGTGTCGCGATCCTCATAGCTCATTTTGCCTTCGGGTGAAATGTCACGATCCAGATACAGATCACCTTCACGGATTTCAATGGTATAATCCACATCCATATCGCTATTATGATAGGTGCCGGTATACTCTTCGAGATAGGAGGCAAAGGAATCTTCAAGATATAAATCCGCAATCTGTCGCGTCAGGTCCGACGGGTTAATATTGCCGAGATTGCAAAAAACAGCTGTAGAAAAATGGTGATCGGGAAACCGGCGGTAATCCGCCCGGAATCCCATGAAAGAACCTCCGTGACCGTATCTTTTTTGTCCTTTGTATTCTTCTATATTCAGCGCAAATGCGTAATCGAGGGTATCTCCATCAGCAAGAACACCGGGTGTGTGCATGATCTCATCAAAATTCGGTGACTCCTCAATTTGATTGTTATAGAAATTTTGATCCCATTTAATCATGTCCTCCACGGTGGTGTAAAGACCACCCGGTCCAACGCCTTCGAAGTTGCTGATATAACTGACTCGGAATTCGTCTCCATCCCGTTGATAGCTTTTTGCGCGGCGCGGCACAATTAGATGGCGGTCATCATGAAAGTGAGTGTCCTCCATTCCGAGCGAGTCAAATATGTAAGTTTCAGTAAATTCCGGGAGCGTTTTTTCTGAGGCTTCTTTAATGATCTTATTCATCAGTGTATAGCCACTGTTGCTGTATAGGTATTCGGTGCCGGGTGTGAAGTTCAGCGTACTCTGGCTGCTGATCAACTCAACTTTATCATCCAGAGAGAGAACATTCTCTACATCAACTCCCGCAAGTGCCAGGATTGAGTATAGATCATATATCCCGCTGGTATGATAGACCAGATCTTTGACCCGGATCGGTTCGTCATAGTCCGGCATCTCATCAATGTACTCGTTTATGTTATCATCCAGTGAGATTTTGTCCATATCAGCTAAAATAGCTATAGCCGCGGCGGCAAACTGTTTGGATACCGACCCGATATAAAAAACCGTCTCGGGTTTATTCGGAATGCCGTGATCCAGGTTTGCTTCACCATATCCGTTTTTATAAATAATTTCATCTTCATGATATATCCCGACCGCGCAGCCGGGGGAACCATCTTTATCCCATTGTTCAAAAATTTCGTCGATTTTATCAGATTCTATATCCGTGTTGACCTGAGCCCACAAAAATTGAGGCAGAAAACTTAATATTAGGATAGCGGAAGTAGCGATAAGGTATCGTTGGTACATATATCTGTGATCATTCAAAATTTATAGGTTCAAACGGAAAAGATGGGAAATATTAGTGAAAAATCAGAGCTTAAATTATTTCACAACAGTTGAATTCGGATGATGATACAGGAGTCGCATGATCATCTTTGACGATGCTATTCAGCCACTGAATCAGTTGCAAATGTGAGTTCTGATATATGATCAGTAAAGATGCCGATTCATCTGCAAAGGCAAGGCGCTCTGATGTGGCGCAACTCTTCAAACCCACCTTTTTCAGCAGTAAATGAACCGACGATTTCGTAGCGTATGATATCAAGTTCATCTATTTCGGGAAAAGAATCTTTCATCAACTTCTCCATCGAAATTCCTGCTACAAGCATCCGGAATTCACCCTCTATATATTCTTCTGATACGTTATCAATGGTAAGGCTGCTTTCTAATGACAGAAAAGCTTTGGCCTTTCTCCCGAATCCCGACTCGGAATAACTGGCAGACAATAAATCGCTGTTGTGATAACCCATCATTGATGTAGCAAATCCTTCTGAGCGCGAGTTTAAGTTGCGGCCGCCTCTTTGGTCCTGCATCATTTCAGACCTGCGCTCCATCATCTCCAGCCAATCGTCCGTATCGATGGTGGGCTGAGTGAATTCGCCGGGTGTGAAGCTCGAGCCGGTGGGGAGTGTAAAGCTCAGATACGCGTAGTCTGAGTCGATATCATCTACATCTTCCGCATAGAGATGAATCTGGTTTATATCAGGCAGGTCTCTACCAGACCTCTCTTCAAACATCTCTTGCATTCGTTCTGAGTAGAATCTGTTGCCCCACAATGCAATACTTTCATCTATCCTGATTTCATCCACCGATTCGTCTGAAACTTTAGAGATGGGCTGCCCCTCCTCATCATAAAGATGATAGTTGAATGAAGGCTCTTTATTAATTTCGGCGTCATTACCCTGATCGCACGCAAGTAACGCGAATGTCAGCATCACAAAACCAAAAACCATCCTTTTCATAACCAGCTCCGCTTGATTGTTAGCAGGAAATATTTAATGACTGTTTAAAGATAATAATAAAAGATCAGAATATCTTTACATGTATTTAATCTACCATATACTTGGATCAAGCAACTTGTTTTAAATTAGTAAGTTGCTTGATCTATGTTATGATAGATTAAATAGAATGGTTGAAGTTTATGATATGATGTTCACAAACGAAGCCTGGAAATAGTTTTATAAAGCCTTCTTAAAAGTAAAAGCGAAAGCCGGCTACGCTGTCTAAGTGTAGGTTTGAGCTGGGGGTTAAATCAAGCAACGGAGCTATTTCAACGAAGACCTCAAATGGATTATCTTCAAATTCATAGTTGAGGCCGAATGGAACACGGACTCCCACTCGATCACTTCGATCTGCACCTCTGGATAAAAGGCGTCCTCCGATGCCGTAATATCCCGCTAACGTACCAACATTAGCAGTAATAAAATCATAATTATACCGGGTGTAATCTACATGAATATGTAAATTAGTACCCGCAAACCGATATGTTGACCAGGCAAGGCCAGCGTGAAGTGCATTGCTGCGTCCCATCCAGATTTTCGCAGACAGACCTGTTGGAGAACCGGCCATAACTCCGACTCCGAAATTGCCACCTTCATTGTTTTGCGCTTTAGTCTCACTAAGATTAACGGCAAACAAAAAGAGTAATGTGGTTGCGAGTATTGTTATAGTTTTGTGCATGGTCAATTGAAAGGTTGGTTAAAAATTGCTTAATTGCAGTGTTTGGTGTTTTTAAAGTGTGTATTTCCTGTAACACATTGAGTATCAAAATAACTAATCTAAAAGCAAAATATATACAAGATCAATACATATGACAGCTATTATCGGGTATTGACAAGAAATTGTGTTTTATTTGTTGCATAAGCAGGGCATTCGGAACTTCGGATTACTTGTATTAATGTCATCGTTAAGTCATCTGAACATGGTTTGATATCATAGATTTTAATTAAATCAGTTAGTATTCTGAGAAGAGAACAAGGGGAAAGTAAACCAGCAGACCGTATTATGGAGGAAAAAAAAGACAATGCACTCATCATCTTCCTGAAAAACCCGGAAGAAGGCTACGTAAAGACGAGGCTCGCATCTCAAATAGGTGATGCTGAAGCCCTGTCTGTTTATCATCAACTGCTTGAGCATACCCGTAATGTTGCTCTGGAGTGCGGGGCGGATTTGCATCTTTTTTACAGCGATTTTATCGATGAGGAGGATAAATGGCCTGGAACCGATTTTACCAAACACCGCCAGATGGGAAATACTCTTGGCGAAAAGATGCTGAACGCCTTTGAAACAATTGCGGAACAAGGATATGAAAAGATGGTTATAATCGGTAGTGACTGCCCTGAAATTACACCCCGGATTATTAATGATGCTTTTTCACGGCTCAATGAATATGATGTGGTAATCGGACCCGCAATGGATGGCGGTTATTATCTGCTGGGGATGAATGTCGTTTATGAACAGCTGTTCGGAGGAATTGATTGGAGCAGTGAACATGTTTTCGACCAAACGATATATGTTATGCAGCAAGAGGGCATTATCTGGTATGAAATGCCTATTCTGAGCGATGTGGATACCGAAGATGATCTGCCTAAAATGAGAAAGATAAGCGGACAAGCTAAGGTATCTGAATAAAAATCCCATGATTTCTGTGATCATTCCGGCACTCAATGAAGAGGCAACTATCGGTAAACTGGTTTCTTTCCTTTCTTCGGATCCGGAGTCGAAACAGTGGATTACTGAAATTTTGGTGGTTGACGGTGGCTCTGATGACGAAACCCGGAATAAAGCTAAGGACGCGGGTGCCAACCTCATAAACTCTGAGCCGGGTCGCGCTCGGCAGATGAACCGGGGTGCCGAATTAGCTTCAGGCAGTATCCTTTATTTTCTTCATGCTGACACGTTTCCTCCTGCCGGATTTGCGCGTAAAATAATTAATGCGATTGATTCAGGCTTCCGGGCCGGGTGTTTTCAACTTGCATTTGACACCGATCATCCACTGATGCGCTTTTACGGTTGGTGCACCCGTTTTGATTTGTCCTGGTTTCGTTTTGGCGATCAGAGTTTGTTCATTACCCGTGATGATTTCGAGCAAAACGGAGGTTTTGACAGCCGGTTAATGGTGATGGAGGATAATGAATTCATCCGGCGAATAAAAAAGCATATACCGTTTAAGGTTTTGGAGGACAGAGTGATCACCTCATCGCGCAAATATCATGAGGTAGGAGTTGTTAAATTACAGCTTCTGTTTACAAGTATTGTAATCCTATATGAAATCGGCGTCTCTCAGAAGGTTTTGGCGGATTGGTACAAAACCGTGACAAGCTGGTGACGGACATAAAAAAAGCGGGTGTTAGCCGTTGTAACACCCGCTTTAAAATTCGAATGGTGAATCAAGTTATTTACTCGCCGTCCCCGGGATCAACTTCAAGATCGGGGGCATCACCACCATCGCCACCTTCGGGAACAGGCTGTGCTTCAGGTTCGCCATCACCTTCGCCTTCCTGAAACGGTTCAGCGCCCTCGGTTCCGGGCTCCATAGGTGGCGGAGCTTCACCTGGCATTTCCGCACCATGTTGTTGAATGGCGCTTCCTTGAGTGTCGTGGTCAATAAAAAAGTTGGCAAGTACACTCAAAGTCAGAAACAGCGCGGCAAGTACGGCTGTGGTTTTCGACAGGAAGTCGGCAGTGCGACGGGAGCCCATCATATTGTTGCCGCCGCCACCGGCGAGACCGCCGCCGATACCACCGGTCATGCCGGGAGCCTGCCCGCGTTGCAGAAGGACGACGATTACCATCAGAATACTGATGAGTGTGATAAAAACTACGATTGTGGTGTATAGAACCATAATTCAAATTTCTTTTAGGTTGAAGCAACTAAAAATAGGTATTATTTAGCTGACAGACAATCAAAGTATTTATATTATCAACGATACAATTCCTAAAACCTGACCCGCAAATTTTATGGCTCAGCAATATCTGTATCTCGAAGAATTTATCGATGTGGTAGCAGAAACGGTTAACATGCCGGAAGAATTACTCAGTAGGGTGATGATTTCATTGGCAGTAATTTTTGTGCTGCTTGTTGTCCGCTTTGTGATTCTGCGCATTGTGTATCGCAATGTTGAAGATGTGAGTCTGCATTACAAATGGAAAAAAAATCTGACTTATGTCGTGGGATTCATTGCCTTAATCGTCGTTGGCCGGGTTTGGTTTGAGGGATTCCAGTCGTTTGCCACTATTCTGGGTTTAGTTTCAGCTGGGTTGGTAATTGCTTTACGGGATTCAGTAAACGACTTAGCAGGATGGGTTTATGTAATGTCCAGAAAACCGTTTGATATCGGTGACCGTATCCAGGTCGGAGAACACAGGGGTGATGTTGTTGATAAAAGGCTTTTTAAATTTACAATCATGGAAATCGGTAACTGGGTGGATGCCGACCAAAGTACCGGTAGAGTGATTCATATTCCGAACCAGAAGATCCTCAACGAGTCAATTTCAAACTATACCGCCGATTTTGAATTTATCTGGCATGAAATCAGGGTAAACCTGACTTTTGAAAGTGATTGGGAGAAGGCCAAAGAGCAACTGAAAGAAATTGCAGAGGCCCATTCCAAAAATGTTAAATCAGAAGCAGGAAGGCAGTTAAGAAAGGCAGCTAAAAGCTATATGATTGTGTATAGATATTTAACTCCAACTGTTTATACCAGAGTAGAGGAGTATGGAATCAGCTTGACTGTGCGATATCTGACCAATCCCAGAACTCGCAGGGGGACCGAAGAAAAAATTTGGGAAGATATCCTTCGCAGGTTCCGGAAAGAGCGAAATATCGAGTTTGCTTTTCCAACTACCCGTATGTTTTTGCGTGGTGAAGAAGGCGCTGTCATTCCGGGCAGGCAGCAGAATCGGGGTGATGAAAACCGGCTGGAGCAGTAATGGCTACTATCCGTTTAGCGGCTAACGATTTGAAAATTGCAACATGAAGCATAAAACGCCACCGGTTGACAGGCGGGTGTGAAGGTTTAATTCAAAACAACGATCGCAGCATTTAAAACTGTGGCGTATCCTACCCATAATATATAGGGAGTCATCAGAATTGCAGCTTTAATATCTACCTTCCAAAAATACCATGTGGTGATGATAATGGCTGCCAAAAGCAACAAAATTTCGAACAATGCGGCTCCGGGTGACTGCAAACCAAAAAACAGAAATGACCAGGCAACATTAAACACCAGCTGTACGCAGTACCAGACAAGACCCTTATTCACATAGGGGTTTTCATCACGTTTTAACCATACCAGCCAGGCCGCAATTGCCATAAGGGTAAATAATAACGGCCAAACGACAGGGAAGGCATAATCAGGAGGTGTGAATTCAGGTCGCGTCAGCTCCCGATACCACGGTTCAATACTCGGCATTGTAGCCAATGATCCCAAAACTCCGATACCCTGTGCAACCAGGACTGAAGTGATAAGGGCTATGACTTTTTTTGTGGTGGAATCAGGCATTAAATAATTATGTTAAAATGGAATATGCATGCAAATATCGGCTGTGAAATAAGTAATGAACTGAACTTTTACTAACACATATTACCTAATCGGATATTACTGTTTATTTTTGATTCTTCTAAATCAAAACTATACGAATCGATTGAACTGGCAAATTTTTTAACATTCCTGTGTTCCGGAAGTAGAACTTTCGTTAAAAGAGGATCAAACAATTGGTAATACGGGACGAATAATAAATTACTTTGTGTGGTTTGCCGCGTTTTACATAATATCTGATCAGCATAACAGTGATAGAGAATACCTATGGCAATAAATAAAGATGATCACTCGCAAACCCCAACGGGAGATGGTTCCCATACTGTTTATTCAAAGAAGTTTGATCAACATTTTCATAATCCGCGCGGAGCTGTTGTAGAAAGCAGGCATGTATTTTTTGAGGAGTCAGGGCTGCTGATTTCACTTCAGGATTGTAATAAACTTGCTATCGCGGAAACTGGTTTCGGCACCGGTTTGAACCTTTTACTGCTATGTGAGTATTTACAGAAAATTAATTGTAGCCCCCGGATATCTTATTATGCCGTAGAAGGTTATCCCATTTCGGATTCTATTGCTACCCGATTGAATTACTTCAAATACCTGGAGTTTCCTAATAATTTGCCACGCGTTGCCAATTGGTTCCGAAATCTGAAAACCGGCTGGAATGAAATTGAAGTGAGCGACACCGTTACTTTACACTTATTTGTAGGGTCCTTTGATCAGTGGAAGCTTGATCCAAAGTCGATTGACTACTTTTTTCATGATCCGTTTTCCATTGAAGTTAACCCCGAAGGCTGGACGGTTGATTTTTTTACCAAATTATTTAAAGCGGCTAAGTATGACGCTGTTATGACTACATATGCTGCTGCTGTCCGGGCGCGTGCTGCAATGGCCGCTGCCGGCTGGCAGGTTGCCAGTGCTCCGGGAGCACCCGGTAAAAGAGAGATGACTGTTGCGTCGCCGGATGCGTTTCAGCTCAAAGGATTTAAGTTGCTGAATAACGCAAAGCTCAGGTACCGGTATGATCAGGATTATCAGGAATAATTCTCACTGTAAATGTGATCGAATTTTCAGATGTATAGCTTGATGATGTGTAAATAAATCACAATTTGAATTAACCAACTTTTTTCGCTTTTGTTGATCCTGCCGTCCGGTGAATTTCATCGAGCAGCCGCCCCAGAAACTTCCCCTGATATACCCGCTGGATGTGATTCATATCCGCAAGTACGATTAAGCGGTCTTTGGAACGGGAAAAAGCGACATTAAGCAAACGCGGTACGCTGAGGCCGTTTTTCTCTTCGTCAAAAGGACGGACGCTGTAGTGACGTTCGCCGCCGGAAGTCCGTTCGCCGCTCATGGTCGTATCAAACAGTATGACCGGCCGTTCCCGCCCCTGGAATGTATGGATAGTTCCCACTTCAATATCCGGCATTCCGCTTTTTCGCAGATGTTTACGCAATGACCATACCACGGACCGAAAAGGTACGATGATCCCGATATCTTCCGGCTTTCTTTGATCGCGAACCATCAGCCGTTGTGCGAGATTGCTGACCTGCTGCATATGCACTTCATTTTCCGGTCTGAATCCACGCTCCCCGGAGTTTTTAATGATGTAGGGTTTTTGGGGAGAGGTATCGATCAGATACATTCCCGGTCCAGAGGTGCTTCGTTGCAGACGCGTTTCATCGGTTTTCAGCCTGCCTTCATAAAACACGCGGCTGATTACCCCGGCCAGATCGCCTCCCAGACGGTATTGAGTATCAAAAAAAGCAGTGAAGTTCTGGTTTTGATCATGCCATTGAAATAAGTCGGCGGGAGTTTTGGCGCCGGATACTCTGGAAAAAATATCCATTTCCAGGTAGGTGCGCGAAGAATAATCTTTGGTGAGAGCTATCGGGGGAAGCTGCATCGGATCTCCAACTACAATCAGGTGTTTCGCCGCGCGGGCGGCAAGCAGCAACATGTATGGCATGCCTGCCATCGACGCTTCGTCGATTACAACGACGTCAAAGCGCAGGCGGTCAAGCAAATCGGATACTGCAACCTGAGCGAGCGTGGTTCCGACAACCTGTTTCTCTTTCATCAGGTCCAGATCATCAACCGCATCCGGAAGCTCCGGTTCATCATTTTCATCGTCGATTCCCAGCTTTTCCTGAAGAGTTTCAATACGGGAAAGTGTGGCCTGATCAGGTTCTTCATCATGTTGATAATCAATAAGCTGCAGGTATTCGTCAATAAGATTTTTTATTTTCCCCGCTTCCTGAGTTCGCCGGTTCCGAGCCTGCTCGAGTTGATGTTGAAAGTGTATTTTTGTGATTTGCTGCGACTCCAGAACGATTTCACCGAAGCGGGTGATGTCTGCACTCCGGTCGAATCCGCCGGTCTGCTGCAATGCATCTAAAATGCTGAGCATACCTACATCCACAGCACGATTGGTATTGGACGCGAATAGAACCCTGTTTCCGGCATATATATGATTGGCGATCATGTAGCCGAGTGTGGCCGTTTTTCCGGTGCCTGGTGGTCCCCAGACAAAAGATACCGGTTGATTTATTGCTATTTCGATGGCGTGCCGCTGCGAGGTGTTTCGCTGGTTATCATCCTTGATTTCAGAGTTATCGGAATCGTTCGCACTTTGCGGATGAAGCATGCGATCGACGGGGGCAAGCTTTTTGGAGTCCGGGTCGGCAAACAGATCAGATAATTTCTCAAGTATTTTTTTAAGGATGTAATCATTTTCCCACTCCAGATGAACCTGACCAACAGAATTGCCGAAATCAGCTCTGAAACCTATGTCGATGTATTTATCAGTAGTCTCTACCGGGGTAGCGGTATGCTCCTGCCCGTTGATATCAGCCTTGAACTCCTCGGCATACCGGAGCGCAGGATTCGTAACTTCGAACCGGTAAACAAATGCTTCACCGGGAATTTTCTGTTTTGCACCCTGAAACAAAACCTCTTCGGACGGATTTTCCCGAACCGCTTCAATCTCGTTTTCCAGAGCCTTAATCGCTTTCCTTATTTCGTTCTTAACCTTCTTCAAATTCTTGCTTTTGTTGTGTTAACCACAGAGGGTGAAGTGGGGTCACAGAGTAATTAAAATAACCTCAATTCATGTTTTTATTAACCGCAAAGTTCGCAAAGTTGGTCGCAGAGCAATATTCTTGAGTTCAATCAATCAGAACTGGTTAACGACTCTTTTTAACCCGTTTTTAAGCCATGACACATTGAAGTTTATCAACAAGCCAACCTTGCAATCTGTCAACTTAAGATAGGTTAAAATTTGCGCCAAATGAACTTCATTAAGTTTTTCAACTGCCTTTATTTCTAAAATGACTTTGTTTTCAATGAACAAATCAACTTTGTATCCACAATCTATAAGAATTGATTCATAGATAAGTGGCAGTGGTTTTTCAATCTCCACCTTCAAACCGGAGTTCTCCAGTTCATATGCCAGGCATTTCTGATAAGCTGACTCAAGTAAACCGGGTCCAAGTGCTTTGTGGATTTTAATCGCCCGGTTAATCACATGATTCGTTATTTCATTCTCATTCATACCTAAACTCTGCGACTCCTTTGCGAACACTGCGGTTAAACACAATAACCATTAAGAGCAGTAATTGCAGGTTTCCTTACTGGTCCCAGAGTTCGGCGCGGATGAGGTCGGCGCTGTAAGGGTCGAGTTGGTATCGGATTCGGAGGCGGCGGGTTTCGGGGAGCTGTCGTTCGACAAGGCCGGCAGAGTCGGGAGTGTAGAGAACAAGATCGGATTCGCGAACAAAAAGCGGAAGAGACTTGCCATAGGTACTGCCGGCCATGATCGAACCCTGGAATTTGAGGCTCAGTTTCAACTCTTCAATCAGGTGGGCGATACTCCCTTCCTCAGATGTTACCAAAGCAAGTGTGTCAAGACTGGCGCGCTCCGTTATAGTTAAAAGTAACTCTGAATCAAGTGAATAAAAAACAGGCAGAAGCAGTTGTGTTTTTTGATCAGACCGGAACTTATTGTAAAAGTTAATCGGCAGAAAAAGAGCGTCAAACTTAGCCATTTTGCTACGTTCCGAAGCCGCCAGGTATTTGCTTTTAACTCCAACCTGCTCCCTGATTGTATCGGCAATTAATCTGCCGTGTTCCCGGGTATGACCAACTGAGGCACAGCTTTGCAGCCGGTCCGGCCATTCCACAAAATTGAGCTGCTCCTGGAAAAGTGTTTCAACTTCCTCATCATCAAGGCCATATCCGACCAGTTCTTCCAGTACATCGCGTATTAGTTGGGCGCCTTTATCCAGCCGTCCGGATTTATCAAGAGTTGTATTTTGCCGGTTGACGATAAACCCGCGGCCACGCTCGGAGCGCAGCAATCCTTCTTCGGCAAGCTGATGATACGCCTTCCGGACGGTATGGAAACTCGTTTCCAGTTGTTTGCCGAGCTCTCTTGTCGATGGCAGTACATCGCCCACCTGAAACTGTTTGGTGGCGATCATCAAGCGGATGCGATCAGCTATGTGCTTGGCGGTTTTCATCTAAAGTTTATCTGGCTTTGTTATAATAAAACCTATCTACGGGTAGATAATATATATATTTGCCACTCCATTTGTGATGTGATATCATATCAAACGTTAGTTTAATGCTGTTACTCAGTGTCTGTAAAAAACTCTAAGCTTATTAGATGAAGATCGGGATAATATACGACCGGATTGAAGACTACAAGCATATTGATGGTCCGGAGGACCGGTTTGATGAATTTGAGCCGACTTCCACTATAGAGGCGATGAAAGATGCTGTAAAAAAGGCCGGTCATTCTCCGGTTGATATTGGATCACCGCATAATCTGCTTAGCCCGCCGGATATCGATCTCGCCTGGAATATAGCCGAAGGTTATGGTACCCGTAACCGGGAAGCATGGGCACCGGTTCTTCTTGAAATACATGATATTCCGGTATTAGGAAGTGATGCTGCTACACTTTCAGTTTCTTTGGATAAACATCTTTCACGGCTGATTGCCCGGAGTTCAGGCATACCCGTCGCCTGGGGTGAAAGTGTAAGTAAACCCGAAGAGATGCAGGAAGTTAGTGTTCCCGCCTACCCGCTACTGCTGAAGCCGCGCTTTGAAGGCACTGCAAAGGGAATTAACCCCAATTCAATCGTAAACAATCGGGAGGAATTGGATAAAAAAGTACCCGAGCTTATTAAAACATACGATCAGGATGTGTTGATAGAACAGTTCTTGCCGGGTGCGGAGTTTACTTGCCTGGCTGTCGGGAGTCCGTTGCGATGTTTACCGGTTATCCAGCGCAGTGTGGACCGGGAATCACGCTTAGGGGTGCATGCACTGGCTGGCGTGGGCGAGGTCTCGGAAGGGGATCAGATCCTGCCTGGTTTACTTGATGATGAACTTGAGCAACTGCTCATCAGCCAATCACTTAAAATGTGTCGTGATATGAAAGTGCGGCATTTTGCCCGCATCGATTTTAAAATGGATGAGTTTGGTCAACCGTTCTTTATGGAGATCAATCCGTTGCCAACATTTGCTGTTGACAGCACTTTCGCTGTTATTGCAGAAATGGAGGGTAAAAGCTATATCAGTTTTTTAGCTGATTTATTGAATGAAAGTATCGAAGATGTATACAGTTCTTAAAGGAACTCAAAACTTAAAATCCAATAATGCCATCAAATAATAACACCGTTTCCCATTCTGTAAATGTCACTGAAAGCCGGCCTGACTGGAAGTGGCAGATGCAAAACCGGTTGCAGACCGCCGAAGATCTGGAACGGTGGATACATCTGACCGATAATGAACGCGAAGGTATCAGGCGTACCGGTGATCTGTTTAAACTGCAAATCACCCCGTACTATGCTTCGCTGATGGACCCGAACGATCCGAACTGCCCGATTCGGCGACAGGTGGTGCCAACCACTGAAGAACTGGAAGATGATTTCGACATCCACAGTCTTGACCCCCTTGAAGAGCAGGCCCATAGCCCGGTTAAAAACCTGGTCCACAACTATCGGGACCGTGTTGCTTTCTGTGTGGTTAATCGGTGCGCATCTTATTGCCGCTACTGCCTTCGCAAGCGAATGGTTGATGACAACGAGCACACGATGAATCGCACTGAGGTAAATGCCGGAATTGAGTATATCAGGGCGCATCCCGAAATCCGTGATGTACTGCTGACAGGCGGCGACCCGCTGCTGCTGAATGACCGTCAACTCGAGTGGATTATCACCGAACTCCGGCAGATTCCGCATGTGGAATTAATCAGGATCGGCTCCCGCTACCCCGTGTTTAATCCGTATCGCATCACCGATCAGCTTTGCCGGATCTTTGAAGAAAACCACCCGGTTTGGTTTAACACTCATTTTAATCATATCAGGGAAGTAACAAATGATGCTGCTGCGGCCATGGACAGGCTGACCAGAGCCGGGGTGCCGGTTGGTAATCAAACCGTGTTGTTAAAGCATATCAACAATACGCCGGAGGCGCTGGCTGAGCTATTTCGCGAATTGGTTCGCATTCGTGTGCGGCCGTATTATCTGTATCAGGCGAATCTGATCGGCGGCACACGTCACTTCCGGACAACCATCGAGGAAGGAATGGAGTTGATGCAATCATTGCGCGGGCGAATCTCCGGATTTGCAATCCCCGAATACGTGCTGGATACCCCGCACGGCAAGGTACTGCTAACTCCTAACGGCTTTATTCATCGGGATGGGGACTATATTTCAGTACAGGCTTATGGCGGCGAGATTTGGCAGGAATATAATCCGCAGAAGTAAAAAATTCCTGAATGAGTTTTAAATCATTCCCAAAGGGTAATC
>CAZDIA010000054.1:0-15589 GCA_964505385.1 uncultured Chitinophagales bacterium
CACGGATTGCCTTCCGGGCGCCGGAATACAATCTTCGGGATTACTACCGGTGGCTCAACGGTGCCAATCGCGGCAGCGGACCGATGTGGGATGAGGTGTTTGCACATCATATTGATTACATGTCGGAGATACCTTCCCTTGAGGTGCCGGTCTGGTTTATCATTGGTGATAAAGATAAAAACACACCCCGGCAGCTGGTCGAAGAATACTATGAAATGATCGATGCACTCCGCAAAGAACTGATAATTTTTGACTCCTCATCCCACACCCCGTTTCTGGCAGAACCGGAAAAATTCAGTAGGGAGATTATTAACATCCAATACGATTTAGAAGGTCAGGATTGATTAAAGATTGAAATTGTAGGGACACTATACAAAGTAGGAACAAGGTATGCATTGTCCCTATGGTATACGGTACCATGGTTCCAATTTGATTATTTATCATCACGATTTTCGATTCGAATTCTGACTGCAGGGACGCAATGCATTGCGTCCCTAACCTGCATTGCAGCCTTATGATTTGCCCCGGAATTATATTCATTTTTCCCGATGGTAAATATGGCATGAAAATGATTCGGCATCACCACAAATGCCCCCATTGTCAGATTCATGTCAGGGCGCATTTCAAACGTTTACAACCATTCAGATTCAGCGATTTCACCAATTTTTGACAACCCCATCTCGCCGAAAAAACATTCCTTCTCCCTGGTGCAAATGGTTATAAAATACGCGGCAGCCTAGCCGTAATCCCATTTTTGAAGCGAAGGGAATCATCCTGGTATTTCTCGTTGAATTTATACATCAGATGTGGAATTGCGTTTTATGTTTGGGCGGATTTCTTCCAGAGATATTTTTTAATCACCAACATATAGATGATGATGTTGATCAGAACTACGCCTATTCCGAGTGCTATCTGAATATCACGGGTGAGGCCGGCCGGGTAAATTATGGGAATCAGGTAGTGTTCAATAAATCCGGTATCATAGCCTTCCTGGCCGGCAGCTCTTCGAAGGTGGTTTTCAAGTGGCGTGAGCGGACAGATCCATCCCAAAGTTATGACCATGGCCGCCCAAAAGGCGCTCAGAATATGGGGATAAATAATCCACCACCATTTTAATATGAGCAGTCCTCCAACAACGGCAAACACGATGAACAGAAAGTGGATGGTAACTACGATATCTGCCAGAATACTATAAATCATCGAGCAATAAGCCTTATATTGATTCAGAAACTGATTAAATCAGGTTATTGATTCATCCCTGAACTCTTTGATCCGGGAATTCAAAGAAATATATTATTTTACGCATACAAGAAATTGAAATTTGAATATGAAACATGTATTAGTTGTTGGAGCCACCGGCGCTTTGCTGGGAGTCAGTAAATATTTTATTGAGCAGGGGCATTTGGTTACATTATTAGCCCGAAGTCCTATGAAATTATATGGCATTAAATCCGAATACCCTATTGCTTCAAGGAGAGTTTCTATTATCGCCCAGGATTATTATGAGTCTGATGCCGCATTATTCAAAGTTGAGGATGCAGTTGAAAAAACACGCCCGATTGATATAGCCATAGTCAGAATTGATCGTGAAGGCAACCTATTTGCAAAGAAACTTTTCAGCTATTTGCTACGGCAGGAAAACAAAGCTCAAATATATCGTATACTGTGCAGTACTAAAGTAAAACCTGAACGACTTACTGCATCCCGGCTATTGAAAAACTATCCGCAAAAATATCGGGAGATTTACCTGGGCTATCAACAAGAAGATGGGAACTCTCGTTGGTTAACACAAGATGAGGTTGTCTCAGGTGTTATAGATGCTGTTGAAAACGATAATCAAACCTATACGATTGGAAAAACCGAACCCTGGGAAAACAGACCTGAATAGTGTCGGTAAGAAAACTCTTAGAGGCACTATTCTAATCAGCCTGATTTCTCAGAATACTGATGCTGCAATCTGATTACTTCAGGGATCAGATCACGCATATCTTCCAGAACATTTGTAACCGTTTCGGTGTCAAGTCCTCGGATATAAAGTTTACACTGGGCAAGAAAAACACCGAGTTGATGGGGAGTATGATCCAGGTCACCGGTTAGTACTTTTTCAAACATGTTAACCAATCCGCCAAGGTGGTAGGAAAGTGCGAGCTCCCTGTCCAGGCCTTCGAAAAATTCATCATATTGCTGGTAGCGTTCACGCGCTTTGCCTTCAAGAAAAGATATCATATACCGGCGAAAAGTATGATGCCGGGCCCCCTCTTGTAAAATTCGGGTATAAGAGGCTTTCTGAAATAAGGAGTAAATTTTGAGATAATCATCCAACGCTTCCAATGCATTCAGGCTGGCGGTGGAAGTAAGTTCTTCTGAATTGAGCTCAAGATGCCAAATCTCATTGAATATCTTGTCCAGAAGCGCCCTCATAAGGTCTTCTTTATTTGAAAAATAAAAGTACATGTTGCCTATTGAGGTTGATGCTCTCATAGCAACTTCCTTCATAGAAGTTGATTCATATCCTTTTTCGGCAAAAAGTTCTTCAGCAGCAACGAGAATGGCGCGCCTGCGCTCGATCACACGCTGCTGCATTTTGGGGGTTCTGCGATATGCCATAAACAGAAGATTAGAATGTTATACTATATTTGCTGGAATATAGTATTAAAATCCAAAATTAAAAAGCAATTTATATCGATTTTAGATGTTGCATTTCATAGAATGATGTTCTATTTTTAGAATAGAATATAATTCTACGCTTCATCTAAACCATATAAACTCGAAAATTTTTTATGATCATTATTTTTCGCCTGATCAGAGGGCTGTTACTACTTGGTCTGATATTCGTGAAGCCTGCAATGGCGAATGAACAACCGGAGGTGACGTTAGATCAGGTAATCAAAAGTGGACTTCAGCATTATCCCGCCCTTGAGGCAGATCGACACAAATCTGACATCGCCGGACTGAAATCTAAAAAAGCCTGGCAGATGTACCTTCCCAAAGTGGAGTTGACCAGTTCGATCACATCACTAGATGAGGCTATTGAACTGGATCCGGGTTCTGTTGAGTTAGAACGGGTTCCCATTTTTACACCGGAAGTCGATATTCCGGCGGTTGAAATACAAGATGACCGGTTTTTTAATGCAGGAATTTCTATAGAGCAACTACTCTACACCGGCGGTAAGGTTCCCAATCAAGCTCGCGCAGCTCGTGAAAAGGAAAAAGCTTTGCAATATCAAACAGCAGCATCAGAAAATGAGTTGATTCTTGATATTGCCGAGGCCTGGGATCAACTTGCTTTGATTGACCAGATGGCAAAGGTATTAAAGGAAGCGCGTGAACGACTGGATTATCAGCAGGAACAAGCTCAAAAAGCCTATGAAGAGGGTATAATTCCCTATTATGATATCACACGTATAAGGACGTATCGCAGAGAATTAGCTCGTCAAAAGGTGGAACTTGATGGAAGGCATAAACTGGTCAGGAATCAATTGGAAAGATTGAGCGGTATGCCGTCCCGATTGTTTGCTGATGTTTCACCAAAACTGGAGCCTAAAACAGATGCGGTATTTAAAGATAGAGCAGGTTTAGCGCCTGAGCTGAAAGCGCTGGAACATGCGACTGAGGCACAAAGGTATCTGCAAAGATCTGAGCGCTCAGGCTATGCCCCGGACATTTTTGCATTTTATTCACGGGAACTTTATCAAGATGATTTAACTGACCTTGAGCCGGTGAGAGCAATGGGTATTGGTTTACGGTGGGAGATTTTTAACCGTGGACAGGTTTTACGCAGGAACCAAATAGCCCGAAAAGAGGTGGATATATCTCTCGCTGAAGAAGAAGAAGCCAGGGATGGATTCGGCCTGAAACATGAGCAGGCTAAAGTCAATTTAGAGGTCGCAAGAGAAAAACAGGAAGTAGCCAAAAGTATGCGGGATGAAGCCGAAACATCTCTGGATTTAGCAGAACGGCGCTATGAAAAAGGCTTGTCGGATGTTTTGGAGTTGCTGGAAGCAGAAAGAGAGTATCAAAAGGCTGAGTTAAAACTTACTGAAGCGGCTTTTGAACAACGAAGAGCAGCATTTGAGAAAAAAGCTACCCTCGGTATTCTAAAACCTGAAAATTTTTAACACAAACATTACAAGTTCATGAATGATAAAAAAATATTAATTATTAGTGGTATAGTATTTGTCGTAATTTTAGTTGTTGTCATCTGGCTAAGAAAACTTGAAGCAGCCACTGAAGACTTTCCCGGATTTCAGGGCAGAGTGGATGCCGAAACGGTTACCATGACAGCCAAATCTCCTGGTCGTATTGAACAAATTCATGTTAATGAAGGACAGAAAATTAGAAAAGGGGAACTGGTTGTTGAAATAGACTACCCGGAACTTGAGGCCAAAAAACATGAGGCCGAAGGTGCGATCAAGTCTGCACAAGCACAGTATGATATGGCGCTTGCCGGTCCGACAATTTTTGATATTAACCGGGCTAAGGCTGCACTGGAAGCGGCTGAAGCCGAATATGAGTTGGCTCAGACTTCATATGAAAGAATGGAGGCTATGTATAATGATTCACTGATTGCGGCACAGGAATATGATGAAGTTAAAACCAAATACCGGGGAGCTGAAGCTCAGAGAAGAGCAGCTGAAGAGAAAGTGAAAGATTTGAAAGACGGAGTGAGGCAAGAAAAAATAAAAATGGCTCTTGGGGATTATGAGCGTGCTCGTGGCGCAATGGATCAGGTAAGTTCAGTCCTGGAAGATCGCCGGTTAAAAGCTACTGAAGATATGATAGTGGAAAGCATTTCCCTGCGTCGTGGAGAACTTGCCTCCGCCGGATACACCATAGTAAGCGGATATACCCTTGAGGATCTAAAGTTTCGTTTTGCGATTCCGGAACATAAAACCGATTATTTTGAAAATAAAGCAATATTCACCATGGAGGTATCTTCTAGTGAAGAAGAAATAGCAGCTGAGGTTACAAATATTCGGCAACTACCACCGCATACAACTCATCATACCGCTTATCCCCGTAAAGAATTTGATGAACCCTGGTTTGAAGTTGTACTTCGACCGGTAGACAAAGCTCAGGCAGAAAAACTTCGAGACGGACAAACGGTGAAAATTACTCAGCAGGAGCTATGAAAGTATATCTTAATTTGGTGGCCAGGGAATTTCGTCTATTTTTTTCCAATTCCGTAGCTGTTCTGATACTCATAGGGGCTCCGGTTTTATATGGAGTTCTGTTTGGTATGGTTTATAAGGATGGAATTGTAGAGGAGTTGCCGGTTGCAGTAGCCGATCAGAATAATACTTCAATCAGTCGGGATCTGACAGATGCGATAAATGAGCATCAATATATATCTGTGGTAAAAAATGCGCCGGAAACACACTATTTCAGGGAAGATCTTAAAAGTGATGCAATTGCGGGTGTTATAACAATACCGGTAGATTTTGAAAAACAGTTACAAAGGCAGCAGACACCTGACGTACAGGTGGACTTGGACGGCACTAATATGCTGAATGCTAATTTTGCTTTGCGAGGTATACGCGAAAGTCTGGAAACAATGTCAGCTGGTATACAGATAGAAACATTAAATAAACAAGGTGTACCCCAACATTCAGCTGAGCATCAGTGGCAACCTTTCAATATTCAAACCGAATTTAATTTTAACCCATCAACCAACTATCTCTTTTTTTTGCTTCCGGGACTGTTGGCTACGGTGATGCAACAGGTAATGTTGATAGCACTTGCTCTGAGCTTTAGCAAAGATTATGAAGATGCTACATTTTTTGATTTAACTAACCAGACCTATTCGGCGAGTTTGATTATTTTGGCCAAATCCACTCCTTATTTATTTATAGGAGGGTTGATTTGGCTGCTCACCTTGCACGGTTTATTATTCGCGTTTGGTGTGCCGGTCGTCGGGAGCTGGAGTGTAATTTACGGGCTATCTGCTTTATTTTTACTATCAGTCACCGCTATTGGAGTTATGATCAGTTCACTGATTCCGAGCCAATTGAAATCTACTGAAATTTTGATGGTCATAGCTACTCCGGCATTTATTATAAGTGGTTTTACCTGGCCATTATCTCAAATGCCGGAGTGGATTACCTGGATTGCTTCCATAATTCCGCTTACTCACTTTCTTGAAGCTTTTCGCTATGTACTTTTAGCAGGGGCCGAGTGGCAGCATATCACCTCACAGTTATGGTCTTTATTTTGGCTGATGACTATACCACTGATAGCTACATGGCTTATGGTAACTTACCAGGTAAGATTGTGGAGTAAAGCAAGCAGATAAGAATAGAAAATAAGAAGCAATAAATGACTGTTTAATGATCAATTATTTGAATAAATCCACATTTACATTTTAGTACCTTAAAAATTGATTTCTGCCATTTTTTGGCAGAGAATAACCAAGCACCAAATCTCAAATAAGTATTGAATTGGTCAATTTTAGAAATTTCAAAAACTAACGATGATTGTTTGTTTGAGTAATTTGTTCATTATAAAATTGGAATTTGTTTGTGATTTGGTGCTTGATAAATGGTGCTTCCGGTTTATCCGGGTTAGGTAATATCAATCAAAAGTGCATCAGAAACAGATTACAACAAATACGAGATCTTTGCGAAAATCTGCCATTGGGATTGCTCCTGAACCGGATCATCAATCACACGCGGGGCCTCTTCGCCGATTTCGGCAAAACCGCCGAGATAAATAGCAGTGGCGTGGTTAATCCGATAACGGAGCAACGTCTGGTTCTGGAATGTTTGAATCTGATCAGGTACGGGCTCTTCGAGCTCATCATACCTCGGATCCTCGAACCGGAAATCCTGATATTGGAGAATATTGCGAATGGCAAACCGGCGGGTAATCTGGTATTCGGCGGTCAGCCGTTGCGTCATTGCTGACTGGGTGATATCATCTCCATCAAACAGTTGCAGATAACTCAGGTTGTGAGAAAGTTGCAAGCTCCTGTTGAGCAGGTTTAAAGAGTTGGTTATCGACACATCGTATTCATTCATCTCTTCGATGAGCCGGAAATCGACAGCGGTACCGTATGAGCTCATAAGGCTCAGTTGATAATCCGGAGTAATATCCATACTGAAACGCCCCCACATATCATATAGGTTGAAATCCTGTTCAGTAAATGAGTCGTTAATTGTGCCTTCGACACGTTCGTGTCTGTTTCGATAAGCAAACTGAAAGGTAAACCGGTTGGCTCCATAAAAACTGATACCGGGACGGTAATAACCGGAAATTAATTCAGGGACACTGATTACTGAACCTATATTTCCGCCATCCAAATGCCAGGTGCCGCCACTGTGAAACCAGAGCCGTATACGTTCGAAGAAACTATGATCAACCCAGAAGTTATACCCCGGTTGAAAAGCGGCAGTCTGCACATCGGTCTGTTGGAGTATACCGGTCCCGGTGATGAGATCTTCGCCGTAGCGGCGGGTTTCAGCCCGGTAATCCCAATCGCGGCCACCTCGCTCTAAACGCAACAGGTATCCATAATCGAACATAGGATCGGTAGATACGCCGTACTCCTCGCCGAAACGATCGGGATACCGATTCCACGCTGCAAGAGGTTGAAAGACAAAAGTATGGTTGGATCCGACACCAATTTGAGCATCATAGCTGATCAGGCGGTTGTATCCATCTTCGGTAACACGATCGCTATAAAATAACCCCATCATCCCATCATCGGTATCATAACGGTACCGGAATAAATTGTTCCAGGAGGAAACGTCCTCATCTACAAAGGATCTTGAGGATTGTGGTCCCGGATCAAGAAACCAACCGGTCTGATCGTGCATGGATATCATAGCCCAGTTGTGCGGACCGATTTTACCTGTCCAGCGGGCACCGGCGGTGGGATCGACAATGGAACGCGTGTAAAGCGTTTGTGATATCGGAAACCGGAATAAATCGGTTCGCTCCATGAAGAACGGCCGCTGTTCGGAAAATCGCGGGGCGAAACGCACATTACTGGTCATTTCAAAGGCATCGGTTTCGACCTGACTGAAGTCCGGAAATATGGTAGCATCAATTACCGAATTCGTTGACTGGTACTTCAGGTCAATACCGATTGAGCCGGTCAGATCAGCAGGATGATCCGCAAGATTTGTCCCGGCTCCATCTCCCTCTGCGAACCCGCTTGTATAAGGGATGTACTGGATGGGTACATTTATCTCTCCGGGATTTTCAATCTGAACTTTTGGCAGCTGACACACAAAACAGCTTCGGTCAAAATCCCATTCTATGGGCGAAAGCTTGTGTCTGAATGTTCTGGGTTGAATCCGCAGAGGCATCAGCCCCACTTCAAGATGATCGCTGTCAACATGCGGTAATTGAAGATGGTCGAGAGGGATGGTCATCTCAGCAACAAATCCGCCATCGAAGCGCGAGGTTTCAGCAAACCAGAGAAAATCGAAACTACTGTCATCTTCAGTGCCCTGAGCCCCGCGATCCATACGGTTTGCATCCGCCTGAACACCTGATGCATTGACAGCAACCTGATAAGCATTTCTCCCGTCAGCATGCGGATCCAGATAAAACCCTACGGCATCATTATTGTTGAAAGACCAGCTGTCCCGATCAGTTAACGTGCTTCGAATCTGATAAGGGTTGGAATCCTTGCCTATAAAAGCAAAATGCAATCCGTCATCACTGCTTGCGGCCAGCACATAGGTTTGGTCGGGTGCCGGACGATTTTCCGCGCGGTCAATTTCCCATGGAAGTTTCCAGACAACCGCTTCTTTCCAGACATCCTCATTCAGCCTTCCGTCAATTTCCGGTGGTGAGTCGATGGATGGGATAGAAGTTTTTCCGGACGGGTCCATAGGTTGAGCATTACGCTCAACATAATCAATCAAATCAGTAGAAAAGGGGTTCTCACTGTTTTCATAGTTGGATTCGCCAAAAACAGTCTGGACGATAAATAGTAACTTAACAAAGAATAATAGTAATGTTCTAAAGCCCATTTGTAAGAAATAATTGCAGTTTAAATATCACCATACCAGGATGCTAGCATTCAAAGCATGCAGGCTAATGTGGCTATCTCAAAAGTTGTACAATTGACAAGTGGCAGGTTTCAACTTATGAAAATATTTTTGAGCTGACCCACTAATCAACGACGAGATAAATGATCTTTTCGTTTTCCACTTTTTAATAAAATTAGCTCACTGATAAATTTCCGGGCAGATAATTGTAAACTCCGTTGATTAAATCTGCTGATAGATTCGGTTTAGATGCCGTTATTATCCGCGAGAAAAGGTTCAAAATTGAAACCAATATCCGGATCATTTCCCCTGAAGAGGCTTGTGCATTGTTGGAGGTCTGATTCTAGGGAAAAGGCATGCCTTGTCTCTTTTCCCTGCAATTTAATTTGTTCTCAGAGATACCTTGTCCCTAAGGTTGGTCTGCTGTTTTTTCTACAAGCAATTGACTGATGGTTGGCTCAGCTAACAACAATCGAAGATATTCTGATTGAATCCCTGATGGATTTTGAATTACCCATCCCTGTTTCAGCCAAAGTTAGACAGAAAGTAAGCTGTAGCGATTAAAAAAAGAGGCTTTGCATTAATCAGAGTTACAAAGCCTCTTTTGATTTAAAAATCTATACCGATGCTGAAATAATGCACAGCGCCGCCAAATCCGTCATCTGAGCTGTATGGCCAGGCAATATCGTAGCGGATGGGCAGACCGAGTGCGACGGTACGTAAACCGAAACCGGAACCGGCAAGTACAGCATCTCTGGTTTCATCTCGCCAGGTAGCCCCGATGTCCGTAAACATGGTTCCCTGCAAGTTGTAAAGCGGTAAAATCGGAATCGGACCCGGAAGGATTGCCGCAAATAGCGGATACCGGAATTCCAGGTTGGCTAATGCATACCGGTTACCAATACCGGCATTAAATTGATGACCCCTCATTGGCCAGGCCGGCATGGTAAACAATATATCTTCGGCAAACTCCTGGTCAATTTCGCGATCCGCATAACCAAAGTTGATCCAGTTTTGCATACCTCCCATAATAAATGTCTGAGAGTCGCGGCCTATCGAGGCGCCACCGGAAAACCGAAAGGCGAAAGTCCAGAAATCGGCAATGCTGAAATATTGCCTCATGTCAGCCATGGCAGTCCCGAATTCAAGGAAGTCTCCACCAAGTGGCGGAGCGGCATTTAATGAAAAGGCAAGTCTTCTGCCGCTTCTTGGTGAAAAGAATACTCCTGGCAGGGTACGATCCCTTGTAAAAGTAACTTGCGGATTAAGGAAATAGAAATTTTCATTCTCAATTCTGTCCGTGGCGGTGGTGACATCCCGGGAGATTCCAACCATATTTACTCCGTAATCGATCCGGTCGAAACGGTTGAACGGGTAGCGAAAGTTGATGCCACCTCCGTAGTTTCGGAGTCGCTCAATACCTAATGCCGTACCTGCCCTTGCAAGCCGGGTATATCGCTGGGCAGAATGGAAATAGCTGACATTGATATCGGTTCTCGGTCTCAGATAGGAGTAGTTAATGATATAGTCACTATTTCTCAGATCAAAAACAAGGTTAGATGAAATCCCCAGGCGATGATCGCCTAACATGTCGCTAAACTCAATTTGCGTAAGTGCCTGAGCACCAACTCCGGTACCGAATACTGCTCCTCCGCCGAAATAAGTGAAATCCGGGGAAAAATTGAGTCGATAGTTTTGAGGAATAAATCTGCCATCTTCTGTTCGGTTATCTTCGGGGTCGAAAAGTTCAGCCTCGGCTTCATCGATTACTTCATCGAGTTCATCTTCGTCTTGATCAGCGAATGTATAATCTCTGAAGTCTACCCGCCCGTCTTCATCAGCTTCCAGGGTATCCCCGGGGTCTTCCTCTTCTGCCAGTTCATCCCTCGCCTCGAGTTGTTGCAGGAATCCTTCAAGGATTACTGATCTGGATTCGGCCAGCAAAGAAGGCCGCATGGGCTCATCTTCCTGCAACCGTTCACGCGCATATGCAATTGCAGGTACGCGCTCGTAGTCTGCCTCCTGCTTTCTCCGTTCAGCCCACTTATTGGGCTTGATTTCATCTATCTCACGATTTAAGAGGTTGTTGATCACAAACACATCAAGATAGCCGCCATTGTAGGTGTTCATGGCCAGGCGGCTGCCATCAGAACTGATGGACATTTGCTGAACACCAACAAGCAGGTCGGTTAATGGCCTGCTTACCCTTTCCTCCATATCCATTTTAAAGATATTGGGAATACCATTTTGATCGGAAATATAAAGCAGGTCGCCCTCATTGGTCATCAGAGGGCGCCGTTCTTTAGAGGTAGGCGTATGGGTGATGCGTTGTGCGCGATTGTTTTCCAGCTCTACCTTATAGATATCGCGTTTTGTTAGTGCGGGATTAGTTAAGACGCTGAAATTGGTATTATATCTGCCAAGTTCCGTTCTGCTGCCTCGGTCGGATGAAAACAGCACTGCTTCTGAGTCGGGAGACCATGCAGGGTCTTCGTCGGTAAAAATGTCGTTAGTTAGATTTTTGTAATCATCGGTTTGAAGATCATATACAAATATGTCTGGATATGGCCCGCGATTTCCGTTAAATGCTATCTTAGTGCCATCGGGAGACCACGCCACCGACTTAATGGCATCGAGTTTGGGAAACTTAAGTCTTCGTGTTTCTCCTTCATTGATATCCACTATAGCGATATCAATTTGACCTTCGGCACGGGTTGAGAGCGCAAGTTTTCTGCCATCCGGCGACCAGGTTAAATTAGGATTCAGTACATTAAGTTCTTCATAATCAACATCCTCGGTACCCCGGATTACGGTTTCGAGTTTTTCACCGGTTGAAACATCTATCAGCACTACATCAAAATAACCGCGTTCATTGGTGATCATAGCCATTTTGTCACCTTGCGGATTGAGGGAGGGACTGGTGTTGTATGATCCCCTGAAATTCTCGCGGGTCAGGTTACTGCCGATATTACTTACCCGCTCACGTTCAGCTACCTCAGGGTAATACCGTTCTTTGAGCCAATCCTGCCATTGCTCTGAAAGTTCTTCAATAGAAACCCCAAGCGATTGTCTGAAACCACCTTGAACATTGCGGGCTCTCCGGGAGTTTTCAACAATCTCGGCGATCTTCTCCCGCCCGTATTCCTGTACAATAAAATCCCAGACAGATTGCCCGCCGCGATAAGCAGCAAATCCGGAAAGCCGTGGAATCGGGGGTATATTCGCATTGACTACCATGTCCCTCATAAACATATCGGAGTCGGTATCCCAGCCGAGGGAAACATATTCCGCCAGGCCTTCTTCAAACCACAAAGGCCTTTGAAACTGAATGTTATTCTGGACTATATTTTGTATGGAACCTCCGAAGAAATAATCATTGGAGACAGCGTGGGAGAGCTCGTGCTGCAGCACATGACGGAATTCTTCATAATCACTTTGAAAGGGCATAGTGATCCGGTTTTTAAACAAATCAGTGACACCACCAATGCCCTGAAAATCTACCATGGGGATCACATTTGTTTGGCTGAAGTCGGTATGGGAATCGTAGAGGATAACCGGTATCCGGTCATTTATCTGATGGTTCCAATCTTCTCTTGCCTGCCGGAGTGAAGATTCCAGCGTATGAGCTGCGAATTCGGCCAGGTAATAATTATCGGCATCATAATAATGGATGTCGAAATGTTCGGTCTGAATAAATCTCCAGTCAAACATTTCATAATTAACCTGGTTTTGCCCGAACTGGAATAGAGATTGCGCTTCACTTTGATTTTTTGAAAATAATATCAGCAGCGCAAGCAAAATGATCGAAACTGATTTGCTACAGTTTGACATAAGTTAAAATCCGATAGATTTAGACTTTAGAAAAAAGATATAATAAAATTCACCTCATACAATATCATAGATCTGTCTGAAAACAGCTGTAACATTCATAACGATTGGAAGCAAGTTGACTGTTTATGTTTTTTTATTTTTTCCCAAAGATATTCTAATGACCTGTTATTTAATTATTTGAGCGGGTTAGCGCTTGGAGCCACGCCTGCCTTCTGTTGGCCCTCGACTCGGGGAAATGAGCGGAAATTGTACGTATCAATTATCCTTTTGAGTTTGACCCCAATTGCTGTTTTTCCGATTATATCACAGTCACTCACACTCAAAAAGCTTATACATTTATGAACGGTTCTCCCCTGCCAACTCCTCCTTTATATAATGCTATTCAAAAATTTTTCGGTTTATTTCTGTTATTATGCTTCGGATTACTGCTGACATTCTGTGAATCAGAACCCCGTCAAGATTCAGATGAAGGCATCGCCGAATGGCCGAACGCGGTTACTTACGAGGTCTTTGTGCATTCGTTTGCCGATGGCTCCGGCGATGGAATCGGCGATTTTCAGGGCCTCATTTCCAAACTTGATTATCTGGATGATCTCGGTGTTCAGGCGCTCTGGCTGATGCCGATCCATCCCTCACCAACTTATCATAAATATGATGTAACCGATTATCGCGCAATTCATCCCGATTATGGCACGATGGATGATTTTGAAGAATTTCTCGAGGAAGCGCACGCCCGTGATATCCGGGTGGTGATTGATTTTGTGGTAAATCACACCTCAAGTGAACACCCGTGGTTTGTGGATGCCATAGAAAATCCGGATGGTCACTTCTATGATTTTTATATCTGGGAGAGTGAAGAAAATATCGACAATATGACGGTGGATTACACCGGTCCGGATACCGATAACGTTCAGCGCTGGAATGAGGCGGACGGAACCGATGAGTATTTCTACGCTTATTTCTGGAGCGGGATGCCGGACTTGAATTACGATAACCCCGCCGTGCGCGATTCGATTTATGATATCGGTAAATACTGGCTGGAAAAAGGAGTCGACGGCTTCCGCTTGGATGCGGCCCGCCACATCTATCCCGAGCATCGGGAAGATGAGAACCCGGCATTCTGGGAAGAGTTTCGCGCGGAGATGGAATCCGTAAATGAAGATGTTTTGCTGGTTGGCGAAGTATGGGCGGAGACCGAAGAAGTGAAACCTTATTTAACCGGACTCCCATCACTGTTTAACTTTGATATGGGCTATGCAATGATGGAAGCGGCCGAAACCGGTAACGGCACGGATGTAGCACCTAAACACGCCGGAATTCTTGACGCATACGCCACCGTTACGGATGATTTTATTGATGCTACATTTCTGACCAATCACGATCAGGAGCGGGTGATGAGCACCCTGGATGATGAAAATAAAGCGCGGGTAGCGGCCAATATGCTTTTTACGCTGCCGGGTGCACCGTATATTTATTATGGCGAAGAAATAGGAATGTATGGTGAGAAGCCCGATCCCAATATCCGCGAACCAATGCTTTGGAATGAGCAGCCGGATGACATCCGCACCACCTGGAAAGATCCCGAATACAGCACCGATGAAACCGTAACGCCGGTTTCGGTTCAGCTTGAAGATGAAAACTCACTGCTGCATCATTATAAAGAGCTGATAGAGTTGAGGAATACACAACCCGCTCTCACTTACGGCGGTCTTGAACCGGTTGAAGCGTTTGATGATGAGCTATCGGTTTTTGTCCGCACTCATGAGGAGGGAAACTTGCTCGTCATTCATAACGTAAGCGGAGAAAGTCATCAACTTACGTTAACGGATGAGTTGGAAGCCTATGAGGAAATCATATACCAGTCTGATGATGGCTTCACATTTGATAGTCATGATCTGACACTGCAGCCACACAGTTCCGTAGTTCTTGGCATTTCCGGTGAAAGCGATGCGAGTTACGGGAATTAAGGCTTACAGGTAAGGGCGAACTTTTTCCTCAAATTGTTGATAGCTTCGTGCCCCGCGGATCACTTCCCGGATAACACCCTCACGATCCACAACATAGCTGACCGGACGGATTTGCTGCATCATGGTATATTCGGCGGGAATGTTTGATACTTCCTCAGTGAGTACACCGATGGGCTGAACTAACGGCTCAAATCCATCAAGAAAATCGTGAACATCGTCTTCGGTTTCATCCGAAATGCACAGCACGGTCAGTTCATCGGCATAAGTTTCTTGTAGCTGACTTAAATCGGGCATTTCATGCACACAGGGGGCGCACCAGGTTGCCCAAAAGTTTATCAAAATAACATATCCTTCATAATCAGAAAGAGTGGTAGTGCCCGGGTTATCACCTACGAGATTGAACTCAAAGTCGGGCGCGGTGCTGCCCTCAATGGAATCCACAACTTCGGGTGCTGGCTCTGACAAATCATGTGTTGTGACGGCTCCAAGCGCTACAAAAAAACCGAACAGCACTGTGATTGCTCCGACTGAGGAAACGGTAACCCGTATCCATTGGCGTTCCTGGCTGCTCCAAACCGGGTAAGTCATGGCCACGACACCTACAACCATCACCACAATGCCGATATAAAGACCGTAGCTTGTAAGAAATTCCATAGCAATGAAAGTTATAAACTGATTGATATTGATACACCCTAATACGGTGAAAACGGGTAATAATGTATATCCGGTTTAATGGTTGATATCAGTAGTGTCCGGTTAATCTAAATTTCAATTCTTGTAACATGTTGTAGC
>CAZDIA010000055.1:0-15264 GCA_964505385.1 uncultured Chitinophagales bacterium
GCACTTACGATCATATGATCAGCTTGTTCAATCAGCGGCCGGGCTGGTTCGAGAAGCTGTTTGGATAGCAACAGTCCGTAACGGTTAACTACCGGAGTCGGAAGCTCTTCAACTATAGCGGTGCGAAAGTGTTCAAGTAATTCATTAACATTTTGATCTGTGTTGAGATCTATCTTCCACGCTTCATGACGCTCACCAAGCACGGCTATGGCAAGTATGTGATCATTAGTTTCGGCAAAAGTAAAAACAGCCGTATTCTGTCCGATCCATTCTGTCAGTTCGTTCATGCCGATCGGGGTGATCTGCATTCGTTCGGTGGTTTCATCAAGCAAAGAAGCCTGAACCAGTTCATGTTCGGTTTGCAAGCTGCTTAGCCTGCGCCTCAATGAGTCTTGAACTTCCTGATCGTAGTCAGCCTCAAGCTGCTCGTAGGTTTCCAGAATCTTATCCTCCAAGACAAGACTTCTTACGTGTTCTTCTTCCGGCACGTCATCTCTCGCGTAATGCGCCTGCTTCATTTCTTCCAGTAACACACGGGCCCTGCTGAGCTCCAATACCTCAAAAGCTGTTTCAATATCTCCATTATCAAGATAAGCTTCGGCAATCTGTTTAAAACGGTCGGCATGTTTGGCAAAATAGCTGCTTCTTAAATCTCCACTCGACCGAATGTGCTGCCGTCTGGTTTCAATAGCGGAAATATAGGTATTGGCTACTTCAAAGAAATGGGGATCATCCGGATCAGTGAGATCAAGGACGGCTTCAGAATATAGCTCGATTAAGTTGGGATCTTCAAAGGTCTGAGCAATATCTTTTGCGGCTGACAAATAATCAGCCATTTTAGCTTGATTATCTTTGGATGAATAGATTCGGGCGATTCTGAGTTTTGCTCTGACCTTAGGTGTTACCAGTTCGGACTTTCGGCCATAATGGAGTGCCTGATTAGCGTGATGATAGCTTGAGTCTATCTCATTGTTATTGTAATAGAGATTAGCTATCTGAGAATAAGAATTGGAAATTCTCTCATTATTTTCAGTTTGATAAGCTTTATCCAAACTGCGTAGGTTATAGTATAGCGAAAGGTCGAAATCCCCTTCATAGCTATGCACCGAGGCGATGTTGTTTAGCAAAATTCTCTGTAGCGCCAAAGAGTTGATCTCATCAAACATCTCCATATTTGCAGTATAGTATTCATGGGCTCTGTCGTACTGATTTAAAACTGAGTATACCTGAGCAATGTTGTTATTGATTCGAATCTGCATATTCGTGAGATCAAGATCTTCGGCAAGTTCAAGGCTCAACGCGTAATACCTCAAGGACCTGTCATATTCACCAAGCTTTCTGTATGTGTATCCAAGACTGTTCATGAGGTTTACTTTTCTATAGGTATCCCCCATCTCTTCCAGCAATTCACGTTGTTGCATGAATAAATCCAAAGCAACTTCAAAATCTCCCAAATCACGGTGGGTTTGGGCAAGGTTTCCAAGTGCTATCGCTTGAGTTTCTTCATCATCAAAAGTCTTTGCCAAACCGATAGCACGGTTATATTCTTGTATGGCTTCTTCAATATATTCCCGGCTATGATGTAATGTGCCGGTATTAAGTGCGGTTACCGCAAAGGCTTCGTAAGGATCATCCTCATCAATGTATTCTTCTGCCATGTTATAATATTCCAGAGCCTGATCTAAATCTCCCCTGGTTCTTGCTATGGCTCCGAGATTGTTTAGGGTGTGCAGCACATTTTCACCAACATAGATTTCGTCAGCAAGATCCAGGATTTTTTTACCATACCTCACAGCCATTTCAAAATTTTCTTTCATGCGGTAGGTGTTGGTGTAATAGGCGTAAGCTTCAGCAATACCGGCGCTGTCGTTTCTCGTGGTGAATATTTCGTAGGCGTGGTTTGTTAATTCTATAGCTTTTTCAAATTTGCCGGTTTGCCAAAGTTGGTGGGTTTCCTCCAGCAAGCTATCGGGATCGGTATTAGCCAAAGCAGGGTTGAGTAATCCCCCCCATATCAGTAATACTAACAGTCCTGCTTTTACCAAGTACCAATTGCCCATGAAATCCTTTTCTCAGAGCCCGAGGTTAATTTTTCGGCTGTATAATGAGCTGAATTTTTTATAAAGTAATACAATAGCAGAGTTTATACAATAGAAATTTAAAATACCTATTGCAATTCTGTTAGTAATTATGCAAATAGTAACATGAGATTGCAGAGAGCAATTGTTTATTCATTCCGCCCAAAAAGACAATACTATGGAAAATCTTGATATTTATTACCAGAGATACTTAGCGCAATCCCCTAACGGTCATGATGATAAAAAAGATGATGACGAAGATAACCAGGATAAGAATGACAAGCCTGGTGAAAAAGAGGATTAGGATCAAAACGGGGGAACTGGTCTCTACCAGTGTAGCAGCTTCATACAGAATACACTACCGCCACTTTTGAGAAATTCATCCGTATCGACCTCAATAGGTGTATAGCCCTGTTTTTTTAGCTCTTTATTTGCGTTTTTACATCCTCTCTGGATGATGACGTGCTGCCCGTCCGGGCAAGTTGCATTGCAGGCGAAAAGTTCTTCGGCTTCGTACTGATTGGTCTCAATTACGGTCTCAAAGCCTTTGTTGATTGTCTTCAGGCTATTGGCTGTGAAAGCGTCGGGATATATCATTACGGCATTCTCATTGAGCGGGCAAAAGCAGGTATCAAGGTGGTAAAAGGAAGGGTGTTTTAATTCAAGCGCTGCTACGGGTACGTTAAAACGGGAAGAAATTTGCTCATATGCGCTACGGGAACTTCGGAATCCGTATCCTCCCCAAAGCATTCGTTTGCCGGGGTGCCAAATAGCATCCCCCATTCCTTCAAAGCTCTCGGTACTGCGGTGATCAAGGTGGTGAACCAAAAAGCCCTGCTGGCGATACCACTGCTCAAAATACGGCACTTCACCCTCGCGGTGCTTTGAATTCATAATGCTCATAATCACCTCGCGGTTCCCCCTCTTGCTGATAAACGGCAAGCTTTGGTTGGCAGAAAAGACCATATCCGGAAGATCGGGCTGAGGTTCAACGGTATTCAGCTTAAGGCCGAGATTGACGAAATTGTCGCGCACCTGTTCCCACTGTTCTCTGGCCAGTTTTTTGTCTACTTTGCCGACATTTCCCTCCATATGTGGATTTATGACATAATCCACAGAAAAATAAGTGGGTTCTACCATTAATACGCATGTTGGCCACTCCATCGGGTCAACATGTCTGAGAGCACTGCTTAATGCATCAGGACCTGTTACTAAATTTGTCATTCTGCCTAATAAAAAATTTTGTGTATAATCACTCAATATATAAAAATTCGCAATTTATTGAAGTATTGTGGGTTGTTGGGGATAGGAAAAATATTTTTCACAGTAAGTGTGGTATCTGAGTTGAATTGAATTACTCCACCCGTATGGCTAAAACAAATCAAAATGAGCTACTCAATTCAAAATTGTTGAATCAAATCGCGCCGTTGGAGCTCAAGGCGCGTAAGATTGTAGAAGGGTTCATTAGCGGGTTGCATAAAAGCCCCTATTATGGTTTCAGTGTTGAATTTGCCGAGCACCGGCCATATAACCACGGTGATGAAATACGCCATATCGATTGGAAAGTCTACGGCAAATCGGAGCGATATTACATCAAGCAATATGAAGAAGAAACCAACCTGCGATGTCACATTTTGCTTGATGTGAGCAGCTCAATGCTGTTCAAATATTATGCTGACTGGAGCAAGCTAAAGTATGCCATACATATGGCGGCATCACTTGCTTACCTGATGCATCGCCAGCGGGACGGTGTTGGGCTGATCCCTTTTGATACCCGGCCCATCACAACCATTCCTCCCAAATCATCATACAGCCATTTGAGGTATATGTTCAAACAGTTGGAGCAGTATCTTGCGGAGGAACAGACCAAAGCACCTGATCAGCGGAAGACCGCTTCAGCTGAAGTTATTCATGAAATAGCTGAGCGTATCAACCGGCGCAGTCTTGTAATCATTTTGAGTGACCTGTTTGAGAATACCTCCAGGCAGGATGAGCTTGCCAGCGCATTAAAACACCTGAAACACCGGAAACACGAGGTGATTTTATTTCATTTGCTGGAAAAACGCAGTGAACGAGAGCTGGATCTGCCTGATCGCAGATACATCTTTCAGGATCTCGAAACCGGAAGTGAAATTGATGTGCTCCCGCGCCAGGTTAAACAAGATTACAAAGAAAAAATGAACACGTATGTTGAAGAGTTTAAGCATATGTGCGGCAATGCAAAAATCGACTTTCATCAAATTGATACTGAATCCTCGTTCGAGCATTCCTTAATTGCCTATTTAAATAAAAGACGCCGCTTGATGTAACGCTCGCAGTTTCCTATGATTAATGTCATGGATAAATCGAGCTCTGATAAAGTGGAAGAAAAGCAAATAGCGACAAAAAAAGCCTACGGTTCAAGGTGGAGGTATGTGCTGGGCAAAAGCCTTCGAATGGCGATAATTGTTCCGTTATTCGTGATTTTTATCGAACAATTTGTTCTGCCTCTGTTTTTTGATGCCGCTGAATTCGACTATTACTATTTTACGAGCATAGCTTTGGCTGTAGACTATCTGTGGATGGCTGGTGCGACTTTTTTGATTTTTTCGCTTTTTCACCTGTTGGAATGGAACCAGTCGGCTAAAATTCCGGAAGATGAGTAGAGATAATAAATAATGTTATTATGAGTAAAAAAAGCGGAATTGCCTGAGGTTGTTTTTGTCTGAAATTCCTATATTTAAGCGATTTTTTTACGATCAATAACTGATTTAAATGAATAAAGAGGTAACTGTTCTTGTTGTCGAAGATGAGCAAGAGCCTGCAGAAATGTTGAAAAACTACCTGGAAATGAACGAGTACCAGGTTCTGCTTGCTGAAGATGGAGATACTGCCATCAACTTGATTCACGCTCATGCCGACAGCATCGATGTAGCTGTGCTGGATATTATGGTACCGGGTGCAGACGGGCTGGAGCTTTGCCGCAGAATCCGTAAGCACCCTGTGCTTTTTGAAATTCCGGTGATATTCCTGACAGCCAAAGATAAGGAAGTTGATGAAATCGAGGGCCTTGATGTTGGTGCGGACAGCTATATCCCCAAACCGGTTAGTCTCAACTTAATTAAAGCGCACATTGATTCACAACTTCGCCGACATAAGCCAAACCATCAGGGCTGGATCAGTTATGGCAACGTGAGCCTGTCAACCGAGGCGATGGAGGTATTCAATTCCGGAGAAAGAGTAGATTTAACCCATACCGAATATCTGATTCTGAAATTATTCTTTGAAAACCCTAGGCTAGTGTATTCACGTCAGCAGATTCTTGAGCACATAAGCCCGGAAGAAAAATTTGTTTTTGACCGTACCATAGACGTTCACATAAAAAATTTGAGAATTAAGCTCGGAGATGATGGCGAGTTGATAAAAACCTACCGAGGAGCAGGTTATGGTTTAAACAAAGAAATCATTCATCAGCCCGGTTGAAAAGCGCCTGTAAGCAGGTTTGTTTTATAATTGATAACTACGGTAAAAATGAATCGCCCATTAATAAATACTGAGCATATCTAACCAAGCAGATATGAAAATCCGCACAAAGCTCGCTCTGACTTTTATCTTGCTGATGATATTTGGTGTTACGGCCGTGAGTAGTTTTTCAATTATGTATATCAGAGCATTTCTTCTTGAACAGGGTGTGGAAGACATGGTTAAAGATGCTCGGTTGATTTCTCACGCACTGCAGCATATTGATTCATATGATGACCTTGAAGATGATGATGGGTTTTCCGGCGCTGAGCCGTATCATTTGCAAATCTATAGTGATAAGGGGGATGTCGTCTATCCTGGATCAGCAGAGCGGCAATCCGACGAAAACATACCGGGATACGTAGTTCAGTATTTTAAGCAACACGACGAAAAAATTATGCTGGATGAGTACCGTGAGGATGACCGCATTGCCGTTTTCGGGAAACTTGATTCCGGTATCGTTACTGACGGCTGGTTTGGAATTTCAAAAGATGAGGACATATTGTACGAACCGGTAGCCACAGTGCGCTGGATTATCTATACCGGCATGTTTATTTCGATTGGTTTGATCCTCGGGGTTAGTGCGTTTGTAGCGAGAGAAGTTTCCCGCCCTATTTTGCAACTGAGTAAAGATGCAAAACGAATTGCCTCCGGCGATATCAACTATTCAATAGATATGAACCGAAAAGATGAGTTTGGTGATCTGGCAAACTCAGTCAATTTGCTCTCTTATCATCTGAAAGCTGACAATGAGCGCCTCCTGGAGATCAATGAAAAACAGAGGCAGTTTTTTGCAGATATTGCCCACGAAGTTCGCAACCCCCTGCATACGATGATGGGATCACTTGAAATGCTGGAAATCGACAAGCTTGATACGGAAACCCGAAAAAAATATGTGGCTAATGCCCGGGGACAGGCAAAGAGGTTGAATCAGCTTTTTAAAGATATCATGACGCTGCAAGGGTACGACTCTGATCAGAATTTCATTAAACCAGTAACTTTCGACTTGTCTGAACTCGTGCCTCAGGTTTGTAACTGGTATCAGCATATAGCCGATGAAAACAACACTGAGCTTACATGGGATGAGCACTCCTGCAATGTTGTAGCTGATAAAGACAAGATTGAACAGGTGTTTTCCAATTTGATTTCAAATGCGCTTAAATTTACCAGCGGGGGCAAGGTTGAAGTTCGGTATGATCAAAAAGAGCAGAATGAGGTCACCGTTGAGGTTATTGATACCGGTATAGGAATTCCGGAGGAGCATCAAGAGCGGCTGTTTGACCGGTTTTACCGTACGGACAAAGCGCGTTCACGCGATAAGGGTGGCACCGGGCTCGGATTATCCGTTGTGAAAAGTATACTCGATGCTCACGGAAAGGATATGAACCTGGAAAGCAAACCGGGTGAGGGCTCCCGCTTTTATTTTAAACTCGATAAAGCTTAGATCAAGCTCTATAACCACTTTATATGGCTCTCGTTTCTCGTTAGTCGTTACTCGTTTGTCATTAGGGGTTGATGAATACAACGACAAACCAGTAACGAGAAACGAAAAAACAGCCTGAACAAGCTCTTCCGGCAACTCGAAGCTGTCACAGCAACTACAATGACTTTTATAGGAAGTTAAATCAGTAAACCTCATCAAACGGTATAGGTTCGCCTAAGTCAAATTTTGCTTCATAACTTAATTCGCCATCAAGATAGAGACGGTAATAATACACCTCATTTTCAATATCCAACTCCGTTGACCAGACATTGATTTCTCTTGCGGGCCGGTCTTCGATTGTAGCTTCGTCGGCGGGGTAATAGTGTTTGGTTTCGCTGCCGCGTTCATCAGAAAAACCGCCATACATATTTGCTTCGTGCTCGCTGCCGTCTTCATAGCGGTGATCATGACTAAGCCTTAATCCATCTTCGCGTATATCCAATATCCACGTGCGGGAGCGATCATCATCGACCCAGAATGGAATGCGAACCTCATCTTCGTCGCATGCTTCGAGCAACATCAGTAGCTCCGGGTCCTTGAGCTCCTCGGCACCGAGATCAAAGTAGGTGGTTTCGCCGGCGTAAGCGTATCCGCAAAAGGGTTCAAAATTTTCCAGAAAAGCTTGTTCGCTATCACTATCAATAATCATATTGAAAGCAAAAAAAGAAAGGGAGATTCCGGTAAGTAAAATACTGCTGATCATAATTTTGTATCTTTGATTATAAGTACACTGCCGGATTATAGCGGAAATTTTCGTTCAAACAAAGCGAATATAAAGCGGGTAGATTTCATTTTGAGCACATTAGCTATATCAGTTTTGAATTTATCATAAATGCTGACAGGTCCTTCGGACGCTGTCAGATTTAAAAAAACCGACAGCGTCCAACGGTCCTGTCGGCGTTAAGTATTAGACTTCCCTTTATACAGCTCCCACCGGATTTTAATCATCCCAAAGAAAAACGGGTACTTTTGGTAAGGTAATTTATCTTGCGGCAATACCTTACATCATAAAGCCGTATCATATAGATACAAGCTTGAATTGGATATAAACATAATTCTCAAATTCTTCAGCTAAGTTGGAAATTGATCTGCAAATAGTACAGGATTTAGGGCTGGCACTGCTGCTGGGATTATTGGTTGGTATGCAGCGGGAGCTAAAAGAGGCTCGTATAGCGGGGTTTCGTACATTCGCTTTGGTCACAATGTTCGGGACTCTCACCGCCTATCTTGCAGATCAGTTTACTCCCGGGATCATCCTTTTCGGCGCTGCCGGGGTTATGGTGATTATAATCGTGGGCAACTGGCAAAAAATACATGCGCAAATCGTTGGAGCCGGCATGACAACAGAAGTTTCATTGCTGTTGATGTTTGGCGTTGGTGCTTATATCCCTGCAGGCCAGCCGGCAGTTGCAGCTGCAATAGCCGCAAGTACCGCAATTTTACTGTATATCAAACCCCAGCTTAAGGGAATGCTTGCCCGTCTTGAGGATACGGATATCAGGGCCATCATGCAGTTCGCACTGATATCTTTAATTATCCTGCCAATACTTCCGAATCAGCACTTCGGACCATTGGATGCTTTTAACCCGCAGCGAACATGGCTGTTGGTGGTACTGATTGTTGGTATAAGCCTGGGAGGCTATTTAATCTACAAGTTTCTGGGGCAACGAGCCGGTGTCACCCTTGGAGGAATGCTGGGCGGGCTGATCTCAAGCACGGCAACCACGGTGAGTTATTCACGGCGAGCGTCTGTAGGCGAAGGCCCGGCACGAAATTCTGCCGTGGTGATCATAATCGCGACTGCAATGATTTACCCCAGAGTGATGGTTGAGATAGCCATCATGGCCCCGGATTATTTCTGGCAGATTGCCTGGCCGGTGATGCTGATGTTGCTTTTTTCAATCGGCATATCAATTTACTCTTACAAGATGATCACGGACCGTACCGCGCGCCTGCCCGAACAGCGCAACCCGAGTGAGCTTTCCTCAGCTTTTACCTTTGGGGGTGTATATACACTGGTGCTGTTTTTGGTTGCACTCACTACTGAATATCTCGGAGATCAATACCTGTATATCGTGGCTGCGGTATCCGGATTATCGGATATGGATGCGATTACACTTTCTGCTTCTCAAATGGTACAGGACGGAAACATTGAAGCTGATTTGGCATGGCGCTTAATTTTAACCGCACTTATCAGCAATACCTTCATCAAGTTTGGCATTGCCTCGTCTTTTGGTCATCCGGAACTGCGAAAACGATTGCTTCTTGCCTTCGGATTGATTGTGGCTGCCGCATTGCTATTAATACTGTTTGGATAAGCACAAAATTCCATACGCTTTAGTCAAAAAAGTGTAATGAGATATCGGTGTGTTAGTCCGTTATTGTGTGTGATCAAAAATGAAATATGCTATGCCATCTAACACTTTAAAAAAAACACAGGTTGATAATCAGCCTCGCGAAATCATTCTCAATATTGACGGCATGAGCTGCGCAAGTTGTGTAGCTAATGTAGAGAAAGCTTTGAACAATGCGGAAGGTGCTGAACAGGCTGAGGTTAACCTTGCAACCAACCAGGCCCGGGTATTCTATTCAGGAGATGATCCGGGATCCCTTATTAAATCTGTAGAAAATACCGGATTTGGGGCAGAACTTGCTCAGGATGAAAGTGAACCTTTGAATCTTGAAATTACAGGTATGAGCTGTGCATCCTGCGTTGCCAACGTGGAAAAAGCTCTCAATTCGGTTGAAGGCGTTCAAAAAGCGGAAGTAAATCTGGCGACAAATCAGGCCGCAGTCGAAGCTGATGAGTCAATTGATCCGGACACGCTAATCGAACAAATCAGACAATCAGGATACGATGCCCGTTTGCTGCAGCAGGAAGATCAGGAAGATGTTTTTGAACGTGCCGGCTCCCAATTCAAAAGGAAATTTTTTATAGCTCTGCCCCTGGCCTTTATTGTCATGGTGCTGGATATGGGGCCAATGATGATTGAATCGTGGGGTGATTGGGTGCATCCACACCTGTTTACCTGGAACCTGATACAACTCGGGCTTACCGCGATCATACTGTTTTATGCGGGTAGCTCCTTTTTTACCGGTGCCTGGAAAGCAACCCGGCGATTTAGTGCTGATATGAATTCGCTGGTTGCTATAGGAACCGGAGCAGCATTTCTGTTCAGCAGCTATGCTACTTTTTTGGGTGTGGAAGGCGGCCTGGTAACTCCACACGATATCTATTTTGAAACTGCGGCAATCATAATTGCGCTTCTGCTGCTTGGTAAATGGATGGAGGAGCGCGCAAAATACCACAGTCGCGATGCAATGGCGGGGCTGCTTAAACTCACGCCGAATACCGTAACCCGCTACGATAACGGTGAATGGGCCGAGGTTCCGCTGAAGCAGGTACGTGCCGGTGACAAATTGCTGGTGAAAGCGTGGGAGCAGATTCCTGTAGATGGCCGTATAGAAAAAGACGGGGCAAGTGTGGATGAATCCGCTATGACCGGTGAAAGTATTCCGGTAGAAAAAGGGGCAGAAGATGAAGTGATTGGCGGCACCCGGAATACCAATAAATCATTCACAATGATTGCGGAAAAGGTTGGCAAAGATACGGCACTTGCACAAATAATTGAGACCGTGAAACGGGCGCAAGGCTCCAAGCCACCAATTCAGCGTCTGGTGGATAAAGTAGCATCGGTTTTCGTACCGATAGTTTTGGTTATTGCAGCACTTTCATTCATTGTATGGATTTCAGCAGATGGACCCGCACGCGCGATGGTGAACATGGTAGCAGTGCTGGTGATTGCTTGCCCATGTGCATTAGGGCTTGCAACGCCAACCGGGATCATGGTTGGTTCCGGCCGGGCCGCTGAAAAAGGAATTCTGATCAAAGATGCAGTCAGCCTGGAAGAGGCTCGCAAAGCTGATGTTGTTTTGTTTGATAAAACCGGAACACTCACCACCGGCACGATGGAAGTGACGGACGTGATTCCGTTTAATAACAATGACCGGGCAAAGATTTTGGCCTATGCCGCTTCGGTTGAGCAGCAATCCGATCATCCTATTGCCAAAGCGATTGTAAAAAGGGCTGAGTCCGAAAACCTTGATGTTGTTATAGCCGCACAGGTCGAGACGACGATGGGTGTTGGAATAAAAGGTAAAGTAGGAGATAAAGAAATCACCGTCCGCTCAGCCGGCGATTTTGATGGATGGACCGGCGAACAGCAAGAGATGGTAACTCATCAGCAGGATCAGGGAACAACTCCATTGGTTGTTTTGGTTGATGGCCAGCCTGAAGGGTTGATCAGTGTGAGCGATCAGTTGAAGGAAGAAGCCGGAGAGGTAATTTCCCGCCTCCGTGAAATGGAAATTGAAGTTGTAATGGTGACCGGAGATCAGAAGCGAACCGCCGGGGCTTTTGCCAAAAAGCTTGGGCTGGACCAGGTTGAGGCTGAAGTAAAGCCGGATGATAAAGCTGCTATCGTTGAAAAGTATCAACAAGAAGGCAAGCAAGTAGTTATGGTTGGTGACGGCATCAATGATGCGGCGGCACTGGTAAAAGCGGATTTAGGCATGGCAATGGCAACGGGAACGGATCTTGCTGTGAGTTCATCAGACATCACGCTTATGAGCGGAAATTTGAATAAAGTAGTCGAGGCGCTTACACTTTCGCGAGGTTCGCTGAGGATTATCCGGCAGAATCTGTTTTGGGCATTTGTTTATAACTCTGTTGGTGTTCCGTTGGCCGCTTTTGGATTACTGAGCCCGATGTTTGCTGCATTCGCGATGGCAGCCAGCTCCGTAAGTGTGGTAAGCAATAGCCTCAGAATAAAAAGACTATAAAAAAATATTCTGGATGCCGTCTGGGTAAAAAACTACTGGACTATTTAATCTGAATTTATTATATAGGTTTTGTCTAACTGTAGAAGTTTCGATTGATTTAAAGAAGGGTAGCAGAACTGGTAAATGTATATAGGGCTGTTAATATAAAGTGGTGAAAGCGCTTTTATGATTGGACAGTCAATCGGTGACTTCTGATAAGTAATCAGAGCAAATACAGATAAAAGGGGTATTATATGCGGAATTACAAGTCGTTGCTTTTGAAGCTTGTGTTTGCTTTTCTGGTAGTCTTTGTCTTATTGACAGGATAAACAGAGTCAAACAATAACTTGTCAAAAGGATCATAGCAGGTTTTGCTGTGGTCCTTTTTTTTTGAAATAGCCCCAAATTCCGGAACAGAACTGCTCACTAGATCCTGAATCACTATTTCATTTAACAGGTTGCGGTTACCGCTTCTCGTCAGTCATTACAAAAATATCTACGAAGACTACTTTGTCACTCTGTCACTTTGTCACTTTGTTACTTTATCTCTTCACTACTCAACCTCCAAACCAAAATTACTCCCTATCCAACCCGGACATCTCCTCCACCAGAAAATTCAGCATCTCCTCCCGGTTTTCCATTGTTAAAACTTTAACCTCACATTTCTGCCTGATTTCATTCATCAACTTGCCCTGAAGCTTTTCCTTAAAGGTGAGTATCACCGGCTTATCGCTTTCCAGAATTTTGTATACCAGAGGTTCAAATGAAGCTATTTTCAGTTCCATCGGTCCTACTTCATCAAGGACAATCCAACTGGCTGAATCAAGTGCACTGTTGAGTGCGGTGCTTATAACTCTCTCGCTCTCTGTGAGATCAACACGGTATTTTCCGACCCTGGGGCCTTCGCTAAAATCGGTATGAGCCATAATCTCTGACCGGCCGGTCTGAACATCCCGAATGGAAAATCCTGTCCGGCGGCCACTGTCATTACGAATTTCAGAAGTAATAATACCACCACCACCTGAAACTTGAGTTGTTAACCGCTCGCAAATAGTGGTTTTTCCTATTCCAGGCGGACCCGTGAGTGCTATTTTAATATTATTATTTATACTAAATTTATAAATGGGTTATAAGTTTTTGAAAACTTTTATTAGCAAATATAACGAAAGGGAGCTCAACTCCACGTAGTATGTTTATAAAGATGGAGATAGAATGGAAAAAAAAGAAGAGTGTTTGCAGTAAAGTATGAAGGTAATTTATGAACAGGTTTTTTCTGACAATTTTACTTCTAATACCGCTACTCCTGTATAATGCTGATCCGGCTATTTCAAATCCCGGCCTGGATAATGCATTTTATTTCGGACAGCTCAGAACGGGCTATTATGGATCTTACGATTACAGTGAGATTGACGTTGAAGATCATCTTCATGAAGCCCGTGCACGTTTTCGTATAGGTGCCGGCTATCATTTCACACCTCGTCTGACATTCCAGACCCGCCTTGCAGGCAGATACTCAACAAACCAGGATAAGTTCCGGTTTTGGTTAGATCAAAATCTTCCGACGCGGAGCGGGTTACGCTTCGGGGATACCTCCATTGACATATTTGAAATGATTTGGTCACCCACAGAAAGGCTAACGCTAAGAGCAGGCCGGTTTCAATCCGGTTATAGGCTGAGATCAACCGTTGCCAAGGGACTTCATCGCTATGACAATCCCAATGTTCTGGTATCGTGGACGGATGGTATTAAGATCACTTGGCGGGCTTTCGACTCCTGGGATGTTGAATACACCGGCGAATTTAACTCAACTGACGGGCCGGGGTCTGTAGCGCGTGAGCCACTGGAGTTCTCGGAATCGGCTTCAAGATTTTCTCATACTTTGGTACTTGTGGATGCCGGAACAGAAGGTGCCTGGGAGCAGCGGGAGATCGGCTTCCATATCGTACCCTCTTCACTTCCTGATAATGGCGGGTTTGATCATTATTCCTTGCTGACCACCCGCCTGATCTATGAATTTGAACAACTCAATTGGGCTGGTGCCGACTATTTCCTCGGCTTTGAAGGCGGATTTGCCCCGACAGCTCCGGCTGTACCGGAGTTACATTCGCGGGAGAATGCATTTGCATTTCAGGTAGTGGGATATACCAAGGGTCTTTTAAAAGATACAAATCTCGGTTTGCTTTATGCCTTTGCTGATCCGGGTTGGCTTGTTTCCCCAAGCTTCAGACCGAACTCCCACTCCTATGAAGCCAGGTATCAACGTTTTTTTACCAGTAATCTATCGGCAGAAGTACGATATCGACTGCGCACCGATCCTTTTGTAGCGGAAGAAGAAGGCCGAAGAAACGGAGATGTGTACGCAAGGATCACTTACAGGTTTTGAGTGAAAATTTCAGGCCAAACTAATGCATAATTTATTAGTTGCTTAAATTTGAATTAAGCCATTGATTAATACCACAACCCACCCGAAAGGTCAGGCGCGCAGAGGGATGAGCCTGTTGCCTGTGTATTTACCGCGCCCCTTTCGGGTCTGTGTCAGCTAAAGTATTTATATGTTTGTTTGATGTTCGGCAGGCACGTTCCACGTTATGTAAACCGAAACCTACTATCTGGTGGCAATACTCAGAAACCATGGAACCTGCCTGCCCCGCACATGAACGAAGTGAGTGTCGGGGAAACCCGAAGCCCGACGCCTCAACCCAGAACCCGGCAACTTCTTCATAAAAACGTCAGGATATAAATCGTTGTGTTAGTTACCTCTTAATCAAACCATCACACTTCTATGAATCGGCGACAGTTTGTAAAAATAGCATCCGGGTTGTCCATGGGAATGGTTCTCCCTTGGAAAAGCAGGCACACAGGTTTCATAAGCGGCCGGGATACCGGTGATATGCTGAAAAAAGAAATCCCTTCAAGTGGTGAGATGATCCCGGCAGTCGGCATGGGAACTTACATCACATTTAATGTCGGCGGGGATACCGGGCTGCGCGACGACAGAACCGAGGTGCTCCAGCACTTTTTTGATCGTGGCGGCGGGATGATCGACTCCTCACCCATGTACGGCAGCTCCGAAGAAGTGATCGGCTACGGACTGCAACGCACGGATAATCAGGATAACAAATTTTCAGCTACCAAAATATGGACCCGGCGAACCGGAGCCGGTCCCTCACAGATCGAAGATTCTCTTGATTTATGGGGCATTGATCAAATCGATCTGATGCAGGTGCACAATCTGCTCAACCAGGAAAATCACCTTGAAACCATTCGGGAGTATAAGGAGGAAGGAAAAATCCGCTATGTCGGCCTGACGACCTCTCATGGACGGCGGCACAGCGAGCTTGAGCAGATCATGGAAAATGAGCCTCTCGATTTTGTTCAGCT